>CAYUQN010000234.1:0-1006 GCA_964446815.1 uncultured Oscillospiraceae bacterium | reverse complement strand
AGGGCTTGGGCGAAATGAATCCCCATGAGCTGTGGGAGACCACCATGAACCCCGAGACGAGGACTCTGCGCCGCATTTGCCTTGAGGATGCCGTGAAGGCGGACGAGATATTCACCGTGCTCATGGGTGAGCAGGTCGAGCCGAGAAAGGCGTTCATCGAGGAAAACGCAAAGTACGCGGTAAACCTCGATTACTGATGACGAGGATGAAAATATGGCATTAAAGAAAAACAAGGATTATAAACCGGAGGAGATAGCATTTCCGCAGCAGCACATAGTTCAGTCCGAGCTTGTAAAGGAAATGAAAACGAGCTATATCGAGTACGCAATGAGCGTTATCGTAGGCCGTGCCCTCCCCGATGTGCGTGACGGCTTAAAGCCCGTTCACCGCAGAATACTCTACGCAATGTACGAGGATAACCTGACGCATGACAAGCCGTTCCGCAAGTGTGCAACGGCAGTCGGTGACGTTTTGGGTCGCTACCATCCCCATGGTGACAGCTCGGTGTATGACGCACTCGTTCGTCTTGCACAGGACTTTTCCATGCGTTACCCCCTCATAGAGGGCCACGGTAACTTCGGCTCCGTTGACGGTGATCCCCCTGCTGCTTACCGATACACAGAGGCGAGAATGGCGAGAATGTGCGATGAGATGCTTCGTGATATCGACAAGGAGACGGTGGATTTCCTCCCCAACTTCGATGAAACGAGACAGGAGCCGAAGGTGCTCCCATCGAGATTTCCCAATCTTCTTGTCAACGGCTCAAGCGGTATCGCCGTCGGTATGGCGACAAATATTCCGCCGCACAATCTCGGTGAGGTCATTGACGCTTGCGTTTGCGTTCTTGAGGATCCCGATGTCACGATGACGGAGCTTTTAACGCATATCCAAGGCCCCGACTTTCCCACCAAGGGAATCATCATGGGCAGAGCCGGCATCCGTCAGGCGTATATGACAGGTCGCGGCAAGGTCATTATGAGAGCCCGTACCGAGTTTGAGGAATACG
>CAYUQN010000233.1:0-1007 GCA_964446815.1 uncultured Oscillospiraceae bacterium | reverse complement strand
ATGTACTTGCTGCGCTTGTAATCCGGCTGGTTGGTGATGTTGGCGCCGTCGAGAACGATGGAGCCGCTGTCCACCACAAAGGTACCGGCAATGGCGTTGAACAGCGTGGATTTACCCGCACCGTTGGAGCCCAAAATGGTGACAAAATCGCCTTTATCCAGTTGCAGGCTCAGGTTCGTCAGAGCTTTCTTTTCGTTGACGGTGCCGGGATTGAAGGTTTTGGAAATGGAATGGATCTTCAGCATCTTACTTTCCTCCTTGCCGGGTGGCAGGCTTCATGCCGCTCTGGATGGCAGGCAGGCCGATGGCCAGTGCCACGATGGTGGCAGAGATCAGCTTTAAACATTCGCTGGGCAGATCCAGCCGCAGGGCAATGGCGATGATGAACCGGTAGACGATACTGCCGAGGATGGCCCCGAAGGCCTTGCTCCCCAGCTTGCCCTTGGGCAGCAGGGTCTCACCGATGATGAGGGATGCCAGACCGATGATGACCATGCCGGTGCCCAGGTTAATGTCGGCAGTTTTCTGGTACTGGGCAAGAATCGCACCGGAGAGAGCGGTCAGAGCGTTGGCCAGACACAGTCCCACGGTGACGGTGAAAGCGGTGTTGATGGAAGATGCCCGAACCATATCCGGATTGTCGCCGGTGGCCCGGATGGAAAGACCCAGCCGGGTTTTCAGGAACAGCACCAGCAAGATCCCTGCCAGCACCGTAATAACGGCGGCAGGCACCAGCTTATAAAAGCTGCCAAGGTAAGGCTGCACCATGGTAAACAAAGTGGTGGTGCGGAGCATGGTCACATTGGAGGAAAAGCCCATCACCGCCAGATTCACGGTGTACAGTCCCGTATTGGTGATAATGCCCGCCAGAATGGAGGGGATCCGCAATTTCGTCTGCAAAAAAGCGGTGATAAATCCGGCGGCAGCACCGGCGATCATGGCAGCGGGCAGGGCAAGGAGCGGATGTCCCGCCACGGCCAGCGTAGCCGACACGGCGCAGCCCAGCG
>CAYUQN010000232.1:0-1008 GCA_964446815.1 uncultured Oscillospiraceae bacterium | reverse complement strand
TTTCCGAGCTGAAGATCGTTCTGCCCCGGCTTTTTTCTGAGCCGGTGCTGGATGATGCGGGAAATGTGATTCAGAATACCCTGAATTACGGCAATTTTATCTCCGCCGTTATCAATTTCCTGATTCTGGCGTTGGTGGTGTTCTTCTTGGTAAAGAGCCTGAATAAGCTGACGGAGCTGGGCAAAAAGAAAGAAGAAGCCGCTCCCCCCGCACCTCCCAAGCCTTCCAACGAAGAAGTATTGCTCACCGAGATCCGGGATCTGCTGAAGAATAAGTAAAATAAAAACACTCCACAGTTTTTGGGAAAACTGTGGAGTGTTTTTATAGTTAGAAGTTAGGAGTGATGAGTTAGGAGTTAGCCCAAATTTTTGGGAGAAAAATACAACTCCTCACTCCTAATTCCTAACTCCTAACTGCTACAGCTGTGCATAACTTTTTCCACAATTGTGCACACATCTGTGGAAAAAGTGGAAAACATCGACAGACTCCCCGATGTTTCAACAGGAAAATCGTCAACGGCTGTGGAAAAACCTGTGGAAATTGTGGAAAAGTACAGTTGCGGCATGTGGATAACCCCAGTTATCCACGGAAAAACAATGGTAGATGTCAAAAAACCGAAAAAAATAAGGTGTCATTGCGAACCAGCCCGCAGGCTGGTGTGGCAATCCCCATGATAGACGTACAAGTCTGAAAATCCGGGTGATTCCCACGTTAGTGGTGCTCCGCGCAGCGAATTTGAAACGAGTATGATTGCCGGTGGCAATCATACCATAATTTTCGTGCGCACTGACTCGGAATGACACCAATTATTGAAAATTAAAGCAAATCCGTCGCATTCAAATAAATGCTGTCCCAATGAATCTTCTCCCAGGAGAATTCCTTCGTCAGTTCCTGTGGAGAAATGCCTTTCTTTTGATCGATGATACCGGCGGAGAAGGCAAGGGTTCCAAGAAGCTGCTCCCGGGTGACATGGAGCCGCAGTTGTCCCAGATCCAGATCCTTGTCCCG
>CAYUQN010000231.1:0-1013 GCA_964446815.1 uncultured Oscillospiraceae bacterium | reverse complement strand
ATCGGAACGGTCAAGAGGTAAGGCAACTTTTGTGGGAAAAAGGTAATACCGTTGAGACGGTGTGTTTGCTGTCAAGGAAAGAAAAATAAATAGGCTGAATAAAGACGACAGACGGACACCTTGCAGAAACGCAGGGTGCTTTTGTCGTTCATCGTTAGTTGATGAAATTTTTATTGAAATATGCTATAATAAATAGAAATACAAATCGGAATTGACCGAGCTCTTTGAGCGAGGGATGCGGAAGATGAAGATTTGGTATTAATGACAGTTCTTGCGGAACGCCAGATCGGAATCTGTAATGGAGAACTAAACAATGAAAATCTATGACATTTCCCAAGAAGTTTTCTGCTGTCAGGTATACCCCGATGACCCGACACCGGAGAAAACGGTGCTTAAATCCATGGAAAAGGGTGAAGTATATAATTTGACGGCATTTCATATGTGTACACATAACGGCACGCATATAGATGCACCATTTCATTTCATTAGAGACGGCAAAACGGTGGACGAGATATGCTTAGAGGCATTTGTGGGAATGGCTTATGTGGCACAACACCATGGGATCGTAACCGGAGACGATGCTGTAGAAATAATTGAAAAAGCAAAAAAACAGGATTCGGAAGCAGCAAAGCGGCTTTTGATCAAAGGAGATGTTGAAGTATCATTGACGGCGGCAAAGGTATTTGCGTCTTCAAATGTATTGCTTTTGGGAAATGAATCCCAGACGATCGGACCGAAAAATGCACCAATGGCAGTGCACCGTGCTCTTTTAGGCGCTAATGTTATATTGCTTGAAGGGATTCGACTATTGGAGGTGCCTGAAGGAGTCTATTTCTTAAATGCCGCACCACTGAATTTGTCGGGTGCGGATGGTTCGCCATGCAGAGCGATATTGATAGATAACGATAGATAAATTTCAGCTTGTAGGGATAGACATATTCCCTATACTATTCCACGAAACACTCCGTGTCGAAGCGATCTGCTTGCTATCAAGGGAAGAAAAATAATTGGCT
>CAYUQN010000230.1:0-1016 GCA_964446815.1 uncultured Oscillospiraceae bacterium | reverse complement strand
GCCAGACGGTTTTCAGATTTCTGCAAGGTTCGCTTTTTGGCAGAAAGCTCTTTCTTTGCTTCCTCACTTCGCTTTGCGCCCAATGCTCTGCGGAACGCATCCTCATAATCGGCAACACATTGAATTACCAATCTCATGTGTTGAAGGGTACCTTCTTCCAGTACCACAGCACGGATGAAGTGGGTGTCGCAGACCTCCTTGCCCTTTTTACGGGAAGTGGAGCATACGAAGTGGTCTTGTCTGGTTTCAAAACTGTTGCTGGTGCAGTAGTACAATTTCTCACCACAATCGGCACAGCGAACGAGACCGGAGAACATATTGGTCTTGCCTGTTCGGGCAGGTCTGCGTTTGTTCTTGCGAAGTTCCTGCACACGGGCAAAGGTTTCTTCGTCAATAATGGCTTCATGGGTGTTCTCGAAAATCTTCCATTGATCGGGAGGGTTTTCGAGTTTCTTTTTGCTCTTATATGACTGCTTACGGGTTTTGAAGTTGACCATGTGACCAAGGTATTCCTGCTTTTCCAGTATGCCTGTGATGGTACGTGGTGCCCAATTGTAAGGATTGTCTGGTGTCTTGGCAGGGGCATTTCGTCCCATTTTCATCCAATGAACGGTGGGACAATCCACCTTTGCTTCCTTCAGCTTCTTGGCAATCTGAGAGGGACCGAAGCCCTCCATACACCATGCGAAGATCTGACGGACAACGACTGCGGCTTCATCGTCCACAATCCAATGTCTCTTTGGATTGTCGGGGTCTTTCATGTAGCCGTAGGGCGGGTTGGTAGTCAGATACTCACCGGATTCACCTTTCTGCTTCATAACCGCTTTGACCTTTTTACTGCTGTCCTTGACATAGAACTCGTTGATGATATTCAAGAACGGCGTAAAATCGTTGTCCTGCTGATTGGCACTGTCCACACCGCTGTTCACAGCGATGAAGCGGACATCGTGTTCAGGGAAAAGCATTTCCGTGTAGAGACCGACTTCCAGATAGTTTCTGCCGATACGGCTCATATC
>CAYUQN010000229.1:0-1024 GCA_964446815.1 uncultured Oscillospiraceae bacterium | reverse complement strand
AACTGCCCAAGAGAGTCCCCGCCCTCAGCATGATCCGCAGAAGTGTGGATCTTTCCGCGAAATAACCATATTCTTTAGGAAGTGTTACCTTGGTAAATCTGCAAATCCCCCTCAAAAAAATTTCCAAAGCAAAAATCGTAAGTCTTTTGCTTGCATTATCCGTTTTGCCACTCATGTGGCTTGTGTATGGCAATGCTGCCGCCGGCGTGCTGTTCTGCGGACTTTTTCTGCTTTCTGCTTTTCTGCGGATCCCGGATATTCATCCGCTTCTCACCTTCGCCCTGAATGTGTTTTTAGGCTGTGTGTGCATTCTGGTCAGCTGCATCATTCCCAATCTCATGATCGGCTCCATTGGATTTTTGCAATTGGATCTGTATCGGCTGGTGATGAATTTCGCCTGTGCCGCCGTAGTTTATGGCATTTGCCTTGCCTTGATTGGGAAAATCAAACCGGCCGTTATCACAGCTTCTGCACTTTTGCTGTTGTTCACCACTGCAAACAGCTTCATCTTTCAGTTCCGCGGGACGGAATTGCAGCCTGCTGACTTTCTCGCCCTCCAAACCGCACTGAATGTCGCAGGCCAGTATACCTTTACCGTGCAGCAAAATATGGCCCTGGGCTGGTTGCTGTGGCTCTGGTCTGTTATGATGCTGCAAACCATTCCCAATGGGGATAACCGCTTCCGCCGACTGTGGCTCAGGATTGGCGCACTTATCTGTACCGCATTGTGCTTGCTGCTGATCACCCTGAAGCTTCCTCCCCTGCGCAGCAAAACCTGGAGCAACGAAGGCACCAGCTATAATGGCCTTTTTCTGAATTTTGCCGGTCTGCTCCGGGACAGTCATGTAAGCGCACCGGAATCCTACGATCCCGCCGCATTGGATACCCTGGCCCAGCAATACGATGTTGACAGTGAACCTGGGGAAGATCTTCCGAATATCCTGGTCATTATGAATGAATCCTATGCCGACTTCCGCATTCTGGGCAGCGATTTACCTACGAATATTGAGGTGACCCCATTTGC
>CAYUQN010000228.1:0-1029 GCA_964446815.1 uncultured Oscillospiraceae bacterium | reverse complement strand
ATATAACGAAAACTATTTTGAAAAGGAGAAATTCTCATGAATACCCCCATCCATACCCCTAATGCCCCCGCCGCCATCGGCCCCTACTCTCAGGCGGTTCAGGCCGGTAATATGGTCTTTGTTTCCGGTCAGATCCCCATTGATCCTGCTACCGGTGCTTTCGCAGGGGAGGATATCACCACCCAGACCCGTCAGTCCCTGACCAATGTCCGCAACATTCTGGAAGCCGCCGGGTACAGCATGAACGACGTGGTGAAGACCACTGTCCTGTTGGCAGAAATTGCTGACTTCGGTGCCATGAATGCCGTTTACGAGACCTTCTTCACCGACAACAAGCCCGCCCGTGCCGCCTTCGCCGTGAAGGATCTGCCCAAGGGCGCACTGGTGGAGATCGAGGCCGTGGCCTGTAAATAATCAGGAAAATTGCAAATCATTGTGTCATTGCGAGCCAGTGCTGCGGCACTGGTTCGCAATGACACCGTATTTTTAGGGAGCTGCTATTTTGGCGGCTCCCTTTTTGTGACTTTCTCACTTTCCAATTTCCCGGCTTTGTGGTATGATAAAAGAAAAACGGAGGAAAGAACATGACCTTTGACGAATTGAAGCGAAAAATGGACGATGCCCATTATATTTACGATGATACCCTTGCCACGGTGCTGTATGTTGCCTTGCAGTTGGGGCGGCCGCTGCTGATCGAAGGCGCTGCCGGTGTGGGCAAGACGGAGATTGCCAAAGTCATGGCTTCTGCCCTTGTCCGGGATCTGGTGCGGCTGCAGTGCTATGAAGGGCTGGACGAAAGCAAGGCCCTCTATGAGTGGAACTACCAGAAGCAGTTGCTGTCCATTCAGGTCAATCAAGCACAGACGGACAAGGACGCTTTGACCCGCTCCCTGTTCAGTGATGACTACCTGCTGGAGCGGCCACTGCTCCAATCCATCCGGTCGGAAAAGCCGGTGGTGCTTCTCATCGATGAGGTGGACAAGGCGGATGAAGAATTTGAAGCCTTCCTGCTGGAACTGCTGTCGGAGA
>CAYUQN010000227.1:0-1031 GCA_964446815.1 uncultured Oscillospiraceae bacterium | reverse complement strand
ACCTTAGGAGGCGATCGCTCTATACGACTGAGCTACTGGGGCATATGGCACTGCTATATTTTACCCGGAATTGGGCATTCTGTCAAGGAAGAATCTGACCCGGTTGTGGGGAGCACACTCCGGGTCAGGTGTTTAACAAATTTATCAGCTCCGGTAGTAACGGCTCGAATTTGATGCCATACCAGTGGGCAGGGTTCCGGGCGGTTTCCTGGATGCAGCGGCAGGTAAAATCGGCGGCAATGACAGCGGAGTCTTCCAGAGGTTTTCCCCGCATCAGGGCGCCGGTCAGGCAGGCGGCCAGAATATCTCCGGTGCCATGATAGCTTTTTTCCAGCTTCGGGTGGATATGGTGGAACCGGTTTCCTTCGGATCTTACCACCACGCCGGTTTGGTCTTCCTGATAGCCAACGCCGGTCAGAACCACGTTGGGATAGTCCAACCCATCCAAAAGGCTGCGGACGTAGCTTTCGTCCAACTCCTCCCGGTATTCCATTCTTGCCAGCATGGCAGCCTCCGTCACATTGGGGATGACCACATCCGCCTTCCGGCAAAGTTCGGCCATAGCCCGGGCGTAGGTTTCGTCAAAGCCGGAATAGAGCTTGCCATGGTCGGCCATGGCAGGATCCACGATTTTCAGGCCGCCGGGAACCACCATGGTATCCAGGATTTTTCCGGCCGTTTCCACCGCCCCAATGCTGCCCAGGTATCCCACCAGCACGGCATCAAAGGTGATGCCGTTATCCTGCCAGTGTCGCCATAGTTTGTCCGCCGCAGTGTCCAGATGCACCACCTCCGGCTGGCCAAAGCCGCCGGTGTGGGTGGAGAGCAGGGCAGTGGGGAGGACGCAGGTCTCATGGCCACAGGCGGAGAGAATGGGCAGAGCCACTGTCATGGAGCATTGTCCCACACAGGAGATATCCTGAATGGTCAGGATCCGCTTGTAGGCCATTTCAGTCTACCACGTCCATATCCAGCCCCAGCTCTCTGGGCTGGAACCGGGGACAGACGCTTTCCGTGGTCACGATGACGGA
>CAYUQN010000226.1:0-1036 GCA_964446815.1 uncultured Oscillospiraceae bacterium | reverse complement strand
TAAATGGCTACATTGTAAAACTCTTTTGCTTTCATCTGCGTTCCTCCTGATTAAATATTGTTAGCAAAACCCGTCCTACGGGGCATTGTTACCTACAATCAGGATTCCCACTGAAATAATCCTGTTTTTAGGTTAACATAACTTTCTTTCCTTGTAAAGAGTCTTTTCCTCTTAAACCGTAATTAGCGTTTTACGCTTAGTCAGTAAAATCATACGGTCATCAATCAAATCCGTTGTTCCTTCCATAAAACCAATCTGTAAAATATATTCTCCAACATTCTGAGCAAAGGGATTGCCCATCTGTTCCACATAGGATTTAATCCGACTCTCCACACACTTTGTTGTATCAATCTCAATATCTTCTGCATTGGCAAGTTCTTCCCGTTTCAATTCCATGATATTCATGGACTGCATACGGTTTAATTCTTCTATTGTCAAATCCATATCCAAACCTCATCACACCTGCTCTTTCCTATTATATTATCCAACTACTTTGTCCTATGCCTTTCTGAGATTGACCAAATCTATTTCCTTTTCCTGCTTTTCAATATGATGATTCATATTTACTAGAGTCCCCTCATTCTCTTTCATAAAGTTGCAAAAATTCATAAGATCATTTATATTGCGACTGATTTTGGAATAATCAGTTATTACCACGCCCTGTATTTCTTTTTCTTTAATACACTGTTTTAACTTTTCTATTATCTGAGATTCTGCTAATCCACTTCGTCGCTCCACATATTCGGAAACTATCTGGTATTTTTTCTTTTCACAAAAGTCTCTCAATTCATTTCTCTGAATTTCAATTTCTTTATCTGCTTCAAGCTGTTCTTTATTTCCAACTCTTATATAAATTGCAACATTCATCCATCTGACCTCCAATCCACATTTCATTATATGAATGGCATACTTTGTCCTATCACGGACAAATATGTAAAAGCCGGACGCTCTCGCCCGGCTCTGCTAAATCTACTTATAATCAGTTATACTTATCAAATACCCCGACCTGCACCTGCACAGCTTCGGTTATCCTTGC
>CAYUQN010000225.1:0-1042 GCA_964446815.1 uncultured Oscillospiraceae bacterium | reverse complement strand
CCTGCATGCTGCTGCTTCTGCTGGGGGTATCCTACCTTGCCATGGGTGCCCACAATCCCTTTATCTACTTTAACTTCTGAGGCGTTTATGAAAAAATATTTTTCCACTAAGAATCTCACAGCACTGTGCTTTCTTCTGCTGCTGGCGGTGATGCTGGTGTTGGGCGTGCGAACGCTGTACTACGGTACCTACCAGACATTTGCCACCTGGCGGGAAAGCCATGTGCTGGATATTTCCGGGCTGGAATATCTGTACAACGACGGCCTTCCTTATAAAGAATACTTCCTGGATCTCAACGGTGGCTTCCAGCGGCTGCTGGGAATGCGCTGTGTCAATGACCGTTACCGGCTGGACAATGGCCAGCTGACCTATATCATCCCGGAGACGGAGGTTGCCTGGAAAGCGGAAAACATAGCCGATTTCCAGAAGAATCTGGAACAGATGGACATCCCCTTTGTTTATATCATCACCCCTTTCAAGATCGACCCGGAGGATAAACAGCTTCCTTACGGCGTGGAGGACTATTCCAACGAAAATGCTGACGCCTTTCTGGCGGTTCTGGCAGAAAATAACGTTCCTTATCTGGATCTTCGGGTACTGGAAAAGGAACAGAACCTTGACCACTATGCCATGTATTATGTAACGGATCACCACTGGACGGAAGAAATGGGCTTCTGGGCCTATCAGCAGATCGTAAACTATCTTGCCCAGGTGGACGAAAGCTTTGCCGTGGATCCGGTGCTGACGGATCCGGACAGCTATACTTACACCGTCTACCCGGAAATTTTTCTGGGCAGCGCTGGCCGACGAGTGGGAAGACTCTATGCCGGGCTGGATGATCTGACGCTGATCGAGCCGAAATTTGACACCGTTTTCCAGTTGGAAGCACCGGAAACTCAAATGGTGCGTCAGGGCAGCTATTCCGAAACGATCATTTTCCCGGAGATCCTGACCACCGGCAGCGATTATGACGTTTCCCGGTATGACGTATACTGCGGCGGCGACCGGGCATTGACCTATTTTACCAATTTCTCCCGGGAGG
>CAYUQN010000224.1:0-1048 GCA_964446815.1 uncultured Oscillospiraceae bacterium | reverse complement strand
ATTATGAATAGAAATCAATTTTTAAACTACTTATTATTTTTTGCTGTAATATTTATTATAGGATGCGGTTCTAAAGAAGATTCGTCCGTTTTGAAACTATCGCATAATCATGCAACAGGCTACCCTGTAGATATCGCTTATAAAAAATTTGCCGAAATAGTGGAAGAAAAAAGTGAAGGAAAATTTAAAATACAAATATATCCTTCGAGTCAATTAGGAGACCAAAAAGCGTCTTTAGAATTAGCAAAATCTGGTGTTATTCAATTTGCCCATATTAATTCAGCCGTTTTGGAAGGATTCGACCAAATATATTCGATACTTAATTTGCCTTATATTTATAAAGATTATGAACATTATAGAAGAGTGATGGATAGCGATAAGATGACCGAAATATTCGAATCTACTCTTGATAAAGGTTTCGTATCTTTAATTTATATAGAAGGCGGAGCAAGAAGCATATATACAAAACCGAGAGGAATCAATACTCCGCAGGATTTAAGAGGATTAAAAATAAGAGTGCAGGATTCTCCTACCGCTATAGAAATGATTCAACTACTTGGCGGAACTCCAGTCACTCTAAATTTTAGCGAAGTTTATACATCTTTACAGCAAGGAGTAATAGACGGCGCAGAAAATAATATGCCGTCTTATGTTGAAACGGCTCATTGCGAGGTTGCAAAATATTTCTCTTTGACGGAACATACCAGATTATCTGATATTTTAGCAATAGGCGCTCCTTTTTGGAATTCTTTAAACGAAGAAGAAAAACAAATATTTAGAGATTCTGCAAAAGAAACTGAAGACTTTTTTGCAGAATTATGGATGCAAAGTGAAAATAATAGCACAGAAAGAGCAATTAACGAATATAAAACGACTATAGTAAAATCAGATATAAATCTTTTCAGAAATCTTATAATACCAATGCATGACAATTGGGCTAATAAAGAACCAAGATTTAAAGAATTAATTGACTTTATAAGAAATCTAGAAAATGAATAATTAAAAATAAACGAGGTATTGCATATGCTTATTTTGGAAAAAATAAAAC
>CAYUQN010000223.1:0-1053 GCA_964446815.1 uncultured Oscillospiraceae bacterium | reverse complement strand
CTGAACCAATTTATTTCGATGCTAGTGAAGATAAGTTCCAGCTGGAAGTTGCTATTGGTTATAGTAACACCTATTCTTCAACCATTAAGCTATATACTAACAATATTCCTCAAAATAGCGGCACGCACTTAACTGGTTTCAAAACCGCTTGGACTAGTTCACTAAATGCTTTTGCTCGAGAGAACGGTTGGTTGAAAGAAAAAGATGCCAATTTAACTGGATCGGACTATGAAGAAGGAATGATTCTTATTCTTAACTTTAAAATGATCGATCCGGTTTTTAAGGGGCAGAATAAAGAAGAATTGAGTTCTTCAGAGGGACGTACTTATGCTCAAAAGCTTACCACTCAAGCTCTAAAAGATATTTTAGGTCCACAAAAGAAGAACATTAAAGCAATTATTGATAAGAGTTTAAATGCACGCAAGGCTCGTGAAGCGGCACGGAAAGCCAGAGAAGCGGTGCGTCAGCCAAAAGAGAAGGGATTAAAAGCTAAGATGGCTTTAAGCAAGAAATTTACTGACTGCATTAGTAAAAATCCAAAGGAAAGAAATCTGCTTTTAGTTGAGGGACAATCTGCGGCAAGCTCTGCTATTGAAGCGCGTAATACCAAGACTGATTGCATTTATCAGCTGCGAGGAAAGATTATCTCGCCTCTAAAAACGAGCGTTGACAAAATCCTTCAGAATCAAGAAATGTCTGATATTATCAAAGTTATTGGTGCTGGTTTTGGTAAGGACTTTGATATTGATAAGATGAACTTTAATAAGATCGTCATTACAACAGACGCAGACAGCGATGGCGCCGATATTGAGCTTCTCCTAATTGCGTTCTTTTACACCTATATGCGGCCACTTGTTGAGGCTGGTAAGCTATATCGTGCAGTAACTCCTTTGTATATCATTCGTCAAAAAAGTAAGGAATATTACTGCTACAGTGATGAAGAACTTGAAACATGGAAGAAAGAGCATAAAGGCTCCTTTGATCTGCTTCGAGCAAAAGGGTAAGAGATAGTCTGGCCCTTACTTACTTTTCCCATTATCATGGGGGTTTTAT
>CAYUQN010000222.1:0-1065 GCA_964446815.1 uncultured Oscillospiraceae bacterium | reverse complement strand
ACAGCGAGGCTCCCACGGATTCCAGCCGGAGTTCCATGGGCATCGGCCTGTCCGTATGCCGTACCATTATCAAAGCCCACAACAGTGACCTGAAAGCAAAAGACCGCCCTCAGGGCGGCGCAAGCTTCCGGTTCAGTCTGGAATTGGAGGAAAATTATGAGTAACAACAAATATAAAGTGCTGATTATTGAAGATGACCGGAACATTTTGAGCTTCGTTCAGACCATTCTGGAAGCCAACGGCTATCAGGTGGTGACGGCGGAACGCTGCCGTCAGGGTTTGATGGTCTTCGCCTCCCACATGCCGGATCTGGTGGTGCTGGATCTGGGTCTGCCGGATGCGGACGGTGTGGAATTTTTGAAGGAAGTCCGGATGGAAAGCACGGTGCCCGTCATCGTTCTCTCTGCCCGGACGGATGAAAGCGACAAAGTCGATGCCCTGGATGCCGGTGCCAACGACTATATCACCAAACCTTTTGGCACGGCGGAACTGCTGGCCCGGGTGCGGGCGGCACTGCGGACAAACCGCCATTCCGCTCAGATGACCACCCCCAGCAATCTGTTCACCACGGAGGATCTGGTCATTGACTATGACCGCCGTCAGGTCAGCATTGCTGGGAATCTGGTGCACCTGACCCAGACGGAATACAACATTCTGGCCCTGCTGAGCCAGCACACCGGCAAGGTGCTGACCTACGCCACCATCATCCGCTCTATCTGGGGCGGCATGGACGACGGAAGCGTGAAGAAGCTTCAGGTGAACATGGCCAACATCCGCAAAAAACTGGGCTGCCGCCCCGGGGATAACCGCTACTTCATCAACGAACTGGGCGTGGGCTACCGAATGCTGGACGAATAAACAGTTAGGAATGAGGAGTTAGAAGTTAGGAGCCAGGTGTTAATTTGTTGCATGGCAACGTTTTGGGACAACTCCTAATTTCTAACTCCTAACTATTTTTTGCTCCATTTTTGCCGCCGGGATGGTAGAATGTCTTAGATTTCCCAAATTCATAACGGAGGTATCTATGGAAGCATTATATCAAAACTTATTGACCATCCAGTTCAA
>CAYUQN010000221.1:0-1075 GCA_964446815.1 uncultured Oscillospiraceae bacterium | reverse complement strand
GGCCGTCTCCAAATGCTCGGAGTGATAGCCGTGCACGATAAAAGCTATCCTTTTGCACGGCGCCCCGCCGCAGGGGAAGTAAAAGCCCCTGAGCTCCTCGCCGCGGTCGGAGAGCATCGTGTGCGTTATGTGTTGCATTTGCCCAAACGCCTCGGCGCGGGCATCGCGCCAGACGTAGTATTCCGGCGCGTGCGTTTTCTTATCCAAAACTGCGCTCAGCAGCGGCGGCCTTTTCCGCGCAAAGACGTATTTATATATGCTCCACACGGTGTATGGCGGGAGCACGATTGCCGCAGCCGCGGCAAGGTAAAGCCATTTCATATCAGTTCACCGGCAAAACTGCGCCGACACTCGACACCAGCGAGAACACGACGACGAGGATCTGGAACGGCAGCGTGCCGAACTTGCCGCAGATGGGCGATGCGCCTGTGCGCTTGCGCGAGCGGTTGTACGCGACGATTATGCCGATGCCGGTCACGACCTGGATGATGCTTGCAAAGCGTGTGAAGCCGACAAAGCTGCTCAGGCCAAACAGCGCAAGGATAAGGCAGGGGGCGCTTGCCGCAAGCCAGCTTATGTTTTTGCTCCAGCCGGTCTGCTCGCCGACTATGTCGCGCAGGTTCAGGGTGTTTGCCCAGAACGAGGTAGCCAGCGCCAGCAGCGTGAAGATATAGCCTATCACAGCGACCCAGCCGCCGAGATGACGCGAAAGGTCGACCAGTGCGCCGTCCTCTGTGATATCATTGCCTGCGCCGAGCAGAGTCATGAGAGTTATGATGAAAATGAGCGCGAGGTTTATCGCAAGACCCACGGCTATGGCCGCGCGTATGCGCTTTGCATCGCCGTTGAGACCTTTGACGACCTGCGGCGTGCTCATAACGGCCGACAGCGAGAACGACACCATGCCAAACAGCGCCAGCGCGTTATTAAAGCCGTGCCAGCCGGTGGGCATGGGGCTTACGTCGCGCAGAAGCGTTGCCGCAAGCAGGATACCGACAACGCCGACCATGGATATGACCGCGATCTTCTCGCATATGCCGACAAGCTTCATGCCGACGAACACAACGCCTGCGCC
>CAYUQN010000220.1:0-1087 GCA_964446815.1 uncultured Oscillospiraceae bacterium | reverse complement strand
ACCGTGTCATCAGGCTTCATGGTTGCGGTGAGCTGGGTGCTCTGGCCGGAAGTCAAACCATCGCCCAGATTCTGCGCACCGGTAATTAGCAGGAAGTAGTAGGTCCAATTGACATTAACCAGGGGGTCATTGCCCTTTCCCACGGATATGGAAGGCCGTTCCTCTTGGCACCCGTGGAATAGTACCTGATGCAATCCGGTACACCCGGCAAAGGCATTGGTGCCGATGGACTTCACACGGTTGTTAAAGTCCACATAAGTCAGTTCACTGTGGTTCTGGAAGGCATAATTGCCAATGCGGGTAACATATCCTTCGATTATCAGACTCGAGAACTGGTAGGAAGACCAGGGAGCGGGATTCTCCGGACTGTAGTCAGGAATGGCACCCTCGCCTGCAATGTACAGAGCGCCGCCTTCCGCCAGCAACCAGTTCAGATTTTCGCCACAGGAACCCTGTGCAATGGGTACCAGATAGTCATAGTGAATCTTGGCGTCGGTCAGAGGTGTGTTGGATTTTCCCATCTTGATACCTTTCCACTGTGTCGCGGAACCGGTATAGTAAACATCCGTCAGGCCGGTGCAGCCGGAGAATGCGGAGTTGCCAATCGAGGTGACATCCACAGGGATCAGGACACTGGTCAGACCGTCACAGCCATAGAAAGCATATTTATCAATGGTCGTAACGCCATAGGGGACGGCAAAGGAACCGGAAAGGCCTCCGGGAACACAGACCAGCTTCGACATATCCGTATTGTAGAGGCTTCCGTATGCGGAGCAAAAGTTCTGATTACCAAAGTATACCCGGAAGTCCGTCAGCTGGCTGCAATCTGCGAATGCCTTCTCGCCAATGCTGGCAACGCCTGTGCCAAGCTCGACGATGGTCAGACCTTGGCAGTTCTGGAATGCGCCGTTGCCGATATAGGTAATGCTGTCCGGAAGGTCAACGCTGGTCAGGCTGTTACAGCCATAGAAGGCATAATTGCCAATGCCGGTAACCTGCCCGTCGAATACCAAATTCTCGAACTGGTAGGAAGACCAGGGTGCGGGGTTACTGGTGCTGTAGTCGGGGATGGCACCCTCAGCACCGT
>CAYUQN010000219.1:0-1089 GCA_964446815.1 uncultured Oscillospiraceae bacterium | reverse complement strand
TATTCCAGAAAAAGCAGTATTTTCTCGGGACTTACGAAAGGATCGAAGATGCCGCCGCTGCCCGGAAAGAAGCGGAGGAGATCCTGTTTGACGGCGTTGCCGAGCATTACCGGAAGTGGAAGGCCTATGCCGATCAGGATCCCCAATGGGCGAAGGAACATCCCATTTCCATTTCGGTTGACCGCAGCAACGGGGGAATTTCCGTTACCATGCTCCCGGATCTGCCGGAATATGCGGCGGTGTAAACCCTGAGAATGCGCATATCTTGCTGGTTTTCAGAAAACACTACCCCTATGCCACATTTTGCGGCATAGGGGTAGTGTTGCTTTAAAGTCGGAAATTGCCTGGTGGGTCATTCCCCTTTGGCAGCGGCAATGAGCTGCTTTAAGTAGGCGATGTTGTCTTCCAGCTTTTCCCGGGTGGGGGCTTCGTTGGAGAAGTCCTCCACGGACAGCACGCCGTCGTAGCCCACCTTTACCAGTGCCTCGATGAGAGCCTTCAGGTTGGCGGAGCCCTTCTTCAGGGGCATCCAGGTCTGATTGTACTTGGTGGCACCGAACGCGTCTTCCCCGGCGGGGGTCAGTGCAGCGTTCTTGATGTGAACGTGAGCCAGATACTTGCCCAGCATATCGAAGCCCAGCTGATAGTTTTCGTAGCCTTCATAGACCATGTTGCCGGGGTCGTAGATCAGGCCGAAGTACTCCGGATCGAAACCATCCAGCACCCGCATGGCGGAGGAAGCGGAGGAAATCAGCATACCGTGGTGGGTCTCAATCAGGAACTTCACGCCGTACTGCTTCAGCAGAGGCTCACAGGAGCGCAGGAAGGAACGGTATTCTTCAAACTGCTCCCAGTAAGGCTTCTTGGGATCATAGGTGGCCATGGGCCCCCGGACGGTCTTGCAGCCGATAGCGGCGGCAGCTTCCAGGACGTTTTTCATGGTGTCACCTTCGCCACGGAGGGTGGTGGCCAGATTGCAGATCTCAATACCGGCCTCGTCACACAGAGCCTTGGCTTTCAGACACTCGTTCTTGATGTCGTTAACGTTCAGGGTAGCGTGGTTGTCCGTCCAGTAGCGGTAGGCGTACT
>CAYUQN010000218.1:0-1093 GCA_964446815.1 uncultured Oscillospiraceae bacterium | reverse complement strand
AAAAAGTAGACACCCACACTTTTGTGAGTGTCTACTTTCATTTTACAGGTGCAGCTCCTTTACAGGGGCTGCCTCTTTTCGTATGTCTTTTTCAGCATTTCCAGAATATCTTCGTCTGCGGGGCAGAAGGGATAGTCGTCGATCTGGCTGGGATGGATCCAGCGGATGTCGTTGTGTTCCAATGCCTGAGGTTGTCCGGTGGGGATGGTGCAATGGAACAGGGTTAGACGGATGTGAATATCCGGATACTTGTGTTCCACCTCCATAAAGGGGCTTCCCACATCCACGGAAATGGCCAGTTCTTCGGCGCATTCCCGTTTAAGCGCCTGCTCTTTGGTTTCACCGGGTTCTACTTTACCGCCTACAAACTCCCACAGCAGACCCCGGGCCTTGTCAACGGGGCGTTGGCAGATGAGAAATTTGTCCTTTTCCCAGATCAGAGCCGCCACCACATCCACCGGGGTTTTCCGGCTCAGAAACAAAGTGGAAATGGCGGGAACGATCATGGAATCCTGAGCTGTTCCCATAGATTCGGTACCGGCCCGGTTCCCCAATGCGTGGATCTCCCAGACACCGGTGGGCAGGGGGACGGTTACATCCCGGGTGTCGGAATTGAACAGGAGAAACAGTTCTTCCCCCTGCCCGGTAATGTGGAAGGTCGCTACCCGCTCATTGGGATAGCGAATGGGATGTACGGCGTTCTGGACTTCCTCCCGGGTCTGGAGCCGGAGGACGGGATGGGCTTTTCGCAGGGCGATGATGCCCCGGTAATAGGCAACGGTATCCTGATATTCCTTCTGGTTCAGAGTTTCCCATTTCAGGGAGTTGATCAGATCCGGGGAGCGATAGGTATTGTCCAGGAACCGGCCGGCATAGTTCGGCTTTGTGCGGAGCATTTCTTCTCCGGACTGAAAGAAGGGGACACCCTGAGAAAGCAAAGAGAAGGCAGCAGCCAGATTGTTCATCTTCACACGGGTCTCAAAAGATGCTTCCGGTGCGGCCAGGGTAATGCGGTCAAAGAGCGTATGGTTATCATGGCAGGAGACATAGTTGATGCACTGGTATGGCTGAGGTGCCCAGTAGGGCATACCCA
>CAYUQN010000217.1:0-1093 GCA_964446815.1 uncultured Oscillospiraceae bacterium | reverse complement strand
GCGTCCTTATAGCTTATCTCCTCAAGCGTCATCACCTTGGGTGTTCTGTTTTTATTCCAGTTTTCTATCACGATAAACGCAATGCCGTATACGATAAGTGCCGCTGCGATTATTCTTACGTCGTCAACGAAGATCTCGTCAAGTGCGATATATGCCGCAAAGCCGGGTATGCAGGCAACAACGACCTTGAACCACATTGAAAATACGTCTTTTCTTATCTTGGGCTGCGTCTTATCCTTAAACTGAAACGGCCACATTTTGCCCCAAAACAGGACTACTACCGCAAGTATCGCACCGAGCTGGATGACGTACATGAACATCTCTTTGAACTCGGCGCTTTCATTGAGCTTTACAAACTCGTCAACAAGCAGCAAGTGTCCCGTGCTGGAGATGGGCAGCCACTCCGTTATGCCCTCGACTATGCCGAGGACTATTACCTTTAGTGCTTCAATAATATCCATAGTATACTATATGCTCCTTACAGCAGCATTACGCCCTTTTCGGCGCAAAGGGTCTCCGTATTCTTATCCCATATGGAGGCTTGTACCTCACCGATATGTGCCTTGCCGAGAAGCAGCATTGACAGTCTCGACTGACCGATACCGCCGCCGATGGTGAGGGGAAGCTCCCCGGAAAGGAGCATTTTATGATACGGCAGCTCACGGCGATCATCACAGCCGGAGATACTCAGCTGTCTGTCCATAGCTTCCGGGTCTACCCTTATGCCCATGGAGCTGAGCTCAAAGGCACAGCCCAAAAGCTCGTTCCAGAACATTATATCGCCGTTTAAGCTCCAATCGTCATAGTCAGGTGCTCTGCCGTCATGCGGCTTACCGGACTTTAAAGCTCCGCCTATGCCGATAATAAACGCAGTCTTGTGCTCCTTGAGGTAGGCGTTTTCACGCTCCTTGGAAGTCATATCGGGGTACATATCCTCAAGCTCCTGAGAGGTCACAAAGCTGACCTTGCGTTCAAGCTTACCGAGCGAGGCAAGCTGAGGGTAGATCGCCTGCATGGTGTCCTGCGTATCGCAGACAGCTTTTACTATGTCCATGACCGTGAGCTTTAAGTAATCGAGATTGCGGTTTTCGCT
>CAYUQN010000216.1:0-1111 GCA_964446815.1 uncultured Oscillospiraceae bacterium | reverse complement strand
ACGGCAAACAAAACCATAGCCAGATTCAAAAATACCGCCGCCCCACGGCCATAGACGGTGGAAAAAGCTGCCGCAGTCAGCTCTGCCCCGGCCTCCCGGCCATAGGGAACAGGAACACCGCTGGTCAAAATCACCAGCGCCGTCAGGGTACAGATCACGATGGTATCGAGAAATACTTCCAGAATCCCCATCATCCCCTGCCGGACGGGATGCTCTACTTCAGCCCCGGCATGGGCAATGGCGGCGGTACCCATCCCCGCTTCGTTGGTAAAAACCCCACGGGAACAGCCGATGCGCAGTGCCTGAAAGGCAGAGCCGATCATACCGCCGGTGACGGCTTTCGGGGTAAAGGCACCCTGAACAATGGAAAAAACAGCGTCAGGCAAAGCCTTTCTCTGAACAATCAATGCCCCCAGACACAGCAGGATATATCCCGCCGAAGCAAAAGGCACCAGTCTTTCCGCCGCTTTCCCAATCTTTCCGGCACCGCCCAAAAGCAGGCTGCCCAGAATGCCCCCGAGGGAAAGTCCCAGCAAAAGATTCAAACCATCGGGAGCAGTGTGGCCGAAGCTTGTCAGCATCCCCCGGATGCCGGAAACTGCCGCATTGATCTGAGCGGCATTGCCAACGCCAAAGGCAGCCGTCACACCGAACAGGCTGTACAGCAAGGCCATGGGCTTCCATTTCGCCCCAAGACCCCCTTCGATCACATACATGGGCCCGCCCAGCCAGCTCTCCGGGCCTTTTACCCGGAACCGAACTGCCAGCGTGGCCTCCGCAAATTTGGTGACCATTCCCAAGATGCCGCAAAGCCACATCCAAAAAACAGTTCCCGGCCCCCCAAGGCAAATGGCCCCGGCGACTCCCACCAGATTTCCCGTGCCCACGGTAGCCGCCAGTGCGGTACACAGAGCCTGAAATCCGGAGTCGTCTTTCCCCGGCCGAAGCTTGGCAGCAAAATCTTTCAATGCCGCCGGAAGGAGCCGCAGCTGGATAAATTTCAACCGGATGGTCAGAAACAACCCCACCGACAAAATCATCAACAGTGAAGGGGCTCCCCATAAAAAAGCATTGAGCCATGCGACAATTTTCGTAATGATGCCTCCTAGTC
>CAYUQN010000215.1:0-1130 GCA_964446815.1 uncultured Oscillospiraceae bacterium | reverse complement strand
ATCCTTGACGTAGAAAGGCTTACCCGTGATGGCGTCCACGGTCGGGTTCTCGATCTGCGCCCCGACGATCGGATACCGATAGGCGCCGCTCGCGTCTTTCTCGGTCGCCTTCTCGATGATATAAGTGGAAAGCGCGGAGGTATACCCGATCGCGCCGTTGATCGAGGTCGCCGTCGCATCCGGATCCGCACCGACGACGCCGACGATCTTCACGTCCGTCCCCACCGTGTTGATGAGATTCTCGAAGGCGTTCTGCGAGCCATCGCGCAGGTCGGTCCACGTCTGCGTCCGCTCGTCGTACCGATAGTAATCCGCCGCGAGGACGAGCTTGTAACTCATCCCGATCAGGTCTTCATACGCCCAGCGCGCCTGCTCGGTATTCTCGATCTTCTCCCCCGCGAGCATCTTTCGGAGTTCGGTCGGATCCTTGAGCCCGAGCGCGTACAGGTACAGGTCCGAGATCTGTCGGTTCTTATCCGTGACGAGTACGACCTCGTTGTACGCCGTCGGCCACCGCCCCGCCAGCACGGTATACTGGCTCTCGAGGAGCTCGCGGTTATCGATCATCTCGTCCCAGACGTTCATGTTCATGGCGAGGTTCTCCTCGCTCCCGCCGAGATAGGTAAGGAGCGACGACATGACCGAGGAGGGGTTCACTCCGAGGTACCCGTCCTTCTCCGTCTTATAGTAGACCTGCGGCGTCACGCTGTAGCGGTACTGCACCGTCGCGTGCTCGCGGAAGTGGCTCTCGTCGCTCTCGATATACGCGCGCAGGGCGGCGAGGTCGTTCTCCTTATACCCCTCGAGCAGGGCGTTGGTAAAGCCCGTGAGCTGATCGTTGGAGTACACGTAGCCCTCCTCCGGCTCGACCGTGCTCCCGCCCGATCCCGAGAACGCCGAGAGCATGGCGGTGAGATCCATCGTCGCCGTCGTGATCTCCACGGGGTAGGAAGACAGGGTATCCTCCTGCACCTTATCGATGAAGATATTGATCCCGTTCGAGAGGGCGAGGATGAGCGCGATCCCGATGATACCGATCGACCCCGCGAAGGAGGTCAGGAAGGTGCGCGTCTTCTTGGTCATGAGGTTATTCAGCGACAGGGACAGCGCCGTGAAGAAAGACATAGAGG
>CAYUQN010000214.1:0-1136 GCA_964446815.1 uncultured Oscillospiraceae bacterium | reverse complement strand
TTTCGATGAGATTCCGAATTTGCGCCGTAAGTTTGGCATTTTCCTTGTTGGCGCAGCCCTTCCGGGTTCGTACCAGTGCCAGCAGGGCTTCCGCTGCCGCCAGCAACTCCCCATATACCTGCCGTGCCCGCTGACTGCCCTGGAAAGCTGCCGCCCGGTCGATTTTGACTCCTTCGGTGTAGGCGGTGCATTTCCCGGTGAGCAAATCGTATTCCGTTCCACTGTAGGGCGCTACTGCCCGATAGCCCAGTTCTTCCAGGGTTCCCCGGAAGGCTTCACAGCTCCGGTCGTCTCCGTGATTAACAAAGACCAGCTTCGGCTTTTCCCGGAATCCCTTCAACCAGTTCAGCAGTCCCTCCCGGTCAGCGTGGCCGGAAGTACCATGGAGGGTGGCGATGGTGGCATTCACCGCAATATCCTCCCCGAAGAGTTTTACGCTGGCAGCACCGCTTTGCAGTTTCTGCCCCAAAGAGCCCGCCGCCTGATATCCCACGAACAGGATCACACTTTCGCTGCGCCACAAATTGTGTTTCAGATGGTGCCGGATCCGTCCCGCTTCGCACATGCCGGAGGCGGAGAGAATCACCTTGGGCTGCCGGTCTTCGTTGATAGCCTTGGAATCCTCACTGGTAACGGACCGCGTCAGACCCTCAAACCAGATGGGATTGATGCCCTGGGCCAGCACCGCCAGGGTTTCTTCGTCAAAATTCGTCTCGCTGCTTTGCAGGAAGATTCCTGTGGCTTCCACCGCCAGAGGCGAATCCACATACACCGGGAACCGGTCATGCCCTGTCACCAGCCCTCGCTGCTTGATCTCCCGGATGGCATAGAGCATCTCCTGAGTGCGTCCCACGGCGAAGGAGGGAATCACCAGATTGCCGCCCTGATCCAAAGCAAACTGGATCCACTTCGCCAGTTCCGCCACAGTATCTCCCCGGACTTTTTCGTGGAGCCGGTCACCGTAGGTGGATTCGATGACCAGATATTCTGTTTCTTCCACGGTTTTCGGGTCATTCAGCAGCGGCTGGTTGGTGTTGCCCACGTCGCCGCTGAAGACGATTTTTCGGGTCTGTTCCCCTTCCGTCAGCCACAGCTCGATGGCAGCGGAGCCCAGCAGATGCCCGATATCCGTCATC
>CAYUQN010000213.1:0-1136 GCA_964446815.1 uncultured Oscillospiraceae bacterium | reverse complement strand
ACTTTATCTAACATGATTACTTACCTCCCTGAATGGTCTTGATCTCCAGAGATTCGATGAATGCCTGGAAACGGGTACGGAGCTGACCGACTGCACCGAGAGAGTATTCCTTTTCGATGGTGCAGCAGGGTATATGCAACTCATTGGTGAATACGTGGTTTGCCATGACCTTCTCATAGCTCCAGAATTCACAGAACTTCATGCTCTCGAATATAACGCCGTCTGCCTTGTAATCCTCAACGAGCTTTGCAACGACCTCACGACGCTGGTCAATCTTAAAGCCGTCCATGAAACGGGCACACTGGTTCCAATACTGATAGTGACGGCAGATCGCTTCAAATGCGGTCTCGCCTTCTCTGATCTCGATCTCTTCTCTGCCGGGGATGGAGCCGAAGCAGTAACGGTCGGCAACGACCATTGCACCGCACATCTCAAGAAGCTTGGTGAACTCGGGATCGTCGATCTCGGAGCCGACAACGGCAACACGGGCACGGAAGGGGAATTCCTTCTCGGGCTTACGCTTTTTGATCTCTGCAAGGGTTTCCTTGAGGTAAGGCAGGATGAGCTTATGAGGGCAAACCTGGCTTACAAGCTGGATAACGTGGAACTCATAGCCGGTGATGGGAGGATTGTCAAGCTTTCTGAAGTCACCGATCTCGTTGATGACACGGCAAAGCTCATTATGCTCCTCGATCGCCTTACGCATTGCGGCCTCGGATACATCGATTCCGAAACGCTGCTCAAGCTGATCGACTACCTTGAGCTTGAGCTGGCCCATGTAATAGTCGAGATTGGTCTTGTCGCCCTTCATGGGAGGGTCGATCTGAGTGACAAAGAATTTGTCGTTCTTGACGATCTTGTCAAGGAGGAAGAAGTGCTCCTGCATACGCTCCATGGCAGCACAGCACTCTGCACCGAACAGGGCACTGAGATAGTTGTAGCCGCCTTCAATACCACGCTCCAGAATTGCTCTGACATAAGGGCAGTTTCTGGTGGTCATGTAGTAGTCGGCAACGTCGCTGGAGGTGCAGTTGGGAGCACGGAGCCTCGTTGAGAAGCAGCCGTCGAGATTCATGAGGACTTCGGGTATGTAATAGCAGTTGTAGCCAAGTGCTATCTGCCCGTCCTCCACTGCC
>CAYUQN010000212.1:0-1138 GCA_964446815.1 uncultured Oscillospiraceae bacterium | reverse complement strand
CTGCTTTTCGGTATTCGTGTTTGCTTTGCCAATTCATCGAACAAAGGGACAAGCTCATTCTTCAGAGACGAGGTAAATCTCGTTCTGTATTTCAAATACGGCTCTGCCATGGTCGTTCCCTCCGTTTTATTTATACTAATTACGCTAATATTGTATATGATATGCTATTTTAAAACAATTGGTTGCAAATAGTGCCTATATAGTGTATATTATTAGCGTGGCAATTATACTTTGCCAAAAACTAAAAGGAGAGAAATATTATGAAACGCAGCAAACTTTTACTCGTATCAGCAATCATTGGCACAGCATATTTCATTTATCTCGTTGTCCATTTCACCTCCGGTCTTGCTTCTGCCGATGCAGCAGAAGCAATCGGCTCGGGACTCGCTGCGGCACTCGTAACACCTCACATGGTATGTGTCGGTCTTGCCGCTCTGTTCAGTTGGCTCGGATGGGCTATCAAAGCTCGTTGGGCTGCACTTGTAGGCGGTATTCTCTACGCTGTCTCCATAGTGTGTATGTTCTTGTACGCTTTGTTTGTGGTAGTGGAAATGGTTCTCTGCTTCATAGCATTCGCAAAAATGAAGCAGCCTGCACCCGAAGCCTAAAGAAAAAAGAAGTCTATGCGGTAGTTTAATACGGACGTTTTTGGATTTCAAAAGCAAACAGACAATGCTTTCGCGGAAAAAGCGGAGCATTGTCTGTTTTTATGTACGTGTTAGCTCTGAAGTTTAGTCAAATGTCGGATGGAAGTATTAATCGGCAGCCACGGTAACAATCCCTCAGTTAAAAAGCTTTGATTTTTGACTGAGGGATGCGATGCGCGAACCTGCTTCCCTCCTCGGAGCAAAACACCTACAGTCGGTTGCCGAAAATATGCATTTGAGCGTGCGGAGCAATCTTATATGCGCCGATGTCCAATGACTTCTCTTTTTCATCTTCGTTTTTCGAAAAAGCTTTTGAGCAATGCCGCACTTTCCGTGGCTTTCACACCGCCGTAAATCGCAGGCTTGTGGCCGTAGCGTTCTTCAAAAAGATTGATCACACTGCCGCAGGAGCCGGTATTTTCGTCTCTTGCGCCGAACACTATCTTAGGTATCCTTGAATTGAGTATAGCACCGGCACACATGGGACAGGG
>CAYUQN010000211.1:0-1139 GCA_964446815.1 uncultured Oscillospiraceae bacterium | reverse complement strand
ACTATCTACTATTGTACAACAGTTTTCCCGTTTCGTAAAGAGGAAAAGTGAAAATTAATCACAGTGTTATGTTAACCGTAAGTTAGTTAGGAGTTAGAAGTGAGGAGTTATGAGTTAGTAGTTAATATAAATATTGCGAAGCAACACCACAACTCCTAACTTCTCACTCCTAACTCCTAACTACAAAAAAATTCCGGTGCATGAGCACCGGAATTTTTAAATTTACTTCCACAGTCCGTCAGGATACATGCCCTTTTCGGTCATGTTCTTCAGGGCTTCCACCACCACGGGCTTATCGGCGGCATAGGTCACGCCGTACCAGCGGTCTTTGGAGGACAGAACCTTAATGGTAGCACTGCCGGTATCGATCATGTGGGTCAGAGGCAGAGCAAGATAGTATTCGCACTTCAAAGGATTCTTGGGCAGGTATTCATCCAGATAAGCAGAGAACTGGTCGTGGATCTCCTGGAGGAAGGAAGGCATAAAGCCCCACATGTTCATGGAGACGATGGTCTTCTCCCCCACGTCCGTCCAGGTCTCGCCGCCATCTTCGGTGAAGTGGATGCCACCTTCATAGGTCTCGATCTGGGTGCGCTCGGTGATCTCCGTCAGCATGCCTTCTTCATTGGTAAGGCAGATGCCCCGGGCCACGGAGCCGTTTTCGGTGACGGTCTTACCCAACTCATAGCCCACCATGCAGTAGCCGTAGGGATCGGTGCAGGTGGACAGGTGCTCGTAAATGGTCTTGAAGGCCTCCTTGCCATAGTAGTCATCAGCATTGATGACGGCGAAGGGCGCACCATCGATGGCATCGGCCGCGCAAAGCACAGCATGGCTGGTACCCCAGGGCTTAGTCCGGCCTTCGGGAACGGTGTAGCCCTCGGGCAGAACGTTCAATTCCTGATAGGCATAGCGCACTTCAATGGGAGCCTTGGCAAGACGAGCACCAACGGTTTCCATAAAGTCCTTCTTAATGGCTTCCTTGATAATGATGACCACGGTCTCAAAGCCGACCTGATGGGCATCGTAAATGGAATAGTCCAGAATGGCCTCCCCCTGGCTGCCCACGGGATCGATCTGCTTCAAGCCACCATAACGGCTGCCCATACCGGCTGCCATGACCACAAGAACAGGTTTCT
>CAYUQN010000210.1:0-1156 GCA_964446815.1 uncultured Oscillospiraceae bacterium | reverse complement strand
CCGCCGGTCTTTTTCAGCAGGCGGATGTCGGTAATGACCATATCCTTCTGTACGGCTTTGCACATGTCATACACCGTCAGTGCTGCGGCGGAGACGGCGGTGAGGGCTTCCATTTCCACACCGGTGCGGCCGTCACAGGATACGGTGGCCTGAATTTCCACGGACAGACGGTGCTCGTCTAGATGCAGTTGCAGGTCGATGCCGTCCATCAAAATGGGGTGGCACATAGGAATCAGTTCCGGGGTGCGCTTGGCACCCATGACCCCGGCGATTTGTGCCACGGTGAGCACATCGCCTTTCTTCATGCCGCCGCTTTGGATAAGGGAGAAGGTGGTCTCGTTGACCAAAACCCGGCCTGCGGCCACGGCAATGCGCTGGGACAGGGGCTTTTCCCCTACGTTTACCATTTTGGCCCGACCCTGATCGTTAAAGTGGGTAAAATCCGACATACTCATCCTCCAATCTGATTCATATTCCGGCCTGCTTTGGAGCGGTGGATGGCATCCAGATCCCCGTGCCAGGCGGGTTTGCCCCAAATGGCGGTTTCCAAAACCTGCTTCATTCCGGCGAAATCCCGGCCTTTCAGGGAGTATTCGTCCCCGGAGTGGAGGCAGGGCTTTACTTTGCCGTCGGCGGTGATGCGGATGCGGTTGCACTCAGCGCAGAAGTGGGCACTGACGGGGCTGATGAGGCCGATGTTTCCCGTGGCTCCCGGCAGGCGGTACAGCTTGGCTACGCCGCCGTCCTGAGCGGCAGGAGTCAACTCCGGAAGACGTTCCAGCACCCGGGTATAGGGGATGAAAGCGGAAGCGTCAAAGTCGCCGCTGTCGTACATGGGCATCATTTCGATAAAACGCATGTCCACGGGATACCGCCGGGTCAGCTCTGCCAGATCGCCGATCTCGTCATCGTTAAAGCCGCCGATGAGAACGGCGTTGATCTTGATCTTCTCAAATCCCGCATTCAGGGCGGCATCCAGACCGGCCAGCGCCTGATCCAGAGTGCCAATGCGGGTGATGTGGGTATATTTTTCCGGGTTCAGGGTGTCCAGACTCAGGTTCACCCGCTTGACACCTGCATCCTTCAAGGGCTTTGCCAGCTGGGGAAGCAAAGTGCCGTTGGTGGTGATGCAGACCTCCCGGATCCCTTCCACGGC
>CAYUQN010000209.1:0-1164 GCA_964446815.1 uncultured Oscillospiraceae bacterium | reverse complement strand
ACCCTATATATAGCACGGGACCCGTGCCTATAACTGTCGTCAAATATGCGCCCGTTGGCGTCAATTTGCCACCAAATATATTTATTCCTATATAGAATTGGCGTCACATTGACACCAATTCAGATGCTCCTGCCACCACTTTGACGCCGGAGATTTCCGGCTTAATCATCATTCAGCCCCTTCAAAAAGCTGATTGCCTGTCCCGAAAGAACCTTTTCTTCAGGAACATCCACATTCAGATTCTTTTCAGGACCCACATCTGTTTGCCGAACAATTTTCGCTGTAGCAACTACCTGTTCCCCGGCACCGGCAACGTCACCACATTCTGCAACTTTTCCACCGGCTCCCGCATTAACAGTAGCCACTTCCTTTAGTATTCTTGCTTCGTAACCTTCCAAGAGCTGACGTAGCTCCGGCTTTAATTCCCCGGCAATTGCCTCTGCCAGCTTCCGGAAATCCTTACCGGACAACTCCGCATTATCCTTGGCATTCTCCCGTTCATAAACTTCCCGATAAACCAACTCAATTCCATGTTTTATCAGCTCCGTCTGATTTAGAAAATGTTTCTCCACAAGCAGCCTGTCCAGCTTCTCAACCACACTTGCATCCGCCCGGCGGTCCACATAGAGGCGGCAGTTAAGCCGCCTCTCTCTGCCTAATCCCATCATGTGTACCACCTCTTGTTACGCAATCTGCCTTGCCAGATATTCATAGCCCTTTGCATTTGCCCTGACATCAGTTACATAGGAAATGTTGTCGTCATGACGTCCATAAGCAGCCATAACTTTTGCACCACCACCCACATAAATAATGTTGGCAAATTCCGTGTCGTGACCATTCTCTTTCAGAATTCCTTCCACTCTTTTTACAAAAGCCTCCAACGATTCATCCATCAGTCTCGTATACTTCTCCGGATAATTGCAGTTTGCATTGCTGATATAATCCGTGATGATATTTTCGGGTATTTCCTTTCCAAACTTTTCACTGCTTTTACCCTTGATTTCCTGAATAACCGAAACCATGGATTCCGTAAAAGTCTCACACTTGCTTTCCACCGGTACACCATCCTTCACATGCATAATATCAATGGTCCAGGAACCAACATCCACAATCAGATATTCGCCATTCATACCCGCCAGCTTATCAGCCACCGCCGCATAACAC
>CAYUQN010000208.1:0-1182 GCA_964446815.1 uncultured Oscillospiraceae bacterium | reverse complement strand
ACTTCACCCTGAGTGGTGGTGCCATCCGATCCTGTACTGCTTCCAGCGGCGGCGGCGGCGTGGTCATTGTGAACGATAGTACCTTTACCATGGAGAACGGCACCATTGAGGGCTGCTCCGCCCCGATAGGCGGCGGCGTGTTCATTCAGCGGCCGAAAAGTACCTTTAACATGGTGAACGGCACCATCAAGGGCTGTACCGCCACCAATGGCAATGGCAACGGCGTGTATATCGACGTGGGCACCACCATGGATGCCAAGGGCGGCAGCGTGTATGACAGCGTGTACATTCACAACGATACCGGTAAAAACGGTACGCTCAAGAACGATTCTACGACCGGCGGTACCGCGTTCTATGGTGGGATCACCAACAACGGCGGTACGACCAGCGACAAGTGGGTAACGTTCATGAACGGCAATAACATCCACGCGCAGAGCATTGTCTCGAGCAGTGGCAAGGTCAGCAAGCCGGATGACCCCCAAAAAACCGGCAAGAAGTTCCTTGGGTGGGTTACGGATGACCCTACCAACACCACACACTGCAAGGAGTTTGACTTCAACACCGCTGTGAACGACAACCTCACGCTCTATGCGGCATGGGACGGTGACTTTGAGGTAGAGGTCAGCGAAGCGCAGGGTGGCAATGGCTACTATAAGACCTTCGGCGGTGCGTGGAGCGGTGGGGGGGACGATTCTCCCACGTTTAAGCTTCTGAAGAATGTACCCAGCACTGAGCTACTTACCTGTTACCAAAAAGGCGCTACGCTGGACTTGAATGGGTATAAGCTGACGAGAACAGATATTCCCATTAGCGGGGCCACAAGTGAAGACAACGAAAGAGTATTTACTGTGATAGATAGCAGTAACGGGAACGGCTGGTTCGGTGGCGCTATTTCAGCCAGTGGGGAGTATGCCACGTTGCAGGTTCAGCGCGGCACGGTGAAGCAGGCGGTTGCAGAGGCAGGCGGCAAAGTCATATGCGCCGGCGGCACCATCACCACCGCCTACGTCTACGACGACAGTACGCTCGAATGCGCCGGCGGCACCATCACGAGCTTGGACGTCAGCGGCGGTACGCTCAAATGCATCAGCGGCACGATCACGAAATTGGCCGTCTACCGCGACGGCACGGTCAACCACACCGGCGGCACGGCGACTTGTAAGGAACAGGCGAAGTGCAGCG
>CAYUQN010000207.1:0-1183 GCA_964446815.1 uncultured Oscillospiraceae bacterium | reverse complement strand
CAAAAAAAGAAGTATATGACAGATTCCTAAACAATTATGACACGGATGTGGACATTTGCAACGGAGAAGATCTGTATTTATCCATGCCACTTGTGACTTGCGCAAACAAAATTGTCTATTTGAAGGAAAAACTGTATTTCTACCGCATTCGGGAAAGCAGTATGGTGAATTCTTTTTCCCTCAATCTCCATAAATCTGTAAAACTCGTCCGAATGGAAATGGAGAAATATCTGGAAATCTGGGGGATTCAGAATTGCTATCCGGCGTTTTATACCGGGGTAGTACGCAACTGGATATATGCAACGAAACGGTTGCTGCAAAATCTCCAAAAGCAGAATCGTAAAGAAATTATGTCTATTTTGCAAGAATTGTCAAGTGACTCGTTTTTTCGGAAGTCGTACAACAATATGGCACCCGAGAGCTTGTCCTGCCAACACAGACTCCTTGCCACTTGGCTGTATCAGGGGAAACTGAGATGGATTTGCGTTGTGGGATACGTTTTCTATTCTGTAAAGCGAAACAATAAATTCAAAAATCAGAGGTATCAACATGGCTGACTTTCGTACCTCCAGAGCGAAAGAAAACATAGCGACCTCCCTGCTGGGGCAGTTTATTTCTCTGGCCTGCGGCTTTGTTGTTCCTGGCGTGCTGCTGGGAGCCTTTGGCTCGGAAATCTATGGAGCCTGCTCTTCCATCACCCAGTTTTTGTCATACATCACCCTTCTGGAAGGTGGCGTTGGCGGAGTGGCCAGAGCAGCATTATATAAGCCTCTGGCTGAAAATGATACCCATTCCATAAGTGCAATTCTTTCTGAAGTCCGGAGATTTTTTAGGCTAATTCTTGGGATTTTTGGTATCTATGTACTGATTCTTGCCTGTTGCTTCCAAAATATTTCCCACACGGAAGCGTTGAATTGGCTCAGTTCGTTCCTGCTGGTGATCGTTATCAGCCTGTCAACGTTTGTCGAGTACTATATTGGTATCTCCAATTTGCTCCTACTGAATGCAGCGCAACGGTCTTACATTGTCAGTTGGTCAAACATCCTTGCAACAATAATCAATACGGTGGCAGTTGTGGTGCTAGTAAGGCTGAATTGCAACATCATCACTGTCAAGCTGGTCAGCAGTCTGATCTATGTGGTGAAACCCATTGTGTACTGGCTCTATGTCCGGCGCACCTGGC
>CAYUQN010000206.1:0-1185 GCA_964446815.1 uncultured Oscillospiraceae bacterium | reverse complement strand
AATTGTCTTATCCATACGGAGTCGAAAACGCTTGTGGCAGGTTGCTCTGCCAGTGTGATTCCCGCTGACGGAAGTATTACCAGCATCGGCGATTCTGCGTTCAGGGGCAATATATACCTGAACAGCTTCACCATCTCGGAGGGTGTAACCAGTATTGGACGTTATGCGTTCTCTTACTGTAAAAACCTGACCAGCGTCACCATTCCAGAAAGCATGACCAGCATTGGCGATTATGCGTTCTGGGACTGCGATCAGCTGGAGAAGGTGTACTACGGTGGCAGCAAGCAGGATTGGCAGAACATCACCATTGGCAGCAACAACAGTGATCTGAGCGCAGCGACCTTGTGCGCCGTGGAAATGCGTGGCACCTGCGGAAATAATCTGACCTTTACCCTGAATGCTGAGGGAGGCCTGAAAATCTCCGGCACCGGGGATATGCCGAGCTATACGTCGGTAAGCCAAAGCCCCTGGAGCAGCTACACTGCCGACATTACATCTGTGGTATTGGAGTCCGGTGTGACTTCCGTTGGTGCCTTTGCCTTCGACAGCTGCGCCAATCTGGAAAGTATCACCATTCCGGAAACCGTGACCAAACTGGGAAGAAACTGCTTCTCCCGCTGCGAAAAACTGACCGGTGTTGTCATCCCCAAGGGAATCAAGGAGATTCCTGTTGGCGCATTCTGGCGGTGCTCCAAACTTGCCAGTGTCACCCTGCCGGAGGGGATCGTCAGCCTGGGGGATTCCGCTTTCGCCGGTTGTGCAATCACAACCATTGCCCTGCCGGAAAGCCTGACCACCCTCGATGCCAGTGCCTTCAACACTTGCACCAAGCTGACGGAAGTGATGCTGCCTGAAAAGGTCACATCTCTCGGGAAATGGGCCTTCAGCAGCTGCCAGGCATTGAAATCTATCTACATTCCCGCAAGCGTGACTAGCATTGGAGAAGAAGCCTTCTATGGGTGTACCAGCCTCACCGATGTGTACTACAGCGGAACAAAAGCGCAATGGAACAACATTTCCATCGCAACAGGCAATAACCTGCTAAACAGTGCATCCTTGCATTACGGCAGCACAGTGACCTATGGCACCTGCGGTGAAAACCTGACCTGGAAGCTGGACGGCGACGGCATCCTGACCATCTCCGGCACCGGTGCCATGACAAACTACAACCGGGACGGCTATATG
>CAYUQN010000205.1:0-1191 GCA_964446815.1 uncultured Oscillospiraceae bacterium | reverse complement strand
AGGTAGACGTTACGTGTATTATCGGGATCGGTGAAGAAGATATAGCCGTTTTGATCCACGATGCGGGAGGAGCCCGTCTTCGCAGGGGGGAAGGCGGTATAGTACGCGATCTGACCGTTATTGCTCTTCCCGACCGTCAGGGTCCTCGTCGAGTGGTTCACGACGTCGATGAGCTTATAACAGCCGCTGAAGGCGCCGTCCGCGATGGAGAGCATCCCCTTCGCGCCGAGCTCGACGCCGACGAGGTAGGAGCAGCCGGCGAAGGCGCCGCCTTGGATAGAACTGACGTACGGGAGGGAGATACGTACGAGGCCGCTCCCGCGGAATGCCTCGGTATATACGGTGGTCAGCGAGACGGGGAGCGTCACGCCGCGCAGGGAGATACAGTCGGCGAAGGCGCTGTCACGGATCCCGCGGATCCCCTCACCGAGCGTCACGTCCGCGAGCGACGTACAGCCCGCGAAGAGGCGCACGGGGACATTGACGATAGAGCCGGGGAGGGAGGCGGTCTCGAGCGCCGCGCAGTCTGCGAACATCCCGTCCTGAAGGTAGAGCACGTCGGCGGCGACGATCACCTCGCGGAGGGCGGGCAGGGCGGAGAAGATGCCGCCGCCCGTGGGATAGGAGCGGCAGGCGACCGCGCGGAAGTCGAGGGTATCAAGGGCGGTACAGCCGCTGAAGGCGCCCTCCCCGATGCGGCCGACGGCGGCACCCACCGTCAGCGAGGTGATGGCAGAGCACTTCTCGAAGGCGTGGGCGCCGATCGTACGGACGCCGTCACCGATCGAGACGCGCGTGAGCTGTGTATTGGCATAAAAGGCATAGGGGGCGATCTCCGTGACGGTGGCGGGAATCGTGAGCTCGGTCGCGCGCGCGTCATAGCCGACGACGACCGTACCGTCGAGGAGCAGCCCGTTCTCGTCCGTCACGATCTCCCCCTCGCGCACCTGCTCGCTACCCGTCAGGGCGTCGGTCAGATCCAGCGCGTCGGGCGCCTGCACCGAGACGAGCGCAGGGCACCCGCCGAGCGCGCTCTCTCCAATGGAGGTGACGTTCGTCAGGACGACCTCGCGCAGGCGGTAACAGCCGAGGAAGACGTCGCCCCCCAGCACGGTCAGCGACGCGGGCGTCTCGACGCGGCGGAGGTTGACGCAATCGGCGAAGGCGCCGTCGTCCACCTCGATGACGTTC
>CAYUQN010000204.1:0-1204 GCA_964446815.1 uncultured Oscillospiraceae bacterium | reverse complement strand
GTGCCATCCGTCTCATTGACCGCCGTCTGGAAGAGGAACTTCCGGAAGCCCTTCGGGGCAGCCTGCTGGTGCAGAAACGGATCTGCCAGATGCTGCCGACGGAATTCCCTTACTCTCTTTCTCAGGCTCTGGCTATTGTTCAGGAAGCTATCCCGGATTTTACGGAAGAGGAGCTGACATCTCTGATTGATCAGCGCCGGATCCGCTGGATCTATGTAGATGGAGAGATCCACATTTTCAATCGTTTTTTCGCTTCCCTCTGCAAGGCCATTCCGGAATTTGCCCAGCGAGCAGGTGTTACCCTCCCCGGTGTGGAAAGCGCGCAAGTGGGCTCCCCTACCCTGACCATGCTGGATAAGGCCCATGCGAAAATGCGCCAGGATGGTTCCATGACCACCCATATCCGCATCCGGGCCACGGTCAAGCTGAAGGACGAACATTTCCACCCCGGCATGTTCCTCCGTGCCCACCTGCCCATTCCCAAGGCTCGCCCTCAGCAGGAGGATATCCAAATCGAACATCTCTGGCCGGAAAATGGGAAAATCGCCCCGGAAGATGCCCAGCAGCGTACGGTTTGCTGGGAGGGAACGTTTCAGGAGAATCCGGAGTTTGTGGTGGAGTATTCTTACCACCATACCGCCCGGTATCAGGATGCCTACCACGGAAGTAGTCTTCCCGGGGTGTATGACTTTGACTTGCAGGAGCAGGCACCTCACATTGTCTTTACCCCTTATATCCGTCAGCTGTGCCGGGAATTGACCGCCGGGATGACGGATCCTCTGGAAAAAGCCCGGGCCTTCTATGATTTTATCACCCGAAACATGCACTACACCTATATGCCCGGCTATGTGGTGCTGGAAAACATTGCTGAAAACTGCGCCCGGAACTACACCGGTGACTGCGGTGTATTCGCTTTGCTGTTTGTGACATTGTGCCGCTGCGCCGGGATCCCCGCCCAATGGCAAAGTGGCCTGACGGCAGAGCCGGATTTCATCGGCGGGCATGACTGGGTACGTTTCTATGTAGAGCCCTACGGTTGGCTCTTTGCGGATCCATCCTATGGCGTTGCCGCCGTCCGCTGCGGCTGTGAAGAACGCCGGCAGTTCTACTTCGGCAATCTGGATCCCTACCGCATGGTGGCCAATTCCGCTTTCTACGCCCCCTTCACCGTCCCCAAGGAGCACTGGCGTGCCGACCCCTACGA
>CAYUQN010000203.1:0-1204 GCA_964446815.1 uncultured Oscillospiraceae bacterium | reverse complement strand
TGGCCTCCGTCATTACGGCGGTGTGCGTGTCCTTTTTGGGTGTCATCGGATTCGTAGGGATCATCTGCCCTCATGTGACCAAAAAGCTGCTGGGCCAGGATCACCGGATCACCATTCCCGTGTCCTGCATGAGCGGCAGTCTGCTGCTACTGCTGGCAGATACCTTCTCCCGCTCCATGGGGGGCGGTTCCGCTCTGCCGGTGGGTGCCATTACCTCTTTGCTGGGTGCCCCCTTCTTTATTGCCATTATCTTTTCCCGAAAGGAGAACCGCCGATGCTGACCGTGGACAACCTGCATTTTCGCTACAGCAAATTCTCCCGGCCGGTGCTGACGGGGGCTTCTCTGGAACTGAAAGCCGGGGAAATCGGTATCCTGCTGGGAAAAAACGGCTCCGGCAAGACTACCCTGTTCAAAACCATTCTGGGCATCCAGAAACCCTCCGCCGGGCAGATCCGCTTTGAGGGGGAAGACCTGCTGAAAATGCCCCGGAAAGAGCGGGCACGGCGCATTGCCTATGTGCCTCAGGATATCCAGTTCGGTGCTTTGACGGTGTTTGACTCCATCCTGCTGGGGCGGATCTCCTACTTTGGCGGCGCTTCCGGGGAGGAAGATTACAAGGCCGTGGAGAAGATCCTCATGGACATGCAGCTGGAGGAATACGCCTTCCGGATGGTGGACGAACTTTCCGGCGGCGAGCGGCAGAAGATCGCCATTGCCCGGGCCATGGCTCAGGAGCCGAAACTCATGGTCTTTGACGAGCCTACGGGCAATCTGGACATTGCCAACGAAAAGCTGATCCTGACGGAAGCTAGGGCTCTGGCCCGGGAGAAGAACATTGCCATTTTGTCCTCCCTCCACGACCTGAATCAGGCACTGGCCTTTGGGGATAAATTTTTCTTCCTGAAAGACGGTCAGGTAAAGTACGCCGGTGGCCGGGAGATCGTGACCCCGGAAATCATCCGGGATACCTTCGATGTGGATATGCGCATCTGCCAGATCGATGGACAGACTGTGGTGCTCCATCAATAAGAAATCCACTCTGTGCCCTCAGACACTTCACTTGCTGTCAGCCAAACTTCACGCCCAAAGGGCATTTCACAAATCCCGCCAGAGATTTATTTCACGAAAAACATCCCCCCGGGAGGCTTCCGCTTCCGGGGGATCTTCTGTATAATGGTGAAAACCAAACAGAAAGGAACCACG
>CAYUQN010000202.1:0-1213 GCA_964446815.1 uncultured Oscillospiraceae bacterium | reverse complement strand
CCAAAGAAGAAAAGACCGTTTCCTCCGGGGCTACCCTGTTTACCCTGAAAGACCGGGACTTTGAAGGCGAATTGCAGCGCAGAGCCAACCAGCACCGGGAGTACGAAGAGCTGTTGCAGGAGCTTCTGACCATGTATGAGACCGGTGTCCTCACCGCCCCCTGTGACGGCGAGATCAGCGGCGTGGACAGCGACAGTGCCCATTTGCTGGCTGCCACCGAAGACGGCTGGGTGCTGACTCCTCTGAATACCACGGGACAAAGCTGGTCTGTGGTGCTGCTGAGTAATGTGAGCACTGTGAGCGAGACGTCAGTGGCACCTGTTTGCACACAAGACAAGAGCTGCTCTCTGACCTGGGATGAACATACGAAAGCCGGGTATGATACCAAGGAATGTCCCTCTCTGTGCCAGGATTGCCACGAAAAGGTCACGAGCCATGCGGCGGATTGCATTACCTGGTGTACGAAGGCGGATTCCCCGGAAAAATGTACCGCTCAAAAGCATTACTCCGACTGTATCCACAGCTGCACCGACGGCACATTGAAGCAGCCCTGTAAGGGAACCAAGTATCATACCCAGAAATGTATCCAGTCCTGTACCCATGCACAGAAAGAAAAGCAGTGTACCGCCGGCAGCCATTATCTGGACTGTATCGAAGCCTGTGATCCTGCCAGCAATGACTGTCAGGCAACCAAGAACCATAAGAGCGATTGTATCAAGTGCTGTACCGGCAGCGTAGACTGCCCCGGTAATGTGCACCAGTCCACCTGTCCCTGCTACGGCTTGACCTATACGGCCGTGGCCGGTCGTGTGGTTCGTGTACAGGAGGGTCAGATCGTCTATAGTTACGAATCTGCACAGCCCTTTGAAGTGATCAAAGACGGTAGCAATTATTATGTGAAATTCTCCTCCAACGAGCCCCAAATCAACACCATGGTGAATGGCCAGGGATTCGTTTCTTCCGGTGGAAAGAATTATAACACGGGCGATGTTATCTTTATTATCACCGGAACAGACAGCAACAACAAGGCAATCATAACCGATTATGTATATCTTTATAAGTCCAGTAGTACCGGCCTTGATATGAGCGGCATGGACATCAGCGGTCTGCTGGGCGGTGGAATGGGCAACCTGGATATTTCTTCCATGATCGGCGGTCTCAGCGGTTACGGCAACTACAGCGGCACCTATACCACCGAGACGGAAGACCTCTT
>CAYUQN010000201.1:0-1221 GCA_964446815.1 uncultured Oscillospiraceae bacterium | reverse complement strand
TCTTTGACGAGCCTACTTCCGCACTGGATCCGGAAATGGTTGGCGAAGTTCTGAACGTTATGAAGGAACTGGCAGCGGACGGCATGACCATGATCGTGGTGACCCACGAAATGGGCTTTGCCCGGGAAGTGGGCAACCGGATCCTTTTCATGGACGGCGGCAAGATCGTGGAGCAGGGAAGTCCCGAAGAAGTCTTCGGTTCCCCCAAAAATCCCAGATTGCAGGAGTTTTTGTCTAAGGTTCTTTAAAAAGTTCTTAAATTGTTCCTCCGGTGGAAGTTTTTCCTCCGGAGGAATTGCGTTTTTATAAGCCCTGTGATATGATGAGAAAAAATTTCAGGAGGTGAAGGAATTGGATGAGCAGAAGTATCTCTATGTCCTCTTTTCGGCCACGCCCTACCGGATGGGGCGGATGATCCGGATGGTGACCCGGGAGCCTTATAACCATGTGTCCATCGCCATTGACGGGAATCTCACCAGCATCTATTCCTTCGCCCGGCGGTATTACGAAACGCCCTTCTACGGCGGTTTCGTGGCAGAGGAACCATGCCGCTATCGCCATGGGGGAAGAACGGCGGATATCCGGCTGTACCGCCTGCCTTTGACCTGGCGGCAGTGGGAGAAGCTCAATGCCATGCTGGAAGATATGAGGCGCAATACGGATCATTATCTGTATAACCACTTGTCTGCTGTGGCAGCGCCCTTACACCGGAAAGTCCGGGTGCGGAAAGCCTACACCTGTGCGGAATTTACGGTGAATGTGCTGAGCAGTCTTGGTTTTGACTTTGATCCGGCGCAGTTTTATACCATCGGAGATATTGCCCGGCGGCTGGAACAGTACCACATTTATACCGGCCTGTTCCCGGATTGCCCGGTGCAGGAGAATGAATTCTTCACATCCTGCCCGGTGGCTCACCCCATTTACGCCAGCGCAAGGGATGTGGCAAGGTTGTTTTGGAGGATCCATTTCGGGCTTTGGAAGTAAATGCAGCGTGCGGAATGATGACGGAAGCACCGTGATCGGTGATTTTGGTAACCTGAGGCGAAGCGCTTGCTTCGCCTCTTTTCCTGGCAAATCAAACAAACGGCCAAAAATAAATGGTGCATTTTCTTCCCGGATATGGTATAGTGTAGAAAAACGATTAAAGGGGAATGGATATGTATCAACCCTTGGCTGACCTGTTACGGCCCCAGACCTTGGATGAAGTCTATGGGCAGGAAC
>CAYUQN010000200.1:0-1231 GCA_964446815.1 uncultured Oscillospiraceae bacterium | reverse complement strand
CCGAAGCGATGCAACTTCCTGTGCCTGCTTCTTCACGATTACTTCTTACCTCAAAATGTACGAGAGTCTTTCCGAGTAAGGAGAGAGGAGGTAATGGGTAAAAAATCCCGATCGGACCGCGACCGAGAATTTCGGGTGGAGGGCGAAGCCCGCGGTCGAACCCGTCAGGGCGATGCGACGCATCGGGATCCGGTAGGGGCAAACGCTTGCCCGAGAGGCTGCTCGGCGTTGCCGCGCTCCGCTGAAGGGGTACAAAAATGATAGAAAAATGTAAGAGGTCAAATGACGTGGGCGAGGGGGCGCGGCGGCAGAATTCTCGAAGGCGGGGTTGCCTTGCGGCGGAGAAGATGGTATCATAGAGGTGGCGGAGGGACTCGGCGCGATCGCAGGGATCCTCCCGCCGAGCGGGTAAGGCGAGGGCGCCGATGGGCGGATCCCGACGCCCCCGATATAACCTGATATATAAATATAATAAAGCGGAGGTATACAGGCATGACAGGTATGGAACGGGCACTGGCTTTTCTGAAGGAGGCGGGGACGTACTACCTCGCGACCGTCGAGGGGGATCAGCCGCGGGTGCGTCCCTTCGGTACGGCGCACGGCTTCGAGGGTCGGCTCTACATCCAGACGGGGCGGGTCAAGCCCGTCTCGCGGCAGATCGGGGCGAATCCGAAGGTGGAGCTCTGCGCTTTCCTTGACGGGCGCTGGCTGCGCCTCGCGGGGGAGCTGAAGGAGGACGATCGGGCGGAGGCGCGCCGCGCCATGCTCGACGCGTATCCCGATCTGCGCCATATGTATGACGAGAACGATGGGAATACGCAGGTCTTCTACTTTCAGAACGCCGTGGCGACCTTCTCCTCCTTTACCGGGGAGACCGAGGTGATCGCCCTCTGACGCGCCGCCGCGCAAGAGACGATCCATAAGCGGGCGGAGCCGATCTTATCGGCTCCGCCTCGTTATTTATACAGCGCTCTGCTTCGACGCTTCGCTCGTATCCTTGCACATTTCGCTCGCGCGCGGCGCCTTCCCGCTTGCTCTGCGGCGGGAAACATGGTATCATAGAGGGGCAGAGCACCGCGCGATATACCATAGATGGCAGATCGCGGAGCAACGAGATCGAGACGAGATAAAACGAGATCCGAGAGAGGAGCTACTATGCTGGAGATCACGACCGCGTCGGCGCTGGAGAAGATCCTGCCGCGCGCCGACATACGCCTGACCGAGACCGAGG
>CAYUQN010000199.1:0-1231 GCA_964446815.1 uncultured Oscillospiraceae bacterium | reverse complement strand
AGAAAAATCTCATCACCGGTACCCGGTACTTAAACACCGAGGGAATGTCCGCCACCATGTTCTCACAGGGGAGCAGTCCCTCGGTGATTAAGTACCGGGTACCGGTGATGAGATTTTTCTTGTTGGCATTCTCCCCCGCCAGCTGGAAACCAATGAGATGACAGCGGTTGTACAGATACTTTCCGTCCACGATGTCGTATTTCACCGAATGCCAGCCTGTGGGCTTCACGGAACCGATATCGCCCCGTTCCTCCGTGGGCATGAGATCCACACCGATGCAGGCCTCCGTCACACCGCAGCGGCCCAGTTCATCCAAATCGCTGTAGTATTCGTAGGATTCCGTGGTGTATTCTTCTTCCGTGAAGAAGGGCACGTTGCCGTTGAGCACCACATAGGCATCCTCCGAAAAGGCGGGAATTTCTTCCCCGGAGGAATCGGCGGCATCATTCTGACTGTTCTGGAGCAGCTCCAGCACGGAGCCTGCCACATCCAGCGCAAAATCTACTTCCTCTTTTTCACAGCCCCAAAGTCCCAGCACCAGCAGGGCACTCAGCAGCAGCGCAAGCAGCTTCTTCATTTCACATAGACCTCCCTGGTAATGGTTTCATGGGATTTTCCCGGGAATTCAGACAGGCTTTCCAGAGAAAACCCCCATTCTGTCAAATCAGCATTCCACCGGACATTTGCCGGGTAAAGCCGGTTCCAGCGGTAAATCACCACTGTGTCTGCCAATGGGAGCACCGTTTCCGGCTCCCTGTTTTCCAGAAAGAATCCACTCTCCTTCGGGAGTTGCCCCAGATCCTCCGGTGCCAGCCGGTAAGGGATCCCGGAAGATAAAAACAACTTCTCCGAAAAGGCGTCGATATACACAGGCTGCCCCAGATCCTGCAATACGGCAATATCCCGGCTCTGGCGGCGATGGTTAAAGAGCATCCCACCCTGGTCGTCCAGACAAACATAAATGGTCATGGCTTCACCTCATTTCGTGTTTGGGGATATTATAGCGGATAAATTGGCAAAAAACAAGAGCAGCGGTTGTTAGTTAGGAGTTAGGAGTGATGAGTTAGGAGTTGACAACGTGAATTATCCCCGAAGGGGATACCACAACTGTCAATTGTCCACTGTCAACTGTCAATTCTCAACCAAACCCCGTGACAAAAAACAAGGGCGGCCATCGGCCGCCCTTGCTGTATATGGTTTAGATGCCTGCCTGCTTCAGCAGTTCGGGAAC
>CAYUQN010000198.1:0-1231 GCA_964446815.1 uncultured Oscillospiraceae bacterium | reverse complement strand
ATGCACGCAGGTGACCATCGATCCGCTGGGTCAGTTCCTCCGCACCGGGGCAGGCAATCAGAGCCAGATTGGCTACCTGGGTATCAGGGCTGAAAAACTCCGAAGGCGTGACGCTGTTAGTGGACATTTTTTCTCTCCTCCATCACAATAATGATTGTAGATCACACGAAAAACACAATGGGGATACGCAAAACGCATAATTGCAAGAATAGTATAGCATACTCCCCCGAAAACTTCCACTGGATTTTTTCAGATTTCGACAATTCTTGCGGTTTGCCAATGGTCTTCCCATTTTTAGAGAGGGCACTGGGCATTCTGCCGGTTTTTGTCTTTTCGGTTTGTCAAAAGTGACGAAAGATGTGTTGATTTCGATTTTCTCACAGCATCACAGCCAGCAAGATCACGGTAATGACGATGCTGATGACAATGGCCATGGAGTTCAGTGCACTGGAAAGGCCCACGTCTCCCTTCATCTCCCCGGTAAAGCCCGGCACCGCAGAGCCGATTGGGCTGAAGGCCAAAATCACCAGTGCCTGCCGGACTTCCAGCGCAAAGGGGAGCACAAAGTAGAAGATCAGCGCAAAAATCGTGGCAACGCCATAGCGGATCACCAACATCCGCAGGATCCGCCGGGTCTGGGTACTGTTCTTTTCCAGCCGGAAGCCCACGCCGATCATCAGCATGGCCATGAAGGCATTGGCATTTCCCACGATCCCCGCAAAACTCATGACGAACTGGGGCACCTGTAGCGACAGCAGGTTCATCAGCAGCATGGTCACATAGCACACGAAAGGCACCGAAGTTGCCAGCGCTTTTCCGATGCGCTTGAAGGAAAATCCGGCACCGTCCTTGACCATACAGGCCAGACTGAAGGCACCGCCCAGGCAAATCACTGCGTTACCGGTATCAAACAGGCTCACGGCAATGACACCCAGAGAACCCAGAAAACTCTGGGCAAAGGGAATGACGAAGGTACCAATGTTATAGCCCGTCAGGTTCAGCATTTCAAAGGCCTGCTGCTCCGAACCATTGCGCCGATTGATGATGTAGCCAATGGTCATATACACGAATCCACAGCCGATGGCAATGGCCGTCAGGCTCAGCATGGCCGGATCAATGCTTTTTCCGGCAAAGCTCGTGATAATGGTACAGGGCAGGGTGATGCGGATGGTGATTTTGGACAACACCGTAAAATCCTCATCTTTAAAAAAGCCGATGCGCTTGAGGAAGT
>CAYUQN010000197.1:0-1235 GCA_964446815.1 uncultured Oscillospiraceae bacterium | reverse complement strand
GTCGTCCGCCCCTACGAAAAAATGCGGTCGTTTACCGAAATCACCACATAACGTACCGTGTTCGTTCACCGGCGGGTCGATGCGGCCTCACATTTTCCCGCGAGGTCTGCCGCGTGTGCGTTCCTTGATACTGGGCATCGTGGCGTTCCACGAGCCGGTGACGGCGCTGCGGCTGGTGTTTTTGGGACTGCTTCTGGTGGGCATCATCGGACTGAAACTGACGGCGTGACGCGTTAAAATTCTGCTAACCTCAGTGAAAAAAACGCCTTGACACCGGCGGCTTTTTGGCATAACATGGTACTGTTAGAGCTTTGCTCCCATGTGACGCCGAAAGGAGGGACAGGCCGTGATCCACTATGAGGAAGAACTGGAAAAGTACATAGAGGAGATCGAATCGCTGGCGGCGGAAAAGCGCTACGCTGAGCTGCGCGACCTGTTCCTGCCCATGGAACCGGCGGACATTGCGCTGCTGCTGGAGGACAGCCCCCAGCAGCTCATGCCCCTGCTCTATCGACTGCTGCCCAAGGACGAGGCGGCGGAGGTATTCGTGGAGCTGGAGCCGGAGAGTCAGGAGCTGCTCATCAACGGCTTTTCCAACACGGAGCTGACCGAGGTGCTGGACGAGCTGTATCTGGACGACGCGGTGGACATCGTGGAGGAGATGCCCGCCAGTGTGGTCATCCGCATTCTGGACAAGGCCACGCCGGAGATGCGTAAGTCCATCAACGAAATTCTCAAGTATCCCGAGGACAGCGCCGGCTCCATCATGAACATGGAGTTCCTGTCGCTGAAAAAGGACATGACGGTGGCCGACGCCTTCAAGCGTATCCGCCGTATCGGCGGCGAGATGGAGACCATCAACATCCTGTACGTTACTGACCCCACCCGCCGTCTGCTGGGCGTGCTGTCCGTCCGCGATCTGCTGCTGGCAGACGAGGACGACCTCATCGAGGACATCATGGACGGCGACGTGGTGTGGGCCAAGACCACCGACGATAAAGAGGACGTGGCACAGGCGCTGAGCAAGTACGACTTCCTGGCCATGCCCATTGTCGATCTGGAAAGCCGGTTGGTGGGTATCGTCACCGTCGATGACGCTATGGACGTCATCGAGGAGGAGACCACGGAGGACTTCGAAAAGATGGCGGCTATGCTGCCCTCCGACAAGCCCTATCTCCGCACCGGCGTGTTCGCCACATGGAAAGCCCGCCTGCCGTGGCTGATGGTGCTGATGC
>CAYUQN010000196.1:0-1236 GCA_964446815.1 uncultured Oscillospiraceae bacterium | reverse complement strand
TTGCTTTTTACTGAACAATTGAACTATTCTGATGTAAAATAGGTAAAAGTCCTATAAGAAGCGTAATAGGAAAAGTTAGGCGAAAACGATTCAATTTCTTTCAGTCGTTCAGTTACAGCCTTGTGGCTTCGCCGCGTAGACCGAATCCATACCATTCGTAACCTCCAGATGCAGAACCGCGACGCTTTTCGAATCCGCGCTCCAGCAATTTCTGGCTGAATGGGCGTTGGTGTAATGACCATTCGCCGTTTTCTTTGCACCATTCCTCATATTTCGCACGGAGCGTTTTGTTCGATACTCTCGCGTTTTCTCTTACAATGCAGCACTCATCGAAGAAGTGGGAGAACGCATCCATTTCCTCTCTGTACTCCTGCGTCGCTTCATAAATCTTATCGGGATCAGAAATACCTTCCTGCTGCCACAGAAGGCAACCTTCTACCGCCCACGCAAGAATCCCCGGCATCTCTGTTGCCATGATCTTTGCTGGGAAGTTCTTATCCCGCTCCTGCTCGGTGAAGGTGTTGGTGAACTCCATGAGCTTAATGCGTCTCCAGATGGATTTCGTCGTATCGCGGATAATCGGTTTGTGATTCACCGCAAGGAACACCTTGAACTGCGGGATGTATTCGAAGAACTCACCATACAGGAATCGGGTAACCAGTTTGTCGCCGCCAGTCATGGATTTGATCAGCGACTCTGCCATGCGTTTGCCTTCCTCCATTTCGATCGCAGATACGAAACGCGCACCTTTCAGACGGGCGATGTCGTTGTTGACCGATTCGTTCTTCTTTTGCATGAAGGTGTCGGAGGATGTACTCTGGGCGTATCCATCAAGCAACTCTGCGAAGATGTTCAGCATCGTACTTTTGCCGTTGCTGCCGGTGCCGTAAAGCAGGAACATTGCCTGCTCGGAGATGTCGCCGGTCAGCGCGTAACCGAATGCCTTCTGTATATATCGCTTCACTGCTTCATCGCCACCGCTGACCTTATCCAAGAGCGATGTCCACAGTGGAATTCCCTTGCTTGCGTCATATGGTGCGGAGCAGATACGGGTGATGTAGTCCTTGGGGTTGAACGGCAACAGCTTTCCTGTTTTGAGGTCGATTGTTCCATTCTGGCAGTTCAACAGCCACGGGTTCTGGTCAAGATGTTCGCTGCGAATAGTGATCGCAGGCATGCCAGATGCAATTTCCAGCAGTGCCTTCAGCCTGCCGCTTGCCTCCGACTTCAGTGAAT
>CAYUQN010000195.1:0-1240 GCA_964446815.1 uncultured Oscillospiraceae bacterium | reverse complement strand
GAAAGATAGGGTATCTTAGCAACGAAACCAAGCTGGGACTGTATGTATGCAGTTCTTGCACAAAAAATTAAGGAGGAAAAAATTATGTCCGTTTATCCGCTTCATCCCTATTGCGAGGGAGGAAAGTCCCTTCAACCCAGTTCCTGCTCTTATACCGAAGAATATGCCAAACGTGTATGCACCTGGTACCTCACCGACCATATCTGCTCTAACGAGCGTGGCAAGCACAACCATGCGTATCGCCTGCATTCCCACGAGCCTCGCACTTTTGCGGATTTCATGCAGTATGACATCATGTGTCCCCGGTGTAATCAGCGTCTGCGCCCCATTCAAAATGCACTGGACTATTATGAACTGGCATTGTATGCCTGTCCCAACTGCGACAGCAGGAAATAAAGGAGGAAAGTATTATGAGTAACTATATGGATATGCGCCTGAAAATGGAGTATTCCGACTATGACCGTCATTTCTGGAACGCCATGCGTGGCAAACTTGAAAGCTACGATCACATGAATATGGGAAGGGATATCGCCACAGGCAACTATGTCATGGCTCCTGTCAGCAATGACAAATTTACGAAAGCCCGAGCGAAGGAAAGCCTGTTCCGACAGATCGCCACAAATATCTGCGCATACGGCTCCGGCTATCGCATCTGGGCGAAGGATACCAATGATCTGGCTCTGTTCGTACCGGAGGGCAGCGAGATTCCTTTGGAAAGTACCATCCATGATTTCACCGTCAAATCAGTGGATAGCCATAAGCTGGCGGTTTTTGTAAAGACCGATGAGGACTTCATCCGGGATGCCAGTTTCGATTTTGAAAGCTATCTCGTGACTCGGCTGGCCAAAAATTTCGGCAGAGCCGAGGAGAACGGTTTCATCAATGGCACTGGTGTCGGAATGCCGACAGGCGTCCTTGCGGAAAGCAACGGTGCGGACATCGGCGTAGCCACGGATGCACTGGCCTACGATAATGTGGTCAAGCTGTTCTTCTCCGTTAAGCCCGAGTACCGCCGAAATGGGGTGTGGCTCATGAATGACGAAACAGCATTGACCCTGCGTACCCTCAAGGATGCGGACGGTAATTACATCTGGAACCATAACAATGACACGATTTTGGGTAGACCTGTTCGCATCTCTCAGTTCATGCCCAATGCAGAACCCGGCAACAAGCCCATTGCTTTCGGTGACTTCAGCTACTATTGGGTCATTGACCGATATCCTCTCGCCGTTCGCTCCAT
>CAYUQN010000194.1:0-1257 GCA_964446815.1 uncultured Oscillospiraceae bacterium | reverse complement strand
GAGCAAACCCGTGGCCTTTGCGGAGGGCCTGAAATCCGCAACAAATGGCATCTAACGCCAAGGCTGACAACCAGCAGAAAACTCTCAAGCAAGAAACCAAGCGGGACGATTCATTCGTTCCGCTTTTTTGTGTCTCTGGTTAAAGCAATGCAAAAGGGAGAAATGTGAAACCACCTGTAATTTTTAGGGGAATTTTGCGAAATTGAACCGTAATATACAGAGGAATTTTGTGAAAATAGGGATTGAAAGTGCCGGAATTTTGTGATACAGTATTGCTGATCTAAATTTACGAGGTGAGTAGTATGGAGGAGCGGCTACGGCGAAAAATTGATGCCATCCTTGTGGATTGGAAAAACGCCCCCGATCATAAGCCCTTAATCATCAAGGGAGCCAGACAGATCGGCAAAACGGAAGCCATCAAGCATTTTGCAGAAATTCACTATAAGTCCCTTGTGGAAATCAATTTTGTCCTGCAAAAGCAGTACAAGGACATTTTCGATGACGGATTTGAGGTAGATACCATTCTCAAGAACATCTCCCTGCGGAATCCCGACTTTGAATTTATCCCCGGTGAGACACTGATCTTCTTTGATGAGTTGCAGGACTGTATCAACTGTGCCACCAGTTTGAAATCTTTCCGCATGGATGGCCGGTTCGATGTGATCTGTTCCGGCTCTCTCATGGGCATCAATTACAACGAGATTGAATCCAATAGCGTTGGTTCCAAGGAAGATGTGGAAATGTACTCTCTGGATTTTGAAGAATTTCTGTGGGCCAAAGGCTACATGGAATCCCAGATTGAGTCCATGTACCAGAGTATGCTGTCTCTGAAGCCACTGACGAAAACCGAGTATGATGTGATGCTGGAGAATTTCCGGGAATACATGGTGCTTGGCGGTATGCCAGCCATTGTTTTCGCCTTTGTCCAGCAGAAGCATTACAGCGGCACTCTGAAAATGCAGAAGCAGATTCTTCTGGACTATGAGGAGGATATTACCAAATATGCCTCCGGGCTGGATAAGGGAAAAATCCTGAGCGTATACCGTAAAATTCCTGCTTTTCTGGGCAAGGATAACAAGAAGTTCCAAATCTCCAAGATTGCCCGCAATGCCCGAAACCGGGATTATGTCGGTACCGTGGAATGGCTGGACAATGCAGGAATCATCAATGTGTGCCATTGTATGGAATTGCCGGAGCTTCCACTGAAAGGCAACTATGACCCCGACAATTACAAAATCTATTACCGGGATACGGGCC
>CAYUQN010000193.1:0-1264 GCA_964446815.1 uncultured Oscillospiraceae bacterium | reverse complement strand
GGCGGAAGGCACAGTGCCAACAGCGTACACCTTGCCGAGATATGCCGGCGATATTGTGACAATGTTCAGTTTGTCAACAACGCCGGTGAGCTCGATACGGACAAGCTGGCTCATGCCGACACCGTCGGTGTTACTGCCGGAGCATCCGCTCCGTCATGGATAATTAAGGAGGTAAGTAATAAGATGAACGAAGAAATCAAAATTGATGAAACCGCAGTAGAGGAAAAGGAAAAGTCCTTTGACGAAATGCTGGAGGAAAGCATCAAAACTATATATAACGGAGATAAGGTAACAGGCTACGTCGTTGCTATTACCAACACTGAGATCAGTGTTGATATCGGTACCAAGTACTCGGGCTTCATTCCCACCACCGAGTTCACCGATGACGGTATCAAAGTCGAAGATGCCGTTAAAGTCGGTGATACCATTGAAGCCGTTGTTGTCCGCGTTAGCGATGCAGACGGCACCGTAATGCTTTCCAAGAAGCGTCTTGACGCTGCAAAGAGCTGGAGCGACGTTGAAGAAGCAGCCGAAAACGGCGGCGTTCTCGAAGGTGTTGTCACCGAGGAGAACAAGGGCGGTATCGTTGTATCCGTCAAGGGCGTTCGCGTATTCGTCCCCGCTTCCCAGTCCGGTCTGCCCAAGGATGCAGAGATGGCTCAGCTCCTCAAGCAGAAGGTTCGCGTTAAGATCACCGAGTTCAACCGTGCTCGTAAGCGTGTTGTCGGCTCCATCCGTGCCGTTATGCAGAAGGAACGTCGTGAGCGTGCAGATGCTATCTGGAACGAGATCGAGATCGGCAAGCAGTACCACGGTACCGTTAAGTCTATGACCGGCTTCGGTGCATTCATCGATATCGGCGGTATCGACGGTATGGTTCACGTCTCCGAGATGAGCTGGAACCGCATCAAGAATCCTGCCGAAGTATTCTCCATCGGTGACGAGGTCGATGTCTATGTTATCGGCTTTGACAAGGAGAACCGCAAGATCTCCCTCGGCTACAAGGATCCCGGTGCAAATCCCTGGCTCAAGTTCACCCAGAGCTACGAAGTCGGCTCCACCGCAGAGGTCAAGATCGTAAAGCTTATGCCCTTCGGTGCATTTGCGGAAGTCATCCCCGGCGTTGACGGTCTCATCCATATCTCTCAGATAGCAAATCGCCGCATCGGCAAGCCCGAAGAGGTTCTTTCCGTCGGTGATGTTGTCGAAGCAAAGATCACCGCTATCGACAATGAGAAGCAGAAGATCTCCCTCTCCATCCGTG
>CAYUQN010000192.1:0-1293 GCA_964446815.1 uncultured Oscillospiraceae bacterium | reverse complement strand
CATCACCCTTCTTGACGGAGCCGCCGGGAGCCGCCTTGCGGACGGATGCAACGACTACATCACCGATGCTTGCGTATCTGCGCTTGGAACCGCCCAGAACACGGATGCACTTGATTTCCTTGGCGCCGGTATTGTCGGCAACCTTCAGATAACTTTCCTGCTGTATCATTATGCTGCCTCCTTACTTAGCCTTTTCTACGATCTCGACAACACGCCATCTCTTGTCCTTGGACAGGGGGCGAGTCTCCATCACGCGAACGATATCGCCGATGCCACATTCGTTGTTCTCGTCATGTGCCTTCAGGCGGTAGGTCCGACCGATGATCTTCTTATAAGTCTTATGTGCGACACGATCCTCGACAATGACAACAACGGTCTTGTCCATCTTGTCGGATACTACCTTGCCGACACGGGTCTTACGGGAAGTTGTTCTTTCATTCATTCTACCTTACCTCCTTACTGCTCGAGCTCTTTTTCGCGGATGACAGTCTTGACTCGGGCAATATCACGACGAACAGCCGAAATCTTTACGGGGTTGTCAAGATGATTGGTGGCATGCTGCATACGGAGCATGAACAGGTCCTTCTTGAGCTCTGCAAGCTTGCTCTCAAGCTCTGCAACGGACATTGCTTTTAATTCTTTTGCCTTCATCTTATTCACCACCGTTCTCAGACTCGTCGCCCTTCTTGACTATCTTAGTCTTGCAGGGCAGCTTGTGGCTGGCAAGGCGGAGAGCCTCACGGGCGGTCTCCTCGGAGACGCCTGCGATCTCAAACATCACTCTGCCGGGCTTAACGACTGCGACCCAGTACTCGGGGGAGCCTTTACCGGAACCCATACGGGTCTCGGCGGGCTTTGCGGTAACGGGCTTGTCGGGGAAAATCTTGATCCAGACCTGGCCGCCTCTCTTGGTATAACGGGTCATCGCTATACGAGCTGCCTCGATCTGATTGCTGGTTACCCAGCTCGGCTCGGTGGCCATAAGGCCAAAGTCGCCGTATGCTACGAAGTTACCGCGCTGTGCCTTGCCCTTCATGCGGCCACGGTGCACTCTGCGGTACTTAACTCTCTTAGGCATTAACATTAGTTGTTGCCTCCTTCCTTAGCGGGAGCTGCGGGACGGGGGCCTCTGTTGTAGCCGCCCTGTCCTGCCGGACGCTGACCATAGCCGCCCTGACGACGCTCACCCTGATGACCTCTGCGGTCACCGCCCTGACGGCGGTCGCCTCTGCGGTCGTCACGACGACGACGCTCGCCCTGGGGCTTGTTCATATCCATCACACGGGGAGTGGT
>CAYUQN010000191.1:0-1297 GCA_964446815.1 uncultured Oscillospiraceae bacterium | reverse complement strand
TTCTTCTCCCGCTCCAAAATGCGCATCCCGTCGTTCACGACGACACGCTTGCGGTCGTGAACGACGGGATGCGCATTTTGGAGCGGGAGAAGAACTACCGCTGGGAGCTTTCCGAGGATGTCAAGCCGCTGATCGAAGAGGGGATCCTCTGCGGCGATTTTGCTTCGCTCGCGCTGGGCGAAGAGGCGCTGCGCGCCCGCCTTGCCGATTTTCCCGTGCTGCTGCTTGATTCGCTGCCCACCTCGCGCAATCTGCTCTCGCCCAAGCGCCTTCTCAGCATCAACGCACGCTCGCTGCCCTCGTACGGCGGCAGCCTGGAGACGGCCGCTTCCGACATGGAGCGCTATCTGGAGGCGGGCTGCGGCGTTCTGGTGCTCTGCGGCAATGAGACGCGGGCAAAGAATCTCCAGCGCCTTCTGGAAGAGCGCGGGATGCGGCCCCGGCTTGCGCTGGAGGATGCCCGCTTGCCCGTGCCGCACGAAACGGTCATCGCGCTCGGCGCGCTGAGCGCCGGCAGCGAATATCCGCAGCTTCGCCTGGTCATCCTGACGGAAGGGCAGTTGACAACGCCCCTTTCCGGAAAGAAGGCGAAAGTGCGCGCCAAAAAGGAAAGCGCGCGCACGGCGCTGCGCTCGTATGAAGACCTTTCTCCCGGTGACCTTGTCGTCCATGTGCATCACGGCATCGGGCGCTTTGCAGGCATCGAGCGGATGCGGGTGGACGGCGTGGATAAGGACTATATCAAGATCTGCTACGCGGGAAACGACAGCTTGTATGTTCCGGCAACGCAGCTCGACATGGTCTCCAAGTATATCGGCGGGCATGGCGAAGAGGAGGATGGCACACCGCGCACAAAGCTCTCCAAACTCGGCGGCACAGACTGGGCCCGCGCCAAAACGAAGGCGCGGGCCGCGGCAAAAGACCTTGCCAAAGGGCTCATCGCGCTCTATGCCGAGCGCCAGCGCCGCCCGGGCTTTGCCTTTTCGCCGGATTCACCCTGGCAGAAGGAATTTGAAGATGCGTTCGACTACGAGGAGACGGGCGATCAGCTGTGTGCCATCGCCGAGATCAAGGCCGACATGGAGCGCAAAACGCCGATGGATCGCCTGCTCTGTGGCGACGTTGGCTACGGAAAAACGGAGGTCGCGCTCCGTGCCGTGATGAAATGCGTGCTCGATGGCAAGCAGGCAGCCATTCTGGTGCCGACAACGGTGCTTGCCCAGCAGCATTATGCAACGGCCATCAACCGTTTTCGCTCGTTCCCGGTTCGCTTCGAGGTGCTCTCGCGCTTCAAAAC
>CAYUQN010000190.1:0-1301 GCA_964446815.1 uncultured Oscillospiraceae bacterium | reverse complement strand
ATACAAGGCGCTCCCGCAAGGAGCGCCTTTTTCAAAAAGAGGAAAAGGAGCGACCTATGTACAAACTTTTGATCAACGGCAGGGAATATACGGCGGAGCAGGACAAAAAGCTGCTGCCGTTCCTGCGGGATGACCTGCATCTGACGGCGGCTAAGGACGGCTGCAGCGAGGGTGCGTGCGGTACCTGTACGGTGCTGGTGGACGGCAAGAAGACGAAAGCCTGCGTCGTTTCGCTCAGCAAGCTTGAAGGCAAGAAAATCACGACTGTAGAGGGGATCCCGGCTGAGGAAATGCGCATCTACGAGCATTGCTTTGCAGAAGCGGGCGCGGTGCAGTGCGGGTTCTGCATCCCGGGCATGATCATTTCCGCCAAGAGTCTGCTGGATGAAAATCTCAACCCCACCCGCGCCGATGTCAAGCAGGCGATCCGCGGCAACCTCTGCCGTTGCACGGGCTACAAGAAGATCGAAGACGCGATCTTGATGGCGGCGGAATTTTTCCGCGAGCACAAAGAGATCCCGCCTGCGCCCAAAACGCTGCACATGGATGAGCGCGCCAAGCGCATCGACGCGGCGGAAAAGGTCAACGGCACGGGAATGTTTGCCGACGACATCGTGGTGGATGGGATGATCTATGCCCGCTGCGTCTACTCCCGCTATCCCCGCGCGCGCATCGAGCGCATCGATACGAGCCGTGCTGAAGCGCATCCCGACTGCGTGAAGGTGCTGACGAAAAAGGATGTTCCGTGCAACAAGATCGGCCATATCAAGCAGGACTGGGACGTGATGATGGGCGAAGGCGACATTACCCGTTATGTCGGCAATGTGCTTGCAGTCATCGCAACAGATAAAAAAGAAAAGCTGGATGAGATCGCCGCGCTGGTCGAGGTGGATTATACCGAGCTTCCCGCCATCACCAATCCCTTTGATGCGCTGCGCGGCGACGCGCCGCTCATCCATCCCGACGGCAATGTGATGAGCAGGGCAAACCTTGTGCGCGGCAACGCGGATGAGGCCATTAAAAATTCCAAATATGTCGTTACCCGCAAGTATAAGACCGGCTGGCAGGAGCACGGCTTTATGGAGCCGGAGTGCTGCGTTGCCATGCCGGAGGGAGAAGACGGGCTGCTGATCTACACCACGAGCCAGTCGATCTACGATGTGCAGCGCGAGTGCGCGCAGATGCTATCGCTTCCGCAGGAAAAGGTGCATTGCCGCGCGTCTCTCGTCGGCGGCGGCTTTGGCGGCAAGGAGGATATGTCCGTTCAGCAGTATGCTGCGCTGATGGCGTGGGCAACTAAA
>CAYUQN010000189.1:0-1309 GCA_964446815.1 uncultured Oscillospiraceae bacterium | reverse complement strand
TCAACGGTGGTGGGGTAGAGGCCCTTCATTGCGGAGGTAACGGTCATGCCTTCGCCGTAGGTCTCGTCGATAACGGGAGCCTGGTCGGAGTCAACGCCGATGACCTTGGCGCCAACCTTAGATGCTGCTTCTGCTGCGGAAGTGAAGATGCCGCCGCCGCAAGCGAAGACGACTTCGGTGCCACCTGCGTACCAGGTATCCATAACTGCGGTGATGTCAGCATCGCCGAAGAACTGGCCGCCGTAAACATAGTTGATCTCAATGTTCTTGTCGAGTGCCTTTGCTGCTGCGTCTGCACCCTGAACGAAGCCGTAGCCGTAACGGATAACTGCGGGAACTGCCATGCCGCCGAGGAAGCCGAGCTTCTCATAGCCGAACTGAACTGCTGCGTAGCCTGCCATGTAGCCTGCGAGCTCTTCCTGGTATACTGCGCAGTAAACATTGCTCATATCGAAGTAATCTTCGAGGTTCCAATTGTCGGGATTGTAGTCATAGGACTCGCCTGCTGCACCGACAGCTGCCTCAAGGAGGTCGCCGAGGCCGACGTCGAGGCCGACGAACTTAACATCGGGGTGCTGAGGAGCAACCTCAACGAGGGTGCCTGCGAATGCGTAGCCGGGCATTACGATGACGTTGAAGCCCTCTGCGATAGCAGTCTCGGTGGAGGTAACTCTTGCCTCAGTGTTGTTGTCTGCGGGCTTGTAGTACTTGAATGCTACGCCATTGTCCTTGCAGAATGCGAGGCATGCTTCATAAGTGGTCTGGTTGAAGGACTTGTCGGTGATGTCGCCGTAGTCGGTGATCATTGCTACTTTGTACTCGGTATTGGTGATCTCCCAATCGTATTCGGAATTGCCGCCGGTGCCTGCGTTATCGCCGTTGTCGCCGCAAGCACAGAGAGCGAATACCATGCAAAGAGCAAGGATGAGTGCTAAGAATCTTTTCATGATTTTTCCTCCGTATGTTTTTGTTTTTTTGCGTACACTTTTTTATTTTGTACGATTGCCGTACTGCGGGTATTATAACACCGACCGATGCACTAAATCAAGACAAAAATACATAAATCGGTGCATAAATGTCAAAATTACAGCTTATCCACTTTAACTGCGGTGTCGAGAGCTATTTCTATCATCTGAGTGAGGGAATTTTGTCTGTCCTCAGCGGACAGTGCCTCGTTCCTGTATATGTGATCGGAGATGGTGCAGATGCAAAGGGCACGCTTTCCTGCGTAGGCTGCGTTCATATAAAGACCGGCTGCCTCCATCTCGACTGCCATAACGCCCATCTTCTTCCACTGATCGTTGCCGTC
>CAYUQN010000188.1:0-1312 GCA_964446815.1 uncultured Oscillospiraceae bacterium | reverse complement strand
GTGGAAGCACCGGCATAGACGAAGCAGACCTTACTCAGCTCCGAAGGCTGCAAGGACACGCCGCCGATGATGATCCAGCATTTTGCGCCGTAAACTTCCGTACCAAACAGCAGCGTAATGACCAAAAATGCCACACCTGCCACGGTAGCAAGATACCGGAAGGTCTTGGCCCGTTCCAGATCCCGCAGCGACCAGCCCAGAATCAGGAAGGTCACCACGCCGATCATCATGGACAACAATTGCTTGGTGATCTCCCCCGGTGTCACCGTGGCGATGGCCGCCATGCCGATGGTGCACAGGAAGAAAGCAATGGTCTCCACCTCAAATGATTTCCGCCGAATCAGGCAATAAAACAGGTACAGTGCCCACTGGCACACCAAGATGCCGCCAAATCCCTGAAAAATGTAAGGCAGTTCCTCCTGCTGTCCCCGGAAGAAATACCCCAGACACATCATAGCCTGCAACAGGGTCAGCAGCATCAGATTGGTCACGCTGTCCCAGCCGCTGGCGGCTTTCGTCCGCAACTGGGCCTGCCGGATCTCCTGATGTTGGGTGATGGGTTGCAGCTGCATGATAACGCCACCGATATTGATCCGGTCTTTGGGTTTCAGGGCGCAGATCTGCACCTGCCGGTCATTGACGAAGGTGCCGCCTTTGGAACCGGCATCGGAGATCGTCCAGCTGCCGTCGTCATACCGGGTCAGAACCGCATGGTTCCGGGACACGGTGGAAATATTGATGGTCACATCGCTGGATTTGCTCCGGCCAATGACCGTCTCCCAATGGGTAATGGGAATCTGGGTGCCGTCAGCCATATTCAGCCAGGCCCAGATCTCCGGCTCCCGCCGGAAGGTCAATAGTGGGGTCACGCAGCGGATCAGCAGTAGCAGGCTCAGCACCGGCACTGCGATTCGCAGAAAGCCGATATACTCCCCTGCCAGCAATTCCGGATCCACCGCAATGCTCGCCAGAATTTCCTCCATAGACACCCCTCCTTTCGATAGTAGTTGACAGTTTGGCAATGGGAATCAAGCGTTGAAAGTCTCTGATGCCCGGCGGCCTGTGGCCGCTGGATGAGGTCTTGGCTCCCCCTTTGGGGGAGCTGGCCGAAATCTTTGATTTCGGTCTGAGAGGGAACCCTCCCCTCTCCGTCACGGCTAACGCCGTGCCACCTCTCCCAAAGGGAGAGGCAAGGCTACCTCTAGCTTTGCGAGCTTCCGTCCCTACATAAAAGTGCAGGACTATTGGCCCAATTCACCCATTTTCTAATAAAATGACACATCTTGCGCCATATGTCAAATGAACATTCTTT
>CAYUQN010000187.1:0-1313 GCA_964446815.1 uncultured Oscillospiraceae bacterium | reverse complement strand
GGAAAACTACATCGACAGTCTCCTTGCCAAAGGGGAAGAAAAAACAGGAAAGCCCAACATAGGAGCTTTCCTGCATAATTTGACCCAAAGTCTGCAAAAAATGCAGCAGGGCGGAATTCCCGCCATTTCCGAACGCCGGGAAACGGAAAAACAGATCGTGCTGACCATAACTATCCCGAAGTGAGTTGACAGTGGACAATGCGAACAGGGGTGCGTAGTTCTGAAACCATGTCATCCCGACTAAGGCAAAGCCGCATGGAGGGATCTTGGCACTACCATCTCTTATGCAGTGCGTAAGTGCCAAGATCCCTCCACGCGCTGACGCTTGGTCGGGATGACAGGTGCTGTGCAAGCGGGACAGATACCCTTCTATACTCAATAAAGCAGCAAAGAGATCCAGGTGACAATATTCTGCCCATACTGGAACTCCAGACCGTTTTCTTCCAGCGTGGGGATAATGTTGATGCCCTGACTTTCCACACAGGGGTGCATTTTTTCCGGGAAGCGGCAGGGCTGGTCATCCAGAATCGCACAGCGTTTGCAGACGGCGCAGGCTTCCGTAGACAGCACATAAGGCTCCACACCCTGTTCCCGGAACAAATCCCGCACCTGATCAGTCAAAGCTTCGTGATCCTTTCTGGTAGCCAGAGTCCCTTCCAAGTCGGCAATATCGTCCACTTCCGTAATGGACGAGATCATCAGTCCATGGGCATAGCTCAGGCATTTTGCCTGACACTGGGCAACGGTTCCCACGCCCGGGGGACAGGCCCAGCTTTTGCCATACATGGTGCATTCATGCTCGCAGATCCAGCGGACACGATCCGAAAACTCCAAGGTCTTCGGATCCACCCAGGCGTAAATATACAGCGGCAATTCCGCCAGTTTTTCTTCCAGCGCTTCCCGGTTCATGCAAATTCCTCCATAATGTTCTGACACCCTTCCAGAATGTCCCGCCAGGTTGCGGAAAAGTCCCCGGTGTACCAGGGGTCTGCCACGTCCCGGGACAGCAGCGGACGGATTTTCTCCGGATCCTCCGGCAGCATCCGTTTCAGATACCGGGCGTTGCTGGCATCCATATAATAGATCCGGTCATAGTGGTGGTAATCTTTCATGGTCACCTGCCGAGCAGCGTGACCATCGCAGAAAATGCCATGCTTTTGCAGCTCCCGCCGGGCAGGCGGGTACACCGGATTGCCGATCTCCTCCCGGCTGACTGCCGCGGAAGCGATCTCAAACTTCTCCGAAACCCCGGCCCTGGCTGCCAGATCCTTCAAAATATATTCCCCCATGGGGCTGCGGCAAATATTGCCATG
>CAYUQN010000186.1:0-1320 GCA_964446815.1 uncultured Oscillospiraceae bacterium | reverse complement strand
GCCATATAGCAGGCGATCTCCAGATGCTTCTGCGCATCGAAGTACCAGCCCTTTTGGGTCAGGACACAGCCCATGAGGAAGTTCCATTCGGCGCCGCGGCTTCCATCCGGGACCTGTTCCAGAAGGCGGTTGGCATTGTTGTATCGGCCTGCCTGTACCTCGGCGCGGATGTGGGCAAGCGGCGAGGCGCTTTCGGCGCTCGATCGGTTCTCCGAACGGTTCGCATCGGCATTGCCCGCGGCGCGCATACGTCGAAGGGCGCCGTACGCCTCGTTGATCTCCTTCATGCGCTCGGATGCCTGCGCGATCTGCTTGGGATCGGAGAAATTATCGGGATGGTTTTGTCGGGCAAGGCTTCGGTAGGCAGCCTTGATCTGCTCGTCGGTGGCATCCGGTGCCACACCGAGCACTTGGTAAGGGGATCTTTTCATAGCAAATCCTTTTGGAGTTTGGCAATCAGTCTGTCTGTCTGCTCGGGCAGCCCGAGACGAAGAATGTTTTCAAGGATGGCACGGCATCCGCTGTCTCCGGCCGTGATGGAGGACAGCGCACGGTCTGCGCGGCGCAGGAGCAAGAGCATGGAAAAGCGCAGGGATTCCGGGCTGAGGACGCTCGCGCCCGGATCGGCAAGGTCCGATTGCTCACGGCATAGGAGCGGATTGTAGGCGCCGCTTTTTCGATCATCTGCAAGGTCATCCGCCGCATCGGCAAGATAGATCCACTTTCCGAGGCAGTAGCCAAGTTCCCTTGCCTGTTCTGCGGTCTCGTCCGGGAGCGAATGCGCAAAGATCTCGCCGAGCAGCACGCCAAAGGGGTGGCTGATGCGATCGGGGGAGGATTCCCCTGCTCGCTCCATTTCGGCAAGTGCCGTGAGATTTTCGGTAAGGAGAGCGTCCAGTTCCGCTCCGATCCGCGCAGATGCCTCTCGTTGCAGCATGGAGGCGTAGGGAAGGAGGCATTTGGCAAGCCGTCCGCGCAGTCCGCTTCGGTCGGCTGCCTGATCGCGCAGACTGTGCGCGAAGAGGAGCATGCCGGCATCGGCGCTGTAAGTGATCGCGCGGTTTGACGGCTTGATCATGGGACGCGGCTTGATGGGGTGAGCAAGACAGCGGGACGGCGCAAAGGTTGCCTGCTCCGGGGAGAGCATCAGGCGAAAGAGCGCAAGAAAAGCCGTGTCGTACCGCAGGGCAAGCCTCGCCGGCGTGCGAATGAGACGCGCACAGCCTCCGCCGCCGGTCGCTTTGCACAAACCGCAATAGACCGCACGGTATGCTGTATGTTCCTTGACCTTCAATTCCGGGACGGAGGGCGTGATGTAAC
>CAYUQN010000185.1:0-1336 GCA_964446815.1 uncultured Oscillospiraceae bacterium | reverse complement strand
AAAGTATGTTGTTATCTGTCATTACCGTCCTGTCGGCATTGCTGGCACTGGGGCTCCCGCTGGGAATGGGCTGGACATTGTGGACGACGTTGCCTTTGTTTGCGGGGAGTTTCCTGGGGCTGCTGTTGCTGGCGGCGGCATTTTTATGTCTGCTGTGCGCCCTTGTGGATCTGGATAAACCTCAGGAAGAGGACAGCCCGGTTTACCGCTTCTTTATGAACCTGTACATCGATTTATTGCTGACCATCGGCCGGGTGCAAATCCGGATGGAAGGGATGGAAAAGCTGCCGAAGGATGGCCGCTTTCTGCTGGTGTGTAACCATCAGGATGACTCTGACCCGGCACTGATCCTCCACGCCTTCCCCAAAAGTCAGCTGGCCTTTATCTCCAAGAAGGAGAACCGCACCATGTTTGCCGTGGGCAAATTCATGCACAAGACCCTGTGCCAGATGATCGACCGGGAAAACGACCGGGAAGCACTGAAAACCATCCTCAAGTGCATCCAGCTTATTAAGGAAGATAAGGTCTCCATCGCCGTGTTCCCGGAAGGGGGCATCAAGGTCAAAGGCAAACTGAGCCCCTTCCGCAGCGGTGTGTTCAAGATCGCCCAGAAGGCCAATGTGCCCATTGTGGTGTGCACGCTAAAGGGCAGTACCTACCTGATCAAAAATGTTCTCCGGGGCAAGCGTGCCCATGTTCAGCTTCATCTGCTTACTGTCATCCCGGCAGAAGAACTGAAAGGCGTCAAAACCACCGAGATCGCCCAGCGGGTACACGAGCTGATGCAGGCAGATCTGGGAGAAGAATTCCGGTTGATAGGATCCTAATAAGTGCCGTTTTCTGTACCCAATATATGTATGGAGTGGTTGCCGCTGGCAACCACTCCATACATATATTGTTGGCCGGTGTGTGCACCGTCACACTTCTAACGCTCCCCTCCCCCGCATAGTCTCTACCACAAAGTTTTTTGGAGGGATGGGTATGCGGCGGGTAACGCTGATAATATTGGTGTGTTTGGTGATGGCTCTGCTTCCCCAGCCGGGACAGGCTGGGGCCGTGGCAGGAAAAAGTGCTGTTTTGATGGATGCAGCCACCGGAACAGTACTGCTGGAGCAGAATGCCCACGAAGCCCTGGCTCCTGCTTCCGTGACGAAGATCATGACCATGCTTCTCATCATGGAAGCGGTGGACGATGGACGCATCGCTCTGACGGATACCGTCACCACCTCGGAATCTGCCGCAGCCAAGGGCGGCAGTCAGGTCTATCTGAAAGTGGGGGAAACCATGTCCGTGGAGGATATGCTCAAATCCATCGCCGTATCCTCCGCCAACGACT
>CAYUQN010000184.1:0-1337 GCA_964446815.1 uncultured Oscillospiraceae bacterium | reverse complement strand
AAGATCATCGTCGAGCCCAATGAATCGGGCAAGGGATACGAGTTTATCAACAAGATCACCGGCGGTGCGATCCCCAAGGAATACATTCCCTGTGTGGATCAGGGTATTCAGGGCGCTATGCAGGCAGGTGTCCTTGCAGGCTACCAGGTAGTCGATGTCAAGGTCACTTTGATAGACGGCTCCTACCACGAGGTCGACTCCTCCGAAATGGCGTTTAAGATCTGCGGAAGCATGGCTTTCAAGGAAGCCTGCGAAAAAGCCGGTCCCACTCTGCTTGAGCCGATAATGAAGGTCGTTGTGACCGCACCGGACGAGTATATGGGCGACGTTATGGGCGACGTAAACGCAAGGAGAGGTCAGATCTCCGGAAGCGACATCAGAAACGGTGCCGCAATCATCGAGGCGAATGTGCCGCTGTCCACCATGTTTGGTTACGCTACCGACCTTCGCAGTAAAACGCAGGGCAGAGCGACCTACAGCATGGAGCCCAGCCACTATGTTGAGCTTCCCAAGAGCCTTCAGGAGACTCTTGTCGGAAACCGCCGCTGAGAATCAATCAAAGCATTACTCAATCAAAATAATTCAAAAACAATTTTTATCTGAGGAGGATATTCATAATGGCAAAACAGATGTTCGACAGATCCCTGCCCCACGTTAATATCGGCACCATCGGTCATATCGACCACGGCAAGACCACCCTTACTGCCGCTATCACCAAGTTCCTTGCAATGCAGGGCGGCGCAGAGTACACCGATTACTCTTCCATCGACAAGGCTCCCGAAGAGAGAGAGCGTGGTATCACCATCAACACCGCACACGTCGAGTACAAGACCGCAAACCGCCACTATGCACACGTTGACTGCCCGGGTCACGCCGACTACATCAAGAACATGATCACCGGTGCAGCGCAGATGGACGGTGCAATCCTCGTTATCGCAGCATCCGACGGCCCCATGGCTCAGACCAAGGAGCACCTCCTGCTTGCACGTCAGGTTAACGTTCCTTCCGTTCTCGTATTCCTGAACAAGTGCGACCAGGTCGACGACGACGAGCTCCTCGAGCTTGTTGAGATGGAAGTTCGCGAGCTTCTCGACTTCTACGGCTTCCCCGGAGATGACACCCCCATCATCCGCGGCAGTGCTCTTAACGCACTCGTATGCGAGTCCAACGATCCTTCTGCTCCCGAGTTTGCTTGCATCAAGGAGCTCATGGACGCAGTTGATACTTGGATCCCCACTCCCGACCGCAAGGCAGACCTCCCCTTCCTTATGCCCATCGAGGACGTATTCACCATCTCCGGCCGCGGCACTGTTACCACCGGTCGTGTTGAGCGTGGC
>CAYUQN010000183.1:0-1343 GCA_964446815.1 uncultured Oscillospiraceae bacterium | reverse complement strand
CACCGTCATACCGGCAATGGCATCCGGCATATCCGGTACAAATTCCCCGTTATCAACCACAGGCGCACCGGAGATGCAGACGGGAATCTCCATCCGCTTCACATCTTCCACATTTCCCCCGGGAACCACCGCTGTAATCAGGCAAACCGCCTCCGAAATTTCGCCATTCAGCCCCGCTTCCACCAATGCCGTCATGCTGCCATCCCCATGGTATTGGAACTTCGTGCTCTGAACACCGATCCTATTGTCAGCATTCAGGAGAACGCCAACATGGAGCAGCTTCTTTCCCATAGACCGGGCATACTCTTCCACAGTCCCGTTACCTTCCAGGCCAATGTTCTGAACCAGGTCTTGTGGATCCACGGACTGCTCCAGCAGGAAATAATCTTCTTTCCCATGGAGCTCCAACGTCACCAGCAGGCGACTACCATCGCAAAGGCTCTGGGTGACCTCTGCCTGCAACTCCTCCATGGACGCAACTTCCTCCTGATTCTGGATGTAGGTCTCCACCGCTTCCGGAAGTTCCCGATTTTCGCTGCGGAACATCTCTCGAATGCCAAACAAATTGGCCGCATAGGCACTGATGGCCAAGGCAAACACCAGACAGGCCGCCAGCGCCGTGCCGACCAGTCTTCTTGTAGAAATGTGACGCTCTCTGTTTTCAAACTTTCCCATGTTTTTGCTCCTTTCCGGGGAAGGATCCTCCCGAATCTTTGGCGCAACCATGGCTTCCTCGATCAAACGGGGATCAATGCCCTGCAACGCATCGGATAAAACCTTATGGTTCATTGGATCATTCCCTCCTTCACAAGATAGGTCTGCAACTTCTGCCGTAACCGAGAAAGGCGGACGGACACACGATGGGGTGACATACCAAGCTGTCTTCCGATCTCCTGCACCGGATCCAGAAACCAGTATCTGCGCAAAAACAGGTACCGGTCTTCCTTGCTCAGTCCCCAGAGATAGCGGTTGAGATATTCCGCAAGCTCCTTTGCATCATACTGCTGCTCCACCGTTGCCAGTGCTGGGATGGTATCTTCCAATTCTTCCATGGCAACATCGTAGTAGCCATTTCGTTTCTGGGCCGTATTGGCTTCATACCGTTTCAGACTGATATTTCTGGCAATGCGGCACAGATAGGCTCCCAGAAACTGTGGTTTGTTTGGCGGAATCTGGTTCCAGGCTGCATGGAAAGTATCGCTGTAACATTCCTCTGCATCCTGCCGATCCCTTAAAAAATTTGTCGAGACCTTCCACACGGCACTGCCGTATCGCTTCATCGCTTCCACAACCGCCTGCTCCGACCGGGCAAAAAACAGGGCGATAATTTGTGTGTCATCCAT
>CAYUQN010000182.1:0-1343 GCA_964446815.1 uncultured Oscillospiraceae bacterium | reverse complement strand
ATGCCGCCCGGGACTGTCGGCAAAAGCACGAAAACCGGGCCAACAAGTGGGCCATTGAAGCCCTGATCTCCGTGGATGACCTGGATCAGGCCATCGCCGAAGGGTATACGGAAGTCTGGGAACTGGCAGAACGGTTCCAGGTGACGGAGGATTTCATCCGGAAAACCGTATGCTATTATGTCCACGGCAATCTGGCGGCGGAATTGTATTTTTAGGGAAACGGAACAGAAAAGCAAACCGAAAAGGGAGAAAACAGAAAATTTTTCGACAAGGGAAAAACCAGGGTACCCCGCAGGGCACCCTGGTTTGCGTATATTCGGGAAAGACCGTTCTATTCCGGGCTGCTGAAAAAATCAGCCAGCAGGTTGGCCGTGATCCGGATCTGCTCTTCCGGGGAAATAGCTGGCTGGCCATCCCCATTCTGGTGTCCATAGTCGCCGAAACCTCCGTGGTTGCCTCCTTCCAAAAGGGTTTCCACAGTGGTCTCCGGCAGATTGCTGCGGTATTTTTCGTACTTTTCCGGGTTCAGAATGCCGTCTTCGGAGCCGTAGAGGGAAAGGATCTTCAGGCCGCTGCCTGTCAGATCCGCAGTGGAATAGGCAGCCAGCAGCACCAGACCCTCGTAGCTTTCCGTATGGCCGGATACAAAACTGGCGGCCATGCTGCCCCCCAGAGAGTGGCCACCGATGTACCAGCTCCTGATTTCCGGGAACTGCTCCGGGATATCTGCTGCGGCGTGGATATCCAGCACCGCCAGCCGGAAGGGCATTTCCACCAGAATGCACAGCACATTCTGCTCCGCCAATGCCAGCATCAGGGGCGCATAGGCGGCGGCCTCCACTTTTCCGCCGGGGTAGAAAACAAACCCGGTGTCCGTTTCCTTCGGAGAGAACACCACCATACCCTCCCGCTGCTGAACGGTTACGGTGTCGGTTCCGGCCATTGCCGCAAGGGCAGTTTCCCCGGCGGGATAGTAGTCACTGACATATATCGCACTGCCAAGCAGCAACGCCAGTATCAGAATGGCACAGATAAAAGCTGCCATTTTTCGGGATCGTTTCATAAGATATCCGTCCTTTCCCGGAACGTCAAAAACGGTGGGCAGCAAATCTTCATCTGCCGCCCTTTGGGGATGTTCAGATGCGGTACAGCCGCTTTCCGTTTTCTGTGGTGATGCGGTGAATTTTCGCTACGCTGAGCCCCCGGATTTCCGCCAGGCGTTCTGCCATGCGGTAGAGCTTTCCCGGGTCATTGCGCTTGCCACGGAAGGGCTCCGGGGACATGTAGGGGCAGTCTGTTTCCAGCACGATGCGGTCGAGGGGAATGGAGGAAGCCACCTCCAC
>CAYUQN010000181.1:0-1347 GCA_964446815.1 uncultured Oscillospiraceae bacterium | reverse complement strand
ACCCCTCCATGTGCCAGGATATGCTCTTCCATCAGCGTCAGACCGAGATCGATGTTCTCAACGGCAAGATCGCTGAGTATGGCGAGGAGCTCGGTATTGACACTCCCGTTTGCAAGGTCCTCTCTCAGATCGTCCGCTGCATCCAGGGTAACTACGATAAGCAGTTCTTCCTCAAAAACTGATCTATACCATAGTTTAAGCCGCTCCCAATGGGAGCGGCTATTTTAATATCTACATTTTAATATGTATAACGATATAGAAAATCCCGATGCCGTAAGGCATCGGGATTATTGAGTTTTGCTTAGTCTGCCAAGAGGTTATGGAGTCTCAGGATGACTGTTGCGACCATGCCGCGGTTTGCGGTGGTGTTCGGTGCAAAGGTGGTTGCGGTGGTTCCGTTCATGATACCTGCGGATACCAGTGCATTGACCGCCTCAACATAAGGTGCCGCAATGCTTGCTGCATCTGTGAAGCTTACGGGCTTGACGTCACCGAAGTCGTAATTTGCAACGTTCTTGAGGTAGCGGAACATGAAGGTCGCCATCTCGGCACGGGTAATGACCTTATTGGGACGGAAGTTGCCGTCGTTAAAGCCGTTGATAATGCCGTTCTCTACGCCCCACTTGACAGCGTCAAGGTAGTTCTTGTCGATGCTTGCGTTATCCGCAAAGCTGAGCTCGGCATCGGAAGCAGGCTCACCGACTGCACGCCAAAGCATGGTTATAAACTGTGCTCTGGTAGCGGAGGCATTGGGACGGAATGTACCGTCTGCATAGCCCTTGATTATGCCGAGCTCTGCTGCCTCGACGATCCAATCGTGATAACCACTGTTGATAACATCGGTGTAGGGATCAACAACGATGTTGCTACGGTCGTTGATACGGATCCTGGGTGCGACACCTGCAAATGTATCGTCATAGGATGCAATACCGGAAACGGTGATGCCGTAGCCGACCTTAAGATTCTGAACATCACTGTCGGTGCAGATATAGCCGTCGATGAATACACGGGCTACGTTGCCTGCCTTATCCTTGACCATGATAGTCTGAACAAGACCGTTTTCAAGCTCGAAGCTCTCAATAGTGCCCTTAACGGTAATGAAGCTGCCGAGGACGCTGCGGTCATTGATCTGAGCTGCGGTCACGCTGATAGGTGCAAGAGGATCGGTCTCACCGATTTTTTCTATCGAGGTAGTCTGGAGCTCCATCTCACCCTGGTAGAAGTCGGTGGTACCGGTGATGCGTACGATGTCACCGATCTTGTAGTTACCTGCTATCGGGAAGCAGCAGATACCGCCGGTCTCGTCCTGAACATAGATGCAGTCAAAGAATGCGGTATTCTTGTCGT
>CAYUQN010000180.1:0-1358 GCA_964446815.1 uncultured Oscillospiraceae bacterium | reverse complement strand
ATCCGTCAGCTTGCAGGCCAGATCCTCCACGCTGAGCAGATAGTCAATTTCCTCCCGGACTTCCTCTGCCCGGCCAACCTTGTTCTCGGCAACAGCCTTCTTCAGAGCGGCGTAACGGGAGCGGGTATTGTGGAAACCGGGAATGGTCTCGATGAGCTGGCTGATGTCAAAATCCGCCAGATCCATCTGGAATTCGCCGAAAGCCTTACCGGCATCCCGGATGATATTCAGATCGGTAACGGTATTGTAGGTCACAGAAGGCACATAGTTGGTCATGCGCCAGAAGTTCTTGCCGTCCACAATGTAGGTCTTCCGGTCAGCGGTGTGATGGAAGTGAAGGGCAAGCTGGCCGGGCTTTTTTGCCCGGATAAATTCCGTAACCTTGTCGATGTTGTCCATCAGGCCAACGGGGTTACGGAAAGCATAGGTATTGACGTTCTGCACCAGGAAAGATTTCGGCTTTCCCTCCGGCAGCATAAAATTCACTTTATAAGTCCGGTTTACGTTGCCCATCTGAATGGTTTCGTAGCCCAGATATTCGTAATCGATTCGGAAGAGTCTGCTGACTTCCAGCAGTTTATCGTTCAGATCCATACTCTTCTCCTCTCTGTCAGGATAGTCCAGCCTTAGCCAGTCCTTTAATATTACTTCATTTTGCCTGTTTTGTCAAGAAATACCCGCATTTGCCCATTTTTTCCGCGGAAAGAAGCCCCGGGGGCGGTTATCAGCCTCAGGGGCTCTTTGGATTCTCCGGAATGGTCACCCATTTCCCGGTCATTTTCCCGGGAAGAGCTTTTCGATGGCGCACCGGGCGGCATCCTGCTCTGCCCGCTTCTTACTGCTGCCGGAGCCGCTGCCCACAACAGAACCGTTCAGGGATACTTCCACATCGAACTTCTTGTCGTGATCCGGGCCGGACTGGCCCACCAGGGCGTAAGACAGCACCTGATTTTTCTTCTGCTGCACCAGTTCCTGAAGCTGGGTCTTATAGTCCACATTGTGCATCTTCTGCACCGGGACTTCCACGAAAATGAACCGCTTGACGATCTTCAGCGCCGCTTCCATGCCGCCATCCAGGAAGCAGGCCGCAATAACGGACTCCATGGCATCGGCCAGAATGGAATTGCGCTTCCGGCCGCCCCCCTGCTCTTCGCCATGACCCAGCAGCAAATGCTCGCCGATGCCGATGCGGTTGGCCGCTGCGGCCAGAGTCTGCTCGCAGACCATATCCGCCCGCATCCGGGTCAGCTCGCCCTCCGGGCGGTTGGGGAAATTCCGGTACAGGTATTCTGCCACCAGCATGCCCAGCACGCTGTCCCCCAGAAACTCCAGCCGCTCGTTGCTGAGCAGGCTGTTGT
>CAYUQN010000179.1:0-1378 GCA_964446815.1 uncultured Oscillospiraceae bacterium | reverse complement strand
GTGATCCCCCTTAAGCAGCCGTTTCCCTCAGCCGCAGGCGGACGATGTTGGTCAGCCGGGCGATGAATTCGCCGTTGGTGGGCTTACCCTTCTCCGGACTGACGGTGTTGCCGAAATAGTGGCTCAGCACATCCACATCTCCCCGGCTCCAGGTCACCTCCACCAGATTCCGGATGGCCCGCTCTACCCTGGCGGCGGTGGTATCGAACTGGGCTGCCAGCTGGGGATACAGGCCGAAGGTGATGCTGTCGATGTACATCCGGTCTTCCAGACACAGCAGTACCCCCTGCACCACATAAGGGTGCCCCAACAGGTGATCCGGTGCCCCCAGTTCCAGCAGCAGCTGACAGATCTGATACTCCGGATCCGGGATGCTCTGATTCCCGGCATCCATCAGATTCAGCAGTTCCCGGCGCAGCACCTTCCGCTCGCTTTCTTTCTCCGCAGCACACAGCCGCACCAATGCGTCCACTTTCATTTCCAGAATACTCATATTGTTTTTCCTCCTATTATATGTCCAATTAGTTGGACAGAATTTATGGTATTCTTTTGTCAGCCGAAGAAAACCCACAAAAGTCGCCAAGAGTCGTTGACTTAAGTAATCTGTTGTGATAAAATATTGGCGTATTTTTAGAAATAATGTTGCGATAGATTACTTAAGTAACCTCTATGCCTGGATTATAACCCAGAGTTTGTGGATTGTCAAGGGATAGCAGGTTACTTTAGTAATCTTTGCCGCAATGCACAAACGGCTGGGGGGAACTTTTGTGTTTTTTAACAGATTTAAAGCATTGTGTGAGGAGCAGAATATCAGCGTTTACCGGGCTTGTACGGATATCGGCCTGAACCGCTCTGCTGTGGCCAAGTGGAAAGACGGTGGCAAGCCCAATGGCACCACTGCCGGAAAACTGGCGGAATATTTTGGCGTGACCACCGACTATCTGCTGGGTCAGTCGGAGAGCCGGGAACCTGTCCGGAGGGTGTCCGATGCAGATATTAAATTTGCCCTTTTCGGCGGCGACGGAAACATCACCGACGAAATGTATGAGGAAGTAAAAAAATTCGCCGCTTTCGTCAAAGACCGGGAGGGGCGGAAGTAAGGAGTTACCATGGAGCTGAGGCAGCTTTATGATCTTGCGCAGCAACAGAATATTCCGGTCTGCCGGTTTTCTCTGCCACAGACCGGTTCCATGTCCCTGATGTCGGAGACGGGGCAGTGCTTTATCGGCATGGATCCCCGGGAGATGGACGGCAGCATTCAGGAACGGATCCACCTGAGCCACGAGCTGGGGCATTGCGTCACCGGCAGCTTTTATAACATCTATGCCGCCCGGGACTGTCGGCAAAAGCACGAAAACCGGGCCAACAAGTGGGCCAT
>CAYUQN010000178.1:0-1390 GCA_964446815.1 uncultured Oscillospiraceae bacterium | reverse complement strand
GATAGGTCTCCTCCGTCAGCGGGCAGTGCAGAGAGATGACATCGCTCTCTGCGAGGAGGGTGCTGAGGGGGACGTAATCAATGCCCGCGTCGGCGGCGGGGAATTTATCGTAGGCGATGACGCGCATACCGAAGCCGCGGCATATGTCGATAAAGACGCGACCGATCTTACCCGTACCGACGACGCCGACCGTCTTCCCGTGCAGGTCGAAGCCTGTCAGATTATTGAGGCTGAAATTGAAGTCCCGCGTGCGGATATACGCTTTATGGATACGGCGCACGGAGGTGAGGAGCATAGCCATCGCGTGCTCGGCGACGGCGTAGGGAGAGTAGGCGGGGACGCGGAAGACGTGGATGCGCCCGAATGCGTAGCGGGTATCGACGTTGTTATAGCCCGCGCAGCGCAGCGCGATCACGCGGCAGCCGCCGTCGACCAGGGTGTCGATGACCTCGGCGTTTACCGTATCGTTGACGAACACCGAGACGCCGTCGTAGCCGCGCGCGAGGTCCGCCGTATCGGGCGAGAGTTTAGTCTCGAAGAACTTAAAGGTGATGCCGTGGCGCTCGCCCTCTCGCAGGAAGGCGGGCCTGTCGTACGGCTTGGTGTCGAAAAAGGCGATCTTCATCGGGGGTTCCTTTCATTTTTACGAGTTGTTCCGCTCTGCTATGGGTCTTTTACGGTAAGTATAGCCGCCGCGCGCCCGTTTCAGTCAGCGCGCCCGATCGGCGGGAGGGCATCGAGGATGGAGGGGAGGTCGGCGAGGCGCGCGATCGTCCGATCCGGGGTCACGGCGGGGTCGCAGGGCTTCCCGCGCGGGTTGAACCAGACGGTGATGATCCCCGCGGCGGCGCCGCCGCGGATATCCGACGTCAGGCTGTCTCCCACCATGACGGCGCCCGCGCGCCTCTCCTCGCCGATCGCGGCGAAGATCGCGTCAAAATAGGCAGGGGACGGCTTGGCGCATCCGATGCGCTCGGAGAGGAAGGAGGCATGGAAGTAGGGGGCGATCCCCGCACTTTGCAGGCGCCCGCGCTGTACCTTCTCCGTCCCGTTGGAGGCGAGGTAGAGGTCGTAACGCGGGGCGAGCGTTCGGAGGAGCGCCTCGGCACCGTCGATGAAGTAATGCCCCTCGGAGAGGTAGGTCTCGTAGAGCGCCTTGGCGCGCGCGGCGTCCTCGTCCGCTCGGCCGAGCGCGGTGAAGAAGGCGCGGAAGCGCCCGATCAGCACCTCCTGCCGCGTGATCTCGCCGCGCTCATACCGCTTCCAGAACTGCTCGTTCAGGCGGCTGTACAGCGCGATCGTCTCCGCATCCGTCGGGAAGGAGAGCGCCCCGCCCAGCCTCGTGAGCGCGACCGCCTCGGCGCGGTGAAAGTCGAGCAGGGTATCGTCC
>CAYUQN010000177.1:0-1403 GCA_964446815.1 uncultured Oscillospiraceae bacterium | reverse complement strand
CGCAATCGTTAAACCGCAAAATGTCACGGGCAAGGGTCGCAGGATTGCAGGAGACATACACTATCCGCTCCGGTGACATTGAGGCTATCGTTTTTATCGCCGCTTCATCCATGCCCTTTCTCGGCGGATCGGTGACGACGGCAACGGGGCGTATCCCCTTGTCCGCAAGCATTTTTGCGGCATCGGAGGCATCGGCACAGATAAACTCGGCATTTTCTATGCCGTTACTCTCGGCGTTACGCCTTGCATTTGCGACCGCATCGGGGACTATCTCCGCTCCGATAACTCGCTCCGCTCCCTTGGCAAGGTAGAGACTTATCGTGCCTGCACCGCAGTACATATCCAAAACCGTTCCCCTGTCGGCTTCGGCGTACAAAAGTGCCCTTTCATAAAGCTTCTCCGCCTGTGGGGGATTTATCTGATAAAAGGCTCTGACCGATATCTCGTAGTTTATACCGCCGAGGCTGTCTCGCAGGGTATCGCGACCGAAAAGCGTATGAATATCTCCCTTTAATATGCCGTTGTCGGGCTTTTTGTCAACGCAAAGGACTATGCCGGTAAGCTCCGGACAGTCTGCGGTGAGACGCTCGACAGCGGCTTTCGTATTTGCACCCAAGCCTCTTGCCGTCACTATACAGGCAACTGCGTCCTTTGTATTCACCGCAGTGCGGACATAGATATGCCGCAGCACACCCTTGCCGCTTTCCTCGTCGTAGGCGGGGATGTTCCTCTCTTTCGCAAAGCCAAGCAGCGATTTTGCGGTTCTGTCCGCAAGCTCGTTTTGGATAAGGCAACACTCAACCGGTACAAGCTCGTGACTTCTCGGAGCGTAAAAGCCGCAGGAAATGCCGTTTGCGGTATTTTTAAAGGCGTAGATGCCCTTGTTGCGGTAGCGGTATACGCTGTCGCAGGGTATGATCTCCGTTGCCCTCACGGTCTGCTTTCCTATGTGAGTCAGTGCGTCATTGAGCTTCGAGAGCTTAAAGCTTTGCTCCTCCCTGTAGCTCATGTGCCACAGCACACAGCCGCCGCAGCGACTGAAATATTCGCATTCGGGATCGCATCTTTCCTCGGACAGCTTTATCGGCTCCTCCGCTCTGCCGTAGACCGCTGTTGCCGTGACCTTGAGGATGCGAATTCTCCACTGCTCACCGACTATCGTTTTCGGGACGAAAACCGCCCTGCCGCCGATCCTCGCAACTCCCGAGCCCTCGGATGAGTAGCCGACGATCTCTGCCTCAAATATTTCGTTTTTCTTTAAATCTTCCATGTTTTTAATATATCACGACAAGGCTCGGTTTTCAATTGAATAAATGCCGAATAATCGGGCATATTTACAGCGGAGGTATCAATATGAAAAAGCTGATTTTACTCATAGTCGTATTTTGCCTTGTGCTGTGCGT
>CAYUQN010000176.1:0-1410 GCA_964446815.1 uncultured Oscillospiraceae bacterium | reverse complement strand
TCCAGCAAATTGGTTTTTCCGGAAATCTCCAGCATAAACAGGGCTCCTTTCTGGGGATCATTTCCGAAGGGAAGGCCAATGAATTTTGGTTTCTCTTCGGATTCATGTTTTATTGTATACAATTATACTTACAAACATGTTTTTGTCAATGCAAAATTTACCCAGAAAAAACGGCCTGCAATTGCAGACCGTTCGTATATTTCGCACAATTGTCTATCTGCCGCAGACAGCGCAGCACATTACCCCTCTGACAGGAACACTTCTTCCACCTCGTAGCTGTCCGTATCCGAAAAATGCCACCATTCTCCCTGATAGCCTTTGAAGCCGTGCTTCTCCATCAGCAATTCCAGGATCTGGGCATTGGCCGCTTCTTCCGGGGTACAGTCGCTGTAATCCCGGTCAGCCTTGGCTGTAAAATCATCGAAGCCGGTGGGCATGGTGATTTCCTTCCCCGCTTCATCCGTCAGGGTCAGATCCACGGTATTGCCCCGGCTGTGGGAGGAAAAGCCCACATTGGGGTTGGCCACATAGGTAGGGTTCGGGCATATCTCCCACAGGGTAAACTGAGCCGCCACCGGCCGGAAGCCATCCCAAATTTTGATCCGCAGCCCCATTTCCGCCAAGTCTTCGCTGACGGCCATGAGCTTTTTCACGGTGCCGTAGCGCAGATAGGCATCGGAAAAGTCATAAATTACCTGCCCGGTGAAATTCCGGTCTGTGGCATAATATAGCTCCTGAGTGGCTGTGGGGATGTAGTCCAAAATCCGGACAAAGTCTTCATCCGCCGGTTCCGGCAACGCTGCTTCCGTTTCTTCCGTTGGCAGCACTGTGGCAGGAGGTTGGGTTTGTGCCGCAGTCATTTCAAGGCTTGTTTCCGGTTCCGGTTGAACGACTGCCACCGTTTTCCGGCCACAGCCGGTAAGCAACAGTAGCAGGAGCAACCATGCTGTCCACTTTTTCATTTCCGTTCCTCCCCCAGCCGGATATGGGCCATGTGGGCGATCATGGCCCGCATCTGCATGGACACCCACTTTTCCCGGCGGTACAGCAGCTGTTTCCAGACCACCACCCGGAAGTCCGGTACATGGAGCTTTGCCAGCCGCCCCGCCCCCAGAGCCTCCCGGGTCACATAGTCCGGCAGGAAAGCGATGCCTGCCCCTTCCTCTGCCAGTGCACAGATCAGGTCTGCCCGGCCGGTTTCCAGCACCGGCTGAATTTCCAGAGAGTTTCTGGCCAGCTTTTCATCCAGCAGCCGCCGGTAGCTCATACCCTTTTCTGTCAGCATAAAAGGCTGATCCAGCAGTTCTTCCAGCGAAACCGCCTTTTTCCGTGCCAGTGGGCTGTCGGCTGCCGCAACAAAATGCACCTGAATTTCTTCTTCATCGGCAATGATGTAGTTGGTATCATACA
>CAYUQN010000175.1:0-1423 GCA_964446815.1 uncultured Oscillospiraceae bacterium | reverse complement strand
CGGCTGCTCAATCTCAGCGGTCGCAGTGCGCAATCTCAGGCGGAATACTCAATAAGGGGATGCTGTACTTTTTGCACCCTTTTTTGCTCACATTCTGAATATGACAAAAATGCAAATTCCGTCAATGTGAGCATAGCGATGCTGTATATTGATTAGTTTGGCGACTATCGGAGTTTGCGTTTTTTGGTGTGCTTACTTCGGTAGGCGCACTTTTTTATTTTTGGAGAGAGAAGGGCTAGAATGAAGAAAATCCTATCCGTAATACTGGTGCTAATCACTTGTGCTGCTCTAACTGCATGTGACACAAATATCAGTAATAACCAGATTGGTGAAACAATAGCGTTGGTTGATCGGGAACTCACGGTCAATTATATTGAGTTTACGGACGTAATGGACAACTGGGGAGGTGCAAACGATTCCTACTGGATGCCGCTTGCTGAGGATGCAACAGGACATCACCTGGAAAATGCGTTGCGTCCTAAAAGTGAGGATGACACGATCTGTGTGATCTCCTATACTGTTAAAAATACATCGAAACAGGATATTGTCATTAACGACAGAGGTACGCTGAATTATGACAATGGCTACCAATATTCTGATGGAGGATTGTCTGTCCGCTTAACAAGTGAAGGGGTATGGAGCGATATCCCGAATGGTGTTGTTATGAAAAAGCTCAAGGAAAAAACCTATGAATTTCGTGTCTACATGGTGGTTCCTAAAGTGGTTGCAACTGATGTAGAAAAGCCGTTGACCTATACATTGTTTGGCGAAAAATTTGTTTTGCGTTAGGATTTCAGGAGGTAGGATGATGAAGTATTGCCAGAAATGCGGAAAAGAACTACATGATGAAGCGGTCGTTTGCCCTGGATGCGGTTGCCCAGTTGAAACCAGAACAGAAAGCAAAAACCATAATGCAATTGAAGTAGTCAATTCCGTACTGACCTTGAATATTGTAGCTATCATTATATCTTTTCTCTCGGGCTTTATGTATTCCGGCATTCAGGTGCGAAGCTGGCCGTCTGCTGTAGATCGCTTCTTAAGTGACCCGCTAGTATATCGCCTGTTTGGATTGGTTTGCATTTCCTTTGCGGTAAGTGTCCTGTTGAAAATAGTATCTAAAAAGAATGCACTGCGCAAGATGATGACATGGTTGTACTATCTCACAGTGCTGGCTACGGTCACATATTTTGTGCTTTATTCTTTGGTTTACTTTTTCCTCTTTATCGGAGGCGTGGGCCTTTTTATGGGTGTTGCACCGATTCTGCAAATCATTGCTGCGAGAAAGCTTTTGAAGGCAAATAAATAAAATGGAACAGGAACAGTCCGCAATGAGCGGGCTGTTCTTTTTCGTTTGCTGACCCACCAAATACGCAAACGATTACGAATTAAAAATTACACAAGAAAGTGGCAAAAAAATTGTCTG
>CAYUQN010000174.1:0-1423 GCA_964446815.1 uncultured Oscillospiraceae bacterium | reverse complement strand
GCCATTGACCTTCCGGGAGCACCACATCCATTTCTCGCCCGGGATAGACCATGGGTGCTACGAGTATGTCGTCACCGAGCATGAACTCCTGCTGTATGTCTTCGAGACCCTGTCCCGGGAACCTGTATTCGAGCGGAGTCACGACCGGCTTGCCCTCGTTGGCGGCCCTGTGGATGAGACTGACGATCTCGGGAAGCAGGACGTTGCGTATCTTCACGGCCTTGAGCACGGCATCGAGATGCTCCTTGTCAAGAATTCTCCAAGGGGCGACGGAGAACTGCATCATGGGCATCAGCGCGTGTGTCTGTGCGGAACGGACAATGAGATCCTGGTCGATCTTGCAACCTGGGAGGAAAGATGCGAAAGATCCTCCACCCACCATGTCCGGCGCGGTGAACGAATACCCGAGCAATCCGGCGGCAGTCATTTCGGGGATGAGGCGTCTTACGGACTCCCAGTTGTGAGCTTTGTCGTGAAGCCTCTCGACGAGCGGCAGTCCTCCGTCCTTCCATGCGGCACGGAACTCGTTGTAGGGATACTTCGCGCCGAACTTCGAGAAGTCGGAGCAAAGTTCATAGTAGGTTTCTCCGCCGTATGTTACGGCATCCTTAGGCCAGAGATTGAAATCCCCCGCATCGAACTTGAAACCGTCCACCCCGTATTCGTCCATAAGGGAATGCAATTGCTCGTCGAACCACTCCACTGCGGCGGGATTGGAGAGGTCAAGTTCGGCGGAGACTCCGTTCCACCATTCGACGGGATAGATCTTTCCCTCGGGTGTGGTGAGAAGCGCACCCTTTGCGCAGAGTTGCGAGTAAATCTGATACTGGTCCATGCTCACGAAAGGACAGACCCAAAGCATAATCTTGAATCCCATCTTGTGTAGTTTGTCGCACATGGCCTTGGGATCGGGGAACCTCCCGGGATGGAACACCCACTTGCCGTAATCCTCCATCCAGGTGTCGTCGATCATGAGTATTCCCGGAGGAAGTCCATGGTCTATGATGCCCTGGGCATAGCGGAGGACATCAGCCTGATTCTGATTGTACTGGAGTTCGATCCATGTGTTGTACTGCGGCTTCTCGAAGAACTCCACGGGCGGCAGCGAGCCGTCGTAATGATAGTAGTTCCGGCAGACGAACTCGTAAGCGTCCTTGAGATTGTCCCCGACGACGGCGGTCTCCACGCGGGAGGTGAGAGCGGAAAGGGTAATCCGTCCCTCGTGGACATCAATGTCGAAAGGCTTGTCGCTGTAGATGTAACGTCCTTTGTTGGAGATAAGCAGCGGCTGGACTTGATTGCCGCTGTTCTCGCTGAGGGTGCTGTGGAATCCGGTTGAGAATGGCATCTTGTCCCCGTCCGCCACTCTTCCTCCCCAGAATCTTTCTCCCTCGAACAAATCGATGCTGACAGTGGATGGAAT
>CAYUQN010000173.1:0-1427 GCA_964446815.1 uncultured Oscillospiraceae bacterium | reverse complement strand
GTCCGTACAGAGCGCCACAAACACGCAGTCCGCAATATCTCCGTCGGGCTCAAGCCCCAGCGCCTTTATAAATTCCAGCGCCAGTTCGCCCGTGGAGGCGCGACTGCCGTCCACATACCACACGTCGCCGAAGCCCTGATTGGTCTCATGGTGATCCAACACGGCTTTGTGCCGGGCTATGTCGAACGCCGCCCGTGCCGCACCCATGCGGCTTATTTCGGAAACGTCCACCGAAAACGCGCAGCGTGGCGTAAATGGCATAGAATCAGGCGCGCAGATATCCGCCGCGCCGGGCAGGAACGCATAGCGTTGCGGCGCCGGATCGGCCAGCGTCACGCAGGCGCGCTTTCCCAGCCTGTCAAACGCCCGTTTCACCGTCAGCGCGCTGCCTAAGGCGTCGCCGTCGGGCGAAATATGGCTTATTATGACGATATCATCCTTATCGGCAAACCATGCCGCCAGCTCAGTTATCGTCATTTGCGGTTCCTTCCGTTTCTCTGAGAATGCTGTTGATCCTGGCCGCATACTCGATATTGGTATCCAGATCGAACGATACCTCGGGTACATAGCGCAGATCCATGCGGTGGCCCAGCGTGCGTCGCACAAAGCCCGCCGCAGAGCGCAGCGCCTTCATCATGTCCGCGCGCATATCCTCCTCCAGCACGCTTATGCGCACCTTGCAGTAGCGCAGATCGCGTGTGACCTCACAGCGGGTGATAGCCCAGGTGCCGCCGATACGCGGGTCGTTCAGATCCTCGCGTATAATTGTGTCAATTTCCTTGCGCACTTCCTCGGAAATGCGGTCTATTCTGTCATAGCCAGGCATTTTTTCCTCCTGATAAAGTCAACAGGGCTGCATTGACGGACGCAAATTCGCGCCTGCAACGCAGCCCCCTTTGCATTAATTACTGTTGAATCTCTTCCATGACAAAGCACTCGATCACGTCGCCGACCTTAACGTCATTGAACCGCTCGATGCCGATGCCGCACTCGTAGCCGGAAGCAACTTCCCTGGCGTCGTCCTTGAAGCGCTTGAGGGAATCGATCTTGCCCTCATGCACAACAACGTTGTCGCGCAAAAGACGGATGCTGGCGTTGCGGGCTATCTTGCCGTCGATGACATAGCTTCCTGCGATGGTGCCCACGCCGGTGATCTTGTAAGTCTGGCGCACCTCGGCGTGACCCAGTATCTCCTCGCGGAACTTTGGCGCAAGCAGACCCTTCATCGCCTGCTGCACATCCTCTATGGCGTTGTAAATAACGCGATACAGCCGGATGTCGATCTTCTCACGCTCGGCGATGTCGCGCGCATTGTTGTCGGGACGCACGTTGAAGCCGATAATGATCGCGTTGGACGCGGAGGCCAGCATAACGTCGGTCTCGGTAATGGCGCCTACGCCGCCGTGAATGGATCTCACGCGTACCTC
>CAYUQN010000172.1:0-1433 GCA_964446815.1 uncultured Oscillospiraceae bacterium | reverse complement strand
AATCAAAGGCACCTGCCAGTCTTTCGCCGTCCATGGCCACCCAGAGGGTCATGACGCCGTTTTCCATCATTTCCCGGACATCCTCCGGGGGATCCAGGTAGAACCATTCTTTGTTTGTCATGCCCTGCCGGACTTCTGCCAGCAGGCGGATAAAGGCCTCCGTATCTGCCTGGGAGCCTCTGCGAATGATGATATTATCCATTACTCTGCCGCCTCCAGATAACTGCTGACGCAGTAAAGCGTCTGTCCGTTGTACTCTACTCTCGACCAGCCCAGATCCCGGTTGATGCCGGTGCGCTTGACGACCTCACCGTGTTTCAGTGTGGCAACTACCACGCAGTCCTCATGCTCCACACTGGGCATGCTTCGCAGATTCACTTCGTTCTTGGCGGTGACGGAGTCGCTGCATTTTTCAAACTGGGTCTGGATACCCATGGCCTTGGCGGCTTCCTCCTGACCCAGGATCATCAGGTAACTGGATATGGCGTAGTAGGTCTTGCCCTGATATTCCAGCTTGGCCCAGCCGTTGTCACTGATGCCGACACAGGTGGCGAGGTCGCCGTTTTTCAGCTGGGCTGCAACTTCTGCGCCCTCGTGTTCCACACTGGGCAGCAGACGCAGATTCACCACATCCTTGGCGGTGACCTGCTGATTCATGGGACGAAATTCGGTTTCGATGCCATCATCTTCTTCCGCCTCTTGAGGAACGGCGTCCAGGTCTTCCGTCAGGTAGCTGGAAACAGCATAACAGACGGTGCCGTTCCAATTGAGTTTAGACCAACCGTTGGGGCTGACGGCAATGCGCTGGACGGTTTCACCGTTTTTCAGCACGGCAATGACGGAAGCTTCCTCCCCCTGACTGGGCATATCCCGGAGGTTGGTCTCATTCTTGGCGGTGACCAGTTCGTTGACTTCGGTAAAGTCAAACATGGCTTCCACATCGGGCTGTACTTCGGCAGGTTCCTTTTTGGAATACCGTTCGTTGGTGCCTTCATAACCAAAATAGGCAATGTTCAGATCCACATTCTGGCTGATACCGGGGACGGTGCCGGTGGTACTGTACTGCCACATGTGGTGGGTGCCATCATAACTGGACTGGGCCGTAGTGGGGTAGGGCTCGTCGGGATACTGGGCTACCCAGATTTTATAATCCTCTTCGATTCGGGAAACATCCCAGAAGTTGTCGTACTGCATGTCGTTTTTCGATGCGTAGAACATGCCCTCGTAGCCCTGCTTTTCAATGGCTTCCAGAAAGGCCAGCGCCACATTGGTTCTGGCAGATTTGGTCATATGGAACTGGCGGCTGGATTCTTCCTTGAAATTTTCGCAGTCATAGACCACGGGGTAGGTGATGGGGTAGCCATCCAGAATATTGACTACCCACTTAGCTTCCTCCTTGGCTTCTTCCTCGGAAACGGCGGTGGAGAAGAAGT
>CAYUQN010000171.1:0-1433 GCA_964446815.1 uncultured Oscillospiraceae bacterium | reverse complement strand
TAAAAGCTTGGAGGTCTATTGCGAAAAGTACAACTTAATAGGTAAAATCGACATATATAATAAAGCTACCAAAACCCTGATCGAGCGTAAGAAAAGAGTGAAGACTGTATATGACGGATATGTATTTCAGCTCTATGCACAGTATTACGCTATGACCGAAATGGGCTATGAAATTAAGAAAATGCTTATTCACAGTATTGATGACAACAAGAATTACCCTATCGATTTACCTGAAAACGACCCAATAATGCTTGAAAAGTTTAAAAATACCGTAATGGAATTTGAAAATTTCGATTTTCAAGGCTTTGTTCAAACAAATCACGAAAAGTGTGCCCACTGCATTTATGCTCCGTACTGCGACAGGGAGGTTTAAAATGCTTTCAAACACTGACTTTGCGGCAAAGCAGATATTGCTTTTAATTACAAAGGACGGACAAAAGCTCTCCTTCAGAAACGACAACGTTATCGTAAAAGACGCAAATGATAAGATAATCTGCCAAACTACCTGCTATAGACTTTTCGCTCTGTTTATAGTCGGGCATATAAGCATCACGAGCGGCTTGATAGAACGTGCGAAAAAATTCGGCTTTGCAATCGTTTTGATGACGACCTCCTTTAGACCATATCAAACAATAAGTGCTTTTGCGGAGGGCAACACGGTGCTGAGAAGGAATCAATATAATTACAGCGGTGTTGATGCCGGAAAGCTGCTTATTAAAAATAAGATTCAGAACCAACGTCGCCTGCTCTCCGAAATACGAAACAAAAGCGATGAGTTGAAAAACGCAATAATATGCCTTGATAAATATGCTTTGGAGCTCAACGAGTGTGAGAGTATACAGAGTATTATGGGCGTTGAAGGCAGTGCGTCAAAGGTATATTTCAGATATTATTTTGATAATGTTGTATGGAGAGGCCGTAAACCGAGAGTGAAATTTGATATGACAAACGCACTTCTCGATATCGGTTATACGATGCTTTTTTCGTATATCGATGCCCTGCTGTCAATATTCGGCTTTGACAGGTACAACGGCATATTGCACAGGCAGTTTTATATGCGTAAATCTCTTGCTTGTGATATGGTAGAGCCATTCAGGGTGATAATTGATAAGCAGGTCAAGAAGGGAATAAACCTCGGGCAGTTTAAAGAAAAGGACTTTGAAATCTATGATGGCAAATGGGTACTGAAATACAAAAAGTCTGCGGAATACAGCAAAGCTTTCATGTCGGCGATCCTAGATCATAAAATCGAAATGTATGCTTACATACGCGACTTTTACAGAGCTTTTATGAGGGGAACGTTGGAGTCCAACTTCCCCGAATGGGGTGTGTAATATGATATTGGTCAGCTATGATATATCCGACAACAAATTGAGAAATAAGTTCTCAAAATTTTTATCAAAATTCGGATACAGATTGCAGTATTCTGTTTT
>CAYUQN010000170.1:0-1436 GCA_964446815.1 uncultured Oscillospiraceae bacterium | reverse complement strand
TCATAGAGGGCCACCACCGTGACGATGGCGTTGGGCCGGGCGCATTTCCAGGCCAGCCGGAAGGTATCTTTTGCACCGGCCACTTCCAGAACCACATCCGCACCGCCGTGGTCGGAGTGACTGCGGACAAATTCTTCACAGTCCTCCGGCTGGCACAGCAACACCTCCGGGTAATGCTCCCGGACAAATTGGGCTCTGGCCGGATCTTTTTCACAGACGATGATCCGTTTGGGGCTTTTCAGCATGACGCACAGCAGGGTGCAAATCCCCGTAGGCCCGGCACCGATGATGAGGACGGTGTCCTCCTGTTTGATTTCCGAGATCCGGGCTGCCCAGAATCCGGTAGCCAGTACGTCACCGACGAACAGTGCCTGCTCGTCCGTCACGCTGTCCGGGATCTTATTCAGTCCCTGGTCGGCATAGGGCACCCGGACGAATTCTGCCTGACCGCCGTCAATGCGACAACCCAGTGCCCAACCGCCGTTTTCGTCGGTGCAGTTGTTCATAAAGCCATTCTGGCAGAAGAAACATTCGCCACAGAAGGTCTCCACATTCACCGTCACCCGGTCTCCGGGCTGAACGTTGGTAACCTCTGTGCCGACTTGTTCCACGATACCCACCATCTCGTGTCCCACGGTGATGCCGGGGACGGCTCTGGGCACGCTGCCGTGCTTAATGTGCAGGTCACTGGTGCAAATGGAGCCCAGTGTCACCCGGACGATGGCATCCCGGGGATTTTGGATCTCCGGCTTGGGCTTTTCCGTCAGGGCAAAGTTGCCCCGTTCCAGATAGGTCAAGGCTTTCATGTCAGCCCCTCATTCTGCGTTCACAGCATCCACGAACTTGCAGAAGGCAGCCCGGCCTTCTGCGGTGCACTTGTACACACCGGCGTCTTCCAGAACCTCGGAGAAGACCTTGCCGGTCTCCTGCATCAGGATATCCATGGCGTTTTCGGCAGTGAAGGTATACTTGCCCTTCAGCTCCTCCACCCAAGTGGCGTGCTTGCTGAGGATTTCGTCAGCGGCAATGTCAGCGCCATCCACAATGGCCTGAGAAAGGGCAGTCAGCTCACCTTTCAGGCGGCTGGGGAGCACCGCCAGACCCATGACTTCGATAAGGCCGATGTTTTCCTTCTTGATGTGGTGCTTTTCGGCATGGGGGTGGAACACGCCCAGAGGATGTTCCTCTGTGGTGATATTGCACCGCAGCACCAGATCCAGCTCATACAGGTCGCCCCGGCGGCGGGCAATGGGAGTGATGGTATTGTGGGGCTCCCCATCGGAGAAGGCCACGATGCCCACGGTTTCATCGGAATAGCCCCGCCATGCGGTGAGGATCTTGTCTGCCAGATCGGCGATCCGCTGAGGATCCTTGCCGTTGAGACGGATGACACTCATGGGCCACTTGACGATACCGGCGAAGATATCTTCAAAGCC
>CAYUQN010000169.1:0-1450 GCA_964446815.1 uncultured Oscillospiraceae bacterium | reverse complement strand
CTCCAGCGGTTGCGCGGCGTCGATCAATTCGGGGCGAAGGCCGCATTTTGTCATCGGGCGATACCAGTGGTTTTGCAGCGTGGATTCGTAGTTCCAGTTTTCCACGACCGGCTGGCTGGCGTGCATGTTCCAGCCCACGGCGGTGAAGTGCATCGCCAGATTCGTCCGAACCTTCGTGCCGTTCAGGAAATCCGCAGCCTTCCGGAAGCCTTCGGCCACCTCGGCGACTTCGCCGGTCGCCAGCATATCGCGGCCGCTGGAGTCGATCACTGCGCCGTGCATCAGCTCATGTCCCGCCCAGTGCGTGCGCCACAGCCAGTACATGTTCGCTTCGCCGCCCAGCGCGATCGGCAGCCACGAGTTCGCGCGGCAGAAGCCGTCGGGCTTGACGCTCTGGGTGATGGCGATGGAGCCGTTCCAGCAGGTGGCGGTTTCCGTATTCCAGAAGGGACGATCCTTCAGCGTGCGCAGATAATCGAACCAGAAGCACTCGGCGAAGAGGTTTTCCGGCGTGTTGTAGTGGTTGAACTGAACGATGTCCAGCGCCTGCGTCAGACGGCGATAGTCCATGCAGTTGACGGGCATGGTGTCCGTTCCCACGGGAACCTTGACGTAGCGGTGCAGAATTTCGGCCTGACGATGCACGAACGCGATATGCGAATCCTGCTGGAAGGTTCTCCACGCCTGATGCAGGTGCGGGTTGTGCCACGCGTCCCGCGGCGCGGGAATGTCCGAAAAGTCGTCGTACCACTGGCTGAAGAGGTTGAGGTTCCACGCGTCGTTGAGCGCGTCGATGGAATGGAACTGCGCCCGCAGGCTTTCGCGGAACTTCGCCAGACAGTCCGGGCAGAAGCAGCCGTCCCACGCGTAGATTTCGTTGTCGATCTGCCAGCCGATGACGGCGGGATCGTCGGCGAACTCCTGCGCCATGCGCTCGACGATGCGCATGCAGTATTCGTTGTAATGGGCGTTGTTGGAGCAGCAATGGCGGCGTCCGCCGTGAGAAGCCCTGCGGCCGTTGGGGTTTTCAACCATTACGTCGGGATACAGTTTCGACAGCCACTGCGGCGGCGTGGCCGTGGGCGTGCCGAGCACGACGCCGATGCCCGCCTCGCCCATGCGATCCACCACGCGGTGAAAAAACGAAAAGTCAAATTCGCCGGGCTTGGGTTCCATGCGATGCCACGCAAATTCCGCGATGCGCACGACGTTGACGCCAAGTTCCTTCATGCGGCGAATGTCGAAGTCGATTTCGCTCTCCGACCAGTCCTCGGGATAGTACGCCACGCCCAGATACGGCGGCTTCAGGTTTTTCAGCATAAGAGTTCCTCCTTTGAATATGTTAATGGTTTCTTTGGTAAAATAATCTAAACTAAATATATCAAAACCCTTGTGTCATATTTTGGAGAATTATGGGGGATAATTTAAAAATCATAAGACAAATTAAGAC
>CAYUQN010000168.1:0-1451 GCA_964446815.1 uncultured Oscillospiraceae bacterium | reverse complement strand
AATTTCAATGGTCTTTCCTTCCAGTAGCTTGTTGGTAAAGCCAAAGTAGGCCATAGACGGTGAAAAACCGCAGTCCGGTGCAGGGAATGTTATAGAGCTTGGCATAGGCATGGGCCATCAGCTCATTGGACTTTTTGGTGGCAGCGTACAAAGACACCGGGCGATCCACCGGGTCATCTACACTGTAGGGCACCTTTTTATTGGAACCGTAGACAGAGCTGGAAGAGGCATATACCAGATGCTGCACCGGATGCTTCGTCCCCAGGCTTTCCCGGCAGGCTTCCAGAATGTTGTAAAATCCCAGAATATTGGAAGAAATATACGCATCCGGGTTGGTAATGGAATACCGCACCCCCGCCTGAGCCGCCAGATTCACCACCACGTCAAAACCATACTCCGAGAACAGGGAATGGATCATTTCCCTGTCCGCCAGGTCGCCTTTGACAAATTTCCATGTGCAGCCGCTTCCCTGTTCTTGGTCTTCGATCTCCTTCAGCCGGTATTCTTTCAGGGAAACGTCATAGTAGTCGTTCAGATTGTCCAGTCCCACGATGCAGGCTCCCTCCAGAGTCCGCATTAGCTCCATCACCAGATTGGCCCCGATAAACCCGGCGGCCCCGGTGACCAGGATGGTTTTGTGGGTTAAGTCAAGATTGGAATTCAGCATAGGATCCTTCCTTTTGGTTCTTTATTTTTCCCGGGGCAATGGCAGTTTTCAACAGATTCCGGCAGCTTTCGGGGGAAAAAACCAGATTCACGCCAAAAACCACTGCCGCCGACAAAACGCCGGTCACAATACCCCACATTGCCCACTGGGCGTAATTTCCCATCCGGACATGGCGGGTTACCAAACTCCCCATACCCCAGGAAACAGTAAAGGAAAGGGTGTTGACAAAAAGGCGCTTTCCAAAAAGTCCTTTGTTCCGGTTAAAAATATGATTTTCCAGGTAGAAAACGTAGTACAAAAACCGGAACGCCGTTGCCGCCAATGTTCCGATGGCCACACCCACCAGCCCCATTCGGGAAACCAACAACATGGACAGCACCACATTGATGGCCGCTTCCCCATAAGAGGCCAGCTCCGTCTGCTTGAAGTGCCCCGCCGCAATGACCATATTGTGATAGGGTATCCGCAGGCAGTACAGCAGCGCAGACAGGCTCAGCAACGTACCAAACAGCGGAGCATAATAATCCGCATCGGAAATGCCGCTGGTGTAAATCTGGATAAAGGGAACAATGAGCACCACTGTCTCAGAAAACAGGATGGTACAAATCAGCGAAAGCAGGGTCTCATAGCTGTCAAAGGTTCGGTGAAGCTGGGGATATTCCCCTTTGGCCAGCATATCCCCGAAAACTGCCTCCATGCCGGAGGAAAAAGACAGCGCCAGATTTTGAATATGGCTGACCACCATGTTATAAACCGAATAGACCGCCACGGCCTTCAAATCGGC
>CAYUQN010000167.1:0-1457 GCA_964446815.1 uncultured Oscillospiraceae bacterium | reverse complement strand
TTTTTGATTGCATATTGCAATCGTCTTACAGTTTGGCATTTTCTGCTCTCCTTTCTTTTTAGATTTGGATTATAAATATCCACATAAACACAAAGCACTGTTCTCTTTGTGCTTATGTCGTCGCATTTAATTCGATCTCATCCCCCAAATGCGTAAAAGGAAATCAACAGGCGTTCGGCTGCTAACCAAACTCATAGGAATTTCACCTCTGCCGGGTTCTCCGCCAGCTCCGTAGAGAAGTATCATTGTCCCTGACACGTTTCATTGCCGTATCCGTAGCAATCGGATATTTCAGAATAGTTCGGAATCGCTACCCACCTTGCTTTCCGAGATAACCCAATAGGGCAGGTGGTTCTTGGCGTACCTTCATTCGGCTGAGCTTTATACTCCGTTCAGGAATGTACTTGTTGAATGTATATTCAGTTGTCAAGGTGCTTGGACAAACTGAATATTTCAACTTGCCCTCAAGGAGTAGGCAGCGAGAAGGACAAAAATATAACCATTTTCAAAAAAATTTGAAAAAATAAAAAAATCCCATTCAAGACGAATGGGATAAAATAAAAAAAGGCTCTAACCTCTACAAATTGTAGGGATTAGAGCCAAAAAAGAAACGCCCACACTATCATTCGATAATGTGGGCGAAAGTTATTATTAACTTATTGCGTTATTCGCAACTACTGATTAGCACTGTTCGCGAATAGCAGCCTGTGCTGCGGCGAGGCGAGCGATGGGGACACGGAAGGGGCTGCAGGAGACGTAGTCGAGACCCACTCTGTGGCAGAATTCCACGGAGCTGGGGTCGCCGCCGTGTTCACCGCAGATGCCGAGGTGCAGCTCGGGACGGGTCGCTCTGCCCAGCTTGCAGGCGATATCGACAAGCTTGCCGACACCCTTCTGGTCGATCTTCGCAAACGGATCGTTCTCGTAGATCTTCTTCTCGTAATATGCATCGAGGAACTTGCCTGCATCGTCACGGCTGAAGCCGAAGGTCATCTGAGTGAGGTCGTTGGTGCCGAAGGAGAAGAACTCCGCTTCCTTAGCTATCTCGTCTGCGGTTATCGCAGCTCTGGGGATCTCGATCATGGTACCGACAAGGTACTTCATCTCGATGCCGGACTCGGCAATGAGCTTATCGGCTTCGTCGGTGACGATATCCTTGACGTACTTGAGTTCCTTTACCTCACCGACAAGGGGGATCATGATCTCGGGGATCATCTCCCAATCGGGGTGTGCCTTCTTTATATTCAATGCAGCCTTTATAACCGCTCTGGTCTGCATTGCTGCGATCTCGGGATAGGTTACTGCAAGGCGGCAGCCTCTGTGACCCATCATGGGGTTAAACTCATGGAGGGATGCGATGAGTGCCTTTATCGCCTCAACGCTCTTGCCCTGTGCCTTTGCAAGTGCCTCAATGTCGGCTTCCTCGGTGGGTACGAACTCGTGGAGAGGAGGATCGA
>CAYUQN010000166.1:0-1471 GCA_964446815.1 uncultured Oscillospiraceae bacterium | reverse complement strand
GCAAACAGAGCCGTACCTGTTTTCACCGCAGAAGCAAACTCCGGCTGCAACCGGGTCAGGGCTTTTTCAGCCAGTGCCTTTATGGCATCCCCAAAAGAAGTGACAGTTTCCGGCATGTAGTCTTCTCCGGAAGCGGGAACCTTTGGGGCTTCGATGGATACCGCCTTTACCGGCATAACGAGAACGGAAAACAAAATCAGTGAAAGTGCAAACTGTTTCATAAACGATATAAAATCTCCCGGATCAGGGATAATACATTGGTAAATAGCGGCGTAGACATATACAAAACCGCAGCCGTCCCCAGAATTTGCAGTGTCTTACCCAAGGATGCACTGCCGCTGTCCTGACAGATCATTCCGGCAATCTCCGCAATCAGGCTCATGCCCGTACATTTGAGCACAATGGACAGCATCCCGTCCGAAAGGTTCGCAATGGATTCCAGCTGCCGGAACATATCCAGAACCGGTTCCAACAGCTTCATTGCAGCTACCGCACCCAGACAGCAGCCAGCCATAACCACCAGCACCGACAGGTCTTTTTCCTGCCGGGCAATGGTCAACCCAAGGACAGAAGCCAACAGAAGGGCAGCTACCCCTTTCCAGAACAGTTCCATCAGAATTCAAACAGGGTCTTTACCAGATCAAACAGGTCGGCAATTTTTTGCGCCAGGATCATCAGGACAACTACCAGTCCTGCCAGACTGGTCATGGTAGCCTGTTCTTCCCGTCCCGAACGGGTCAACACCTGATTGAGGATCGAAACAATGATGCCGATGGCGGCGATCTTAAAAATCAAATCAATTTCCATAGTCAAACAAACAAAATCACCAGTGCCACTCCGGCACAGAGTCCAAGGGTCTGATAGCTCCGCAACCGTACTTCTGCGTTTTGATGCAGCCGCTCCAAATCATCCCGGCAGGCCTTTTGGACGGCCCGGATGCCGCTGAGCTGCCCCGGCAGATCAAACCTGCCAAGACATCTTCCCAAATAGGCAAGATGCCTGCGGATCCGCCCCGGAAGTCGGGGCGTTTGCTGTAAAACTTCCCCCATGCAGCTTCCGGCGCTGGGGGCATACTGCTGCGTCAACTTTTGGGACAGGGCGCGAAAAGTATCCCGCAAAATGCCGCCGCTCTCTTCCGCTGCCTGGGCGCACAGTTCCGGCAGCGGAGTCAGCCGGTATTCCAGCTCCCACTCCATAAAGTTGAGAATCCGGCTTAATTGGTTCAGCAGCCGTTCCTCCCGTTTTGCGGAAGATGCGATGGAACAGCCACAGCCACCGCATCCGACAAGGATCAGGCAGGCTCCTATCCACTTCATGTGCATACCCTCATCCTTTCTACCGTAAAGGTCTGATTGCGGTTCAGCAAAACAAGATGGTCAAACAGATGCCTGTGCCGTAGAGGCTTGTAAATGTCCCGGCTTTCAAAATCTGCCAATGTTCCGGCATGGGCCGTTGCCAGAAGCCGCACACC
>CAYUQN010000165.1:0-1475 GCA_964446815.1 uncultured Oscillospiraceae bacterium | reverse complement strand
CGCTCCCCAAACCAGAAGCGGTGCCGTTTTGACCGGCTGCAAAAACATCTCCCCCATTCGGCGGCTGGGCAACGGAAAAATTCTCGCCACAGACTGGGGGCTGGAACTGGAGGTTCCGGCGCTTGGGGACGATGTGACCGCCATCGGGATCCGGATGCACGATCTTTCCCCCACACCGGGGAAAAATTCCTTCCGGTTCCGGGTTACAGAAGTCATTGAAAATCCCTTCTCCGATACCATTCTGCTGGAACCCCAGGGTGTCCCTTCCCCCGGCAGGATCGGCTGGGAGACCGACAAGGCCACCTGGCAAACCATGAAACAGGACGAACTCACCCTCTCCCTCCCGCCGGAAGCCCTGTTGCTTCTGAAAGACGAATGAAACGAGGTAACCGAAGATGAAAAAAGTAAAGGTTCAGGACGCCATCGGCATGGAGCTGTGCCACGATATCACCGAAATGAATGACGGATTCAAAGGCGTTGCCTTCAAGCGGGGCCACATCATTCAGCAATCCGACATCGAGCACATGCTGAACATCGGCAAGCGCACCATTTTCGTCTGGGAGGAAAACGCCGGAGAAATTCATGAGGACGACTGCGCCCGGCGCATGGCAGCCATGGCTCCCGTGGCGGGTGCCCACTACACTGAACCCGCCGAGGGCAAAGTCCTTCTCTTTGCTGACCAGCGGGGATTGTTCCGGGTGAACCGGGAGCTGCTGAAAAAAATCGATTCCATCGGAGATATCACCATCTGCACATTGCCGGATCACTATCCTGTAGAAGTCGGCGCAAGGCTTGCCTCCATGCGGATCGTGCCTCTTGTGACCCAGGAAAGCCAGATTCTGGAAGCGGAACGGCTCTGTGCCGAAGAAAAGTTGCTGGATCTGCGGCCCTACCAGCCGAAGAAAATCGGCGTGATCATCACCGGTTCCGAAGTCTACACCGGCCGTATTCAGGATAAATTCGAGCCGGTGGTTCGGGCAAAGATGAAGCAGTATCCCGGGGAAATCATCGGCATTACCATCTGCGATGATGATCTTAATATGATCGTCAATGCCGCCAGACAGCATCTTGAAAACGGCGCGGATTTTCTCATTTTCACCGGCGGCATGAGCGTGGATCCCGACGATCTGACCCCCACAGCCATCCGCCAACTGGGTGCAGATATCGTGACCCACGGCGTTCCCGCTCAGCCCGGTAATATGACATTGGTAGCCTATCTGGGGGATATTCCCATTCTGGGGGTTCCCGGTGCTGCCATCAAACTGCCCACCACCATTTTTGACGTGCTCCTGCCCCAGATTTTCGCCGGTGACCGGATCACCAGGGAAGAACTGACCAACTTGGCAGACGGTGGCCTGTGCCAGATGTGTAAAGCCTGTCACTGGCCCAACTGCACCTTCGGAAGGTACTGATGTTATGATCGACAGCTATGGAAGAGACATCCGCTATCTGCGGCTGTCCGTAACGGAGCGGTG
>CAYUQN010000164.1:0-1493 GCA_964446815.1 uncultured Oscillospiraceae bacterium | reverse complement strand
ACACTGGTGATTTTGGCGCTGAACTTCCATCTGGTGGATTTCCGGCTCTACGCCAGAAACAGTACCCAGCTGGATCTGACGGAAAAGAACGTCACCATCCGGCACTACGACAAGCTTCACACCGTTCTTCCGGACTGTGGCATTCACTGGAACGTGCCCTTCCAGGAGGGAACATTGGACAGTGAGATAACGGAGATCACCATTACCACCCTCAGCGATGAAGATATCTCCGCACTGTCCTACCTGCCGAATTTGAAGACCGTCCACGCCACGGACTGCACGGATTACGCTCAGCTGCTGACCCTGCGGCAAACCCTGCCCAACGTGCAGATAGATTACCTGTTCCGGTTCTCCGGGGAAAGCTACGACCCGGATACCACCACTGTTTTTGCCACTTCTGCCGAAGAAAGTGAAATTCTTTCTCTGGCCTGTCTTCCCAATCTAAAAACGGTAGTAGCCTGCGGCAATGATGCCGGGGCGGACTTTTCCCAACTGCAGGACTACTGCCTGAATGCCGGGCTGGACTTCTGCATTCAGGCCGGCGGCCAGCGTCTTCCCTATGCGGCCACGGAACTGACGGTGGAGGGCATTGCGGAAAACGAAGTCTACCTTCTGCAATATCTGAAAGAACTGCAATCGTTGCATCTGGTGAAGCCGGAAGCTTCTGCTGCCACGGTTCTGGCACTGCGGGAGCAGTATCCCGATGCTGCCATCAGCTGGGAAGTAGAGATCGCCGGAGAACGGTATCCGGACACCACCACGGAAGTAGACCTCTCCACCACCGTTCTGGAGGATCTGACCCCGGTGGAAACCGCCATGGCCTATCTTCCCGAGGCTCAAACCCTGATTCTGGGTCTGTGCGGCATCGATGACCCCGACTGGGGCAACAGCAAAATGAAGGATCTGGCCCAGTGCCCCATTGAAAACGAGGACGTAGCCGCCTTCCGGGACCGGGTTCAGGAGCAGTATAAAGTGGTCTGGACTGTCCGCCTGGGGCCCAACATCGCTCTGCGGACAGATGCGGACAACTTCATGCCCAACCACTTCGGCGTCGGCCGCCTGCCGGATGACTATGCTTACAATCTGCGCTACTGCATCGACATGGTGTGCCTGGACTTGGGGCACATGACTCTGTCCCAGATCGATTTCGTCCAGTATATGCCCAAGCTGAAATATCTGATCCTGGCCTGGACCAACGTGCAGTATATCGAGCCCATCCGCTCCTGCAAGAACCTGATCTTCCTGGAGCTGGACAACAGCGCCATCCGGGATCTGGCTCCCCTGGTAGACTGCACCGCGCTGGAAGATCTGAACATCGGCAACGCCTGGCCGGATACCTCCGCCCTGCTTGAAATGCCCTGGCTGAAAAACGTGTATATGATCTTCGGCAGCAAGAGTGCCGCCTGGAAGATCTCCCAGGCCCTGCCCAACACCCGGGTGGTGACCTCCGGCAACGCCACCGTCGGCGGCGGCTGGCGCAGAATGCAGAACTA
>CAYUQN010000163.1:0-1501 GCA_964446815.1 uncultured Oscillospiraceae bacterium | reverse complement strand
GGATCGTTCGGCAGCATTGGACTTGTTGAATTGGTGCGAAGATTCTGTGCTACCGAAGGCTTTGCCATACGATGAGCAGGATAAGCTGTTGGCTCCGCTGAATGCGTTGAGTGCAGAGTTTAAGATTATTGGAACCGGAACAAAGCACTATATCAAGACAACAGATCGGCAACGTGAGATTGTGGCGTACCCAGCCATGTGGAGCGAGTATAGCGACTTGCTTCCTACGGGTGCTGTAGCGGTTTCGGATAAACTGCTGAAATATGCGTTGCCTAAGGTTGATGCATTGATTCGAACTAAATTATAATGTAAGTCCGCGCAAGGAGGGACTTCCTTTTTGCGCGGATTCTTTTAGAAGCTATGTTATTTTTTGAATCTGTTTGCAATATAGCATCTCCTTTTTATGAAATGTACTGTATGTATTGACTCTGAAACGGATAAATATCAAGTTTTTTTATTGGAGCGGTGCATTTTGTCCGTTGTGTCCTATTTGTCCGTAAGTGGTTGTTCTCCGAAATTTGAATCAGCCGGAACATGACCGAGTCTAAGAGGATCTCATTTCTGTCAAGATCTGCCTGTGTCAGGCCGTTGGTGTGTTTTATAATGAAAGCCAGGTCGGTTACGATCTTTTTTACATAGTATTTGTTATCTTTCTTGTTATCCATAAATCTTGATACCGTCCTTCAGTATTTCGTTGATGAGTTCCGGATTGTCATTCAGCTGCTCTCGGTTCAAAACATCAACCTTCTTTTGTAAAGCCTCCCGGATCGTCTCCACAAGGTCATAGAATCTCATTCCGGAAATGGGCGTAGATATCAACAGATCCACATCACTGACCTCAGTAGCTTTTCCTTTTGCATAAGAGCCAAAAAGATAGCAATAATCAATACTGTAGTTTTCAAACACAGAGGAACAGATATCCTTGATTTGTTCTACGGTCAAAATACCATGGGTCTCGTCTACAAAGCCGTATTGCTCCAGCTTCTGCAGCATAAAGTTATACTTGATAGAACCGGCCTTGGAGGCATCTGTTTCGTAGTTTTGATAAGTGCGAAGGGGGATTCCCAGGTATTTGGCACACGCTGCTTGGGTCAGTTTCTTCTTTTTGCGAAGCTCTTTGAGCGTCATGTTGCATCACCTCAACACCTATTATACCCCAAAAAATAAAATACGCAAGTGAAATACGCAGAAATTGCGTGTTTTGAAAAAATAAATTACGCAATTGTCGCGTGTTTGCGGGTGTTCCAATTACGCAAAATTATATGGTGTTTCCTGGATTTTTGCTGTTGCATCGCCGATTTCTGTAAAATTGTATCAACTTGTTATACTGTTGCCATAAAAACACCGGATTTCAGCAAGAAATCCGGTGTTTTTCTAACATTTCTGGCTGTTTTGTCCTCCGCTCAAATTTGCTTTGGGGATAGTTTGGGGATAGGCTAAAAATCGGGGATAAGGTACAATAAATTGCGCAAATTAAAAATGGCAAAAAAGTAGACACGGC
>CAYUQN010000162.1:0-1503 GCA_964446815.1 uncultured Oscillospiraceae bacterium | reverse complement strand
CCCAGATGTTGGATATTCTGGATCAGGAGCAGGACACTCCCCTTTTCCTCTTTGCCATCTCCATGCAGAATCATGGCGACTATACCTACGAAGAGGAAAATTATTCCCAGACCGTGTTCCTGGAAGGAATGGAAGGCAGCTATTCCATGGCCGAACAGTATTTAACACTGCTTCACGAAAGTGACAACGCCATGAAAGACCTGATCACTGCTCTGGAAAACAGCGACCGGAAGACCATCGTTCTGTTCTTCGGAGATCACTTTCCCCAGGTGGAAGGGGATTTTTTCCAGGAGCTCCACGGCGGCAGCTTTGATACTCTTTCCCAGCAAATGCTCCAATACACCGTTCCCTTCTACATCTGGGCAAACTTCGATATTCCGGAGCAGGAAGTGGAATGCACCAGCTTGAATTATCTGTCCCGGTATCTGCTGGAAGCCGCCGGACTGCCCCTGTCTCCCCTGCACAGTTTTTTGAAGGATATGGAGCAGCAGATCCCCGCCATCAACGCCTACGGCTACTATTCCCGGCAGGCGGGAACCTATCTTCCCTTCTCGGAGGCCGAAGGGGAAGAAGCCCAGTGGCTGGAGGATTATGCCTGCCTGCAATACAATTCTCTGTTTGACAGCGAGAACAAAAGCGAAGTGTTCTTCCAAAATTATCTGGTTTCAGCCCAGTAATTGCAATTGGACGAAAGCACGCTATTCATTCTCCCAATCAATAAGAACCACCCATGCTCCTTAATCGGAACATGGGTGGTTCTTTCTTATACTTCTGTCAGCTCCAGCACCAGTGCCAAGGCCGCCCGGATGGTTTGCTCCCGGACTTCCTCACGGGAACCGGAAAAGCAGTAATGCCGGACAACGGTAGTCTGGCCTATTGCGCAACCGATGAATACCGTTCCTACGGGATGGCCGAATTCATCGCCCCCAGGCCCGGCAAGGCCGGTGACAGCCAGGGATACATCCGCCTGAAGCAGCTTCCGCACCCCTTCCGCCATGGCTTTGGCGGTAGGTTCGGAAACGGCACCACAGGTGCTCAGAATCTCCTCCGGTACCCCCAGAATATTCTGCTTGACCCAGTTGGTGTAGCAGATCACGCCGCCTTTGTATACGGCACTGCTGCCGGAAACGGCAGTCAGGGCTGCGCCGATACCGCCGCCGGTAAGGCTTTCCGCCGTGACAAGACTTTTGCCTGCCAGACGGTTCAGAACCTCAGAGCACAGGCTCGTCATGGTAGTTCACCTTGATCTTTTCAATGCTGTCCAGTGCCCGCTGGATCAGGCCCTCCCGATCCAGACTCTGCTCCACATTCAGCAGCTGGCCAATGGTGGGCTTGGTCTTGGGATGCTTGGGGGTAAAGACCGTGCAGCAGTCCTCGTAAGGCAGAATGGAGGTTTCCAGGGTGCCGATCTTCCGGGCAATGGTGACGATTTCTTCCTTATCCATACCAACCAGGGGCATGAAAATGGGCATATCCACCACGGCACCGGTAACGGCCATGGCT
>CAYUQN010000161.1:0-1520 GCA_964446815.1 uncultured Oscillospiraceae bacterium | reverse complement strand
GAGGCAACGCCCATTTCTTCCAGCTCCCGGAGGTAGTGGACAAGGCAGTTGTCTTTCAGGCTCAGAGGGTACTTGTCCTGCCAGTGGCCATAGCCGTAGCTCTGGCGGCAAGGCTGGGCGCAGCGGCCCCGGTTGCCGGAACGGCCACCGATGACGGCGGACATATAGCACTGGCCGGAATAGCACATGCACAGTGCGCCGTGGCCGAAGACTTCGATCTCCACCGGGCTGTTGGCGCAGATATAACGAATTTCCTCCCGGCTCAGTTCCCGGCTCAGCACCACCCGCTGCATACCCATGGCGGTGCAAAGCTGGACACCGGCCAGAGAATGGACGCTCATCTGGGTGGAACCGTGGATGGGAATATGAGGGGCGATCTGGCGGCACAGCTGCACCACGCCCAGATCCTGAACGATGAAGGCATCGATATTATTCTGGGCAGCCATACGGATGGTCTCCGCCACTTCCTTCATTTCCCGGTCGGCAACCAGCGTATTCAGAGTCAAATGCACCTGCACGCCCCGGACGTGGCAATACTTCACTGCTTCCACCAAAGTCTGGGGGGTGAAATTTTTGGCACTCTGTCGGGCATTAAAGGTGCCGACACCAAGATAGACCGCGTTGGCACCGTTTTGAACCGCCGCCCGGAGGGACTCCATGGATCCGGCGGGTGCTAATAATTCCAGCATAATCTTCTCTCCATTTCCAACATGAAACGTTGGGCATACCCCTGCATGATATAGTTACTCGCATTATAGCACAACCAAACGAAAACTTCCAGTCCTGCCGGGAGAATTCAAGAAAAATTCAAAGAATTTCCCGATTTTCATGGTCTCTTAAGGAAAACATAAGTTGCAAACGGAGAAAAATCATGCTACAATGAAGTGTAATTTCACACAGGAGATAAGTATGCTGAAAAAATATCTGTTTGTTTTTCTGGTGTCCATGGTGCCTCTGATCGAGCTGCGGGGCGGCGTGCCCATTGCGGTGGGCATGGGTCTGGACTACTGGACGGCTCTGGGCGTGTGCGTCCTGGGCAATATGCTGCCGGTGCCCATCATCTACTTCTTTGCCCGAAAGGTGCTGCACTGGGGCGGCGATAAGAAGTATATTGGAAAATTCTTCACCTACTGTCTGGAAAAGGGCGAAAAAGGCGGCCATTCTCTGAGCCAGAAGGCCGGCCGGGGCGGTCTGTTCTTCGCCCTGCTGATCTTCGTGGGCATTCCCCTCCCCGGCACCGGTGCCTGGACGGGAACTCTGGCAGCTTCCTTTCTGGATATGGGCATCAAGTCCACCACCCTGGCCGTGTCTCTGGGGGTGGTGCTGGCAGGCATCATCATGGGCGTTATCAGCATGACCGGCGTGCACCTGTTTGGGCTGTGATTGGCGATGTGAATCAATGATTTAAAATTGCGACATCATCGTGTTTGCACTGGCGCGGGAGCGCCGAAGGCTCCCTTGTGTAAAGGGAGGCTTTGCGGCCTGCGGCCGCCGGGGTATCGAGGGCGCCGCCCCCTACG
>CAYUQN010000160.1:0-1528 GCA_964446815.1 uncultured Oscillospiraceae bacterium | reverse complement strand
TTGACAGCCGGAATAATATACAGTCGAGAGCAGGAGGGTTTCTTTTCTCTCTTTATTATTTTTCTCTCTTTTCTTTTATATATAATTATATATAAATAGATATAAAATAAATATATAAACTGTATAAATATATACAAAGAGGGCTTATATGTACGGTAAACCGCTAAAGATTAAGCCAGAAAAGCTCGGTAAGCTGATAGATGAGTATTTTAACGATTGCGACGATAAGGGAGTATCTCCGCTATTTCCGGCATTATTACTGCATTGCGATCTTCTCCGTGATACATGGGACGATTATCGAGACTGGAACGGTGAAGTTGATCAGGCGAAGTATGACAGTGACAAATGCAGCTTCAAGCCACAAATGGTGCAAGGCTTGCTTTGCAATACGCATTAGGCAATAAACCCTCTACGGCAACTATTCAACGCAGAGTCGACCGAAATTACTTTAATTCTTCGCAAAACAGCAATGTCCAGATCACTGAGCACACACAGCGAAACCCGATATACGCTGTGCAAAAGAAAGGCAGCGGCAAAAATGCGGTGTATACCATCGTAGAGCTTGAAAGCGAAACAAGCGTAAAGCCCACAACGGGCAAAATGTACAGAAGCGAAGCGGCAGCATTAGACGCAGCAACGGCAAAAGGCTACACCATTTACGGTAGCGGCACAGCCGAACAGCTCCCCGATATCTACAAACAAGCACAAGCAGAAGTAGCACAGGCAAATCAACGACAAAATATTGACAACACCGCAAATGCTCCTTATACTAATAACACGAACGGAGGTGCTGCAAATGACGGCAACCGAATGGATAGCGGAATGGTTGACGGAGTTTCCAAACGACAGCGGACTGGTACAGAGGTGCCGAGATTTGGGGGACTCGGACGAGGATATCAAGAGCTTTCTCGAGAGCATTTAATCCGTGTTAAGACGGCTTTACAGGCAAGCGGTGTTGTTGCGACGGAGTTGCAAAACTTCGACGCTGACAGCACCGCTTTTTCTAATGCCTTAAATGCCGCAAGGACAGCAGACAGTAAAAACGGATGTGCTGTAACTCCGCAATCAGTAGATGAATTGCAGGGCAAACAACTGTATACCGTGACAGCTTGCTCACCCAATAGCAGAGCAACTACCGTCGTCTTGGCGTGATAAGCTTGACGCAATACGAGACGCATATAGCTACGCTACCGCTATTGCCAAACGAGGCATTAGCAGTGATTATGTGCGAACATTGGGAGGCTGCAAAACACGCCCTTTATGATGACAGCAAATAACGGATATTGCCCCTCAAAAAATGTACCAAAAATGTACCAATTATGTACCAAAATAATTGTATAATCGTGTACAATTATGCTCTTTTTTGTGTGGGAACACCAAAAAGAAAAGCTTGAAACGCAAAACATTTTAGGCTAAAAAGTGCGTATTTGCAAGAAAACAAAGAAAAGCCGCCACTTTTGTGGCGGTTTTGTTTTGGAGCTGCTGGGCAGATTCGAACTGCCACAACGCATCGTGCTTTCGCACGATT
>CAYUQN010000159.1:0-1550 GCA_964446815.1 uncultured Oscillospiraceae bacterium | reverse complement strand
ATGTCTGCGTCACCGGCGGTGCTACGGCTTCCGGCAGCAGTGCCACGGAAGCGGGACAGATGGCCGCCTGGCTACAGGAAAAGGGGCTGCACAGCAGCCGCCTGATTCTGGAGACCAAGGCCCTGAGCACCCATGCCAATGCTACCCGGGTTTATGACATTCTGAACAAGCAGTACCCTCAGGTCACCAGTGTGGCGGTGGTCAGCAGTGATTACCACATCCCCTGGGGAACGGCGGTATTTGCCGCAGCCTTCCGGTATGGGGCTTACTATGGTGGCCGGGAGATCCGGTTGGTTGCCAATGGGGCCAACGCCACCGGCAAGACCATGGATACCCTGTATTCTCAGGCATTGGGCATCAGCACCATTGCGGGGCTGAGCTTTGACGGCAGTGCCATTCCTGCCCGATATGCAGCGGAAGAAATCACCGCACAGGTTCTGCCCATGGCAGAGCCTGCCGTGGTGGAACCGGAGACGGACAAAGAATGGATGATCTTCCCGGCGGCAATGCTGGCTCTGGCAGGCATCATTTTGTTGATTCCCACAAAAAAGAAAGAAACGGCAGAAAAATAACGTGCAACGAGAAGGTTCGTTGCACGTTATTTTTATAAAACGATCAATGCAAAAACGATAAGTTTCGCACAAATCTGTCATCCCGAGGGAGCAACAGCGAGTCGAGGGATCTTGGCACTTATCCACTGCATAAATGCCCATAAGTGTGTAGATCCCTCCACGCGGCTTCGCCTTGGTCGGGATGACATTGTATTTCCACTCTTGATGTGCATTATCAGCTATCAACTATCAACGCTTATAGATGACCCGTCGGTTCTCTTCTGTTTTCGGAGCCTCCACGCCCTCTACGGCAAAAAGACCGTACAGATCCCCGGAGCGGTGCTCCAACATCTGATAGGGATGATCAATCTGTTCCCCGGCGTTACGATAGAAGCCCTCCTTCTTTACGGAACGCAGCAAGGTTCTTCCGGTGTCATTGAAGGCCAGAACCCGGCAGTAGGGGATTTCTGTTTCCAAATCCTTCTGGGTGATGCCAAGAAAGGCACACAGAACCATGCGCTGCAACCGGCTGCGGGTATAGCGTTTGCTTTTGGTGGCCTCCAGAATGGCATCCAGAGTGGCCTCCCGGCGGCTGGCGTGCATGAGCTTTCGCCAAAGACCTTCGCTGCCATAGGGCAGGGTTTCAAATTCGGCATCGGTCATGGTGCGCAGCTTTGCCAGAATGGCCCGTTCTCCGGCGGCGAGGGTGTGAAGGGGGGCGTTTTCAAAACAGGAAAGGGCCTGTTTCGGAATGCAGTTTTTCCAGTTTTCGGACAGGAGCATCAGATTTCGCACAGCGGTGGCAGAGGGATTCTCCCCGTCGGCGATTTCTGCGTGATAGCTGCCCTCCCTGTGGATGGGGAAGATATCCATTTTGGAATTTTGGGACAAAATGGCCTTGCAGTATTCCACAGCCAGAATGTCATTGGGCTGGCGCAGCAGGGAAGCGTCACCGGTGAGAGCTTCCAAAGCGGCCTGCCGGGCGGCGGGGAAGGAAAG
>CAYUQN010000158.1:0-1551 GCA_964446815.1 uncultured Oscillospiraceae bacterium | reverse complement strand
ATCATCCCCGCAACGAGCGTATATTATGAAGACAGCTTTGTAAGCTACAGCGGCAATTGGACAGCGGTGTACGACAACGGCAAGACCGATGCTGCGATCGCGGCAATAAAGCAGACTGCGGGTGAGGGCGTATACGGCTACGATGCAGCCTATGGAGAATACACCAATTACTCCCTCGGCAAGGCAATGACCGTCACCGTCGCAAAGGGCGGAGATACCGCAACGGCACAGTTCACCTTCACCGGAACGGGCTTTGAGCTTTATTCCGCAACGACTGCGACCCAGGGCGGCTTCAAGGTCAGCGTATACGACAAGCAGGGCAATATGGTAGGCATGAAGCAGATAGTATCCACCAAATCTGCGGATAGCTACTGGCAGCTTCCCGTATTCGAGAATACTCAGCTGCCCTACGGCACCTACACCGTAAAGATCGAAGTAGCATACTCTGCTGCACTTGATCTTGTAAGCTCGGACGGAACAAGACTCAATAGCGTAAGCTTCATCCTCGACGGTGTAAGAGTGTATAACAATAACCTCAACGCAAGCTACGGAGATATCTACGCAGCAGACGGAGAGTATAACGCGCAGTACATCGATGTCAGAGACGCACTCCTCAGTGCAAACAGCTTCAACAGTGCAAACGGCAGTGTAAACGGAGCAGTGTACATTGACGGTCGTCCCGACAAGAACCCCGACGGCAGCATAAAGGTCGACAGCAATGGCTACATGGTAATAAGCCATAAGATCAAGACAAGCGACGTCGCAGAGGACTATAAGAACTACGGCCCGAAGAACGAGGTATACCTAGCCTCCGGACAGGGAATAGCGTTCAAACTCAGCAGCATGAGCAGCGTAGTCGGAGTACAGATAGGCCTCAAGAGCGCAGACGGCAAGGCAGTGTCCGTAGCTGTAAACGGCAAGACGATAGGTGTAAACAGCAGCACCGAAATGTACTATGCAGTGACTGCAAGCGACGGAAAGATAGTCATAGTGAATAACGGCAACGGCATCGTATCCGTAACGAACGTCAAGGTGACCTACACCAAGGGCTCGACCCGGAGTGTAAACCTTGTAGCAGACGAAGAAGTGTGTGCCTACGCAGTACAGCAGCTTGCAAGCACCCCTGCAGGAGCAGGATATACAGCAGTAGAACCGACGACACCGACAGAGCCCAAGCTCAAGATCGAGGAGAATTTCAAGGTTGAGGGCAATGCAAATGAAAGGGCGATGGAGGTATCGGAGACGATAGGAAAGCTCATCGAAGGAACAATCGGAGGTGGCAAGTAATGAAAAGAAGCTATGAAAAGCCTGCTCTGTATTTCGAGGAGTATGAGCTGAGCAGCTCGATAGCCGGCAATTGCGGCAACAAGCTGTACCAGGACACGATCTATGCGGTATCGTATACGACGTGCAAGGTAGATGCAGGCGGAGGGGACTTCCTGTTCCTCGACTCTGCAATAGGCTGCAATACCTCCCCCGGTGCGGACGGAAGCCTGTACTGCTATCAGGTACCCTCCACAAACGAAATGCTCTTTAACTCCTAAAGCAAAA
>CAYUQN010000157.1:0-1559 GCA_964446815.1 uncultured Oscillospiraceae bacterium | reverse complement strand
AGTCTACGGGAATCATCCGGAAAGTCGATGAGCTTGGGAGGATCGTGCTGCCGATCGAGCTGCGCCGCACGCTGGATATTTCGGAGCGGGATGAACTGGAAATTTATATGGAAAATGACCGGATCGTGCTGCAAAAATTTGAACCGGCCTGCCTGTTCTGCGGTTCCTCCCGGAGCCTGATGACCTACCGCCGGAAGAATATCTGTCAGGCCTGCGCAAAGAAGATAGCGGAATACTGAAAAAACGATCACCCCCGGATGACACAGCATCCGGGGGTGATTGACTGCGGTTGACAAAGAGATGGATTTGCGATAAACTGACAAAAAAAGAAACGGGGGATATCCTTGGAAGAGAAAAAACAAATCCAGTCCCTGGGAACTTTGAAGGGCCTGTATCTGGATCATTGTTCTGCACAATACCCTGTCCATTGACCCGGTTTTGGAAATGGTGCCGGGAATGGATTTCGTGCGGTTATTTGGCGGCAGTTTGGGCAATAGTATCTTTTTTATGCTTAGTGGATTTCTCATTGCCCTTGGCTATCGGGATCGGATCGGGGCAGGCAATGTTACCATGGAAGCATTTTTGGGACGGCGGCTGAAAAAGCTGTATCCCATGTATCTGCTGACCAATCTGGTAGCACTGATGGTGGCTGTTTGGCAGTATGGTGCCAGTGCCATCAATCTGAAGAAGGTTGCCTTTACCATTCTGCTTCAGACCGGTGGCGGCGTGGAGAATATGGGGCCGTATAATGCCCCTACCTGGTTTGTTTCGGCATTGTTTATGTGCTATTTTCTTCACTATCTGGGTGCATCCTGCCGGAAAACGGGGTGGACATATTATGGATTCCTGGCAGCAGGCGTTGCCTTGGGGTATTATCTCAGCAATTTCCAGCTGAACATCCCCTTCTGCCATTATGGCAATGGTTTGGCCTTCATGAATTTCTTCCTGGGGTGCCTTCTGGCAGAAGTGCTTCCTGCTTTGAAGCCCTACGCCCGGAAACTGAAAGCTGGGGCTTTGATTTTGCTGGCGGCATCTTTTTACCTGATGCTGAGCTTTGGTGTGGAGATCATCAGTGGTGGCGTAGATGGAGCCTGTGCTTTCTGGATTTGCCCCATGATCCTGTATCTGGCCTGGGAAGAGGGAATCTGCTCCCGGATTCTGGAATGGAAACCTTTTGTTTGGCTGGGAAAGATCAGTATGCCGGTGTTTTACTGGCATCTGGTGGTGTATTTTGCCCTGCAAAAGCTCTTTGACGGTATGACCGTGACAGGGTACGGTGTATTCGTGCTGGCACTGCTGGCAGTCAGTATGCTGACCCAGTGGCGGCTGAATGCGAAAAAAGCGGTAACGGTATAATGGTATAGCAAAAGAGGGCGGAGTTATCCGTCCTCTTTTGCTGTCTCAAATAGGTCAGTCTTCTTTCAAGGCAATGTCATACACCACATTTTTGGGAAGATCCAGTTCTTTGGCGGTCTGCTTTACGGCATCCTTCCGGCTGAAACCCTCGGCAATGAGCTGCGCCACCCGGGCGGCGGCATCGGTCTCGGAGGCCACTTCCT
>CAYUQN010000156.1:0-1569 GCA_964446815.1 uncultured Oscillospiraceae bacterium | reverse complement strand
CCTGCAAGCCGTTGATCTGGTCGGCGAAGGCGGCGGTCATGGCATCCTCCCGCTGCTGCCAGTGGCGGTTGATGAGGGTGGCGGTGATACCGCAGCTGCCTGCCACCACAGCCAGGGCAGCCACAACGGCGATGATCTTCCGGGCGGTCTTCTTTCCGGAACGGGGCTTGTGGGGCTTGGGCTGCTTCCGGGGAGCGGGCTCCTCGTAAGTGTAGCGGCTCTGGGGCTCCGGAATGGGAGCGGATTCATAGGGAGAATTTGCGTAAGGGGATTCTTTGCGCCCTGCGCCGGTGCCGTGGTAGGCGGTGGGCTGGGGTTCCGGTGCGGGAGCTTCCGCCTGAGGCTGCTCCTGTTCCGGCTGGGTCTCGAACTCGTCAAACTCGTTATTTTCAAAGGTATCCATAGTCTTAGTTCCTCCTTCTGTATGTTTGGTGTCATCATACTGTCTGATTATGAAGAAAGTATGTATTTGCAGGGAACGAAATTTGAATTCTTCCCCGAATTGTGTACCATAATACCCTAAGAAACCGGGTTTCGTCAAGGAAAAATGCCAATATAAATCAGGGCTGAAATGCAGGTGAAACACCGCTGAAAAAAGAAGTACCATTGCGTGCGGATTTTTCGCACACAATGGTACGCAGACACTGCCGGGTTACTTCTTGCGGAAGGACTTGCAGTCGGTGCACTCGTTCACAGTGGGGTCACTTTCGTGGGTACCCACCAGAATGCGATCCAGAGAGCAGTAGTTCTCGTTCTCGCAGTGATGGGCACACTGATGGACGGTACACTCGATACACTTGTTGGCATGACAATTCATAACATTGACCTCCTTAAATTTGGGCTGACAGTAGTATGGCCGGAGGGAGAGAAAATATGCTGGAAATTTTGATAATGCAGAATGCAAAATGCAAAGTGCAGAATGAAGGAGGTTGCACCACTTGCAATTTATATCAGGGTATGATATGCTGTCATTATGAAAATGATAAGGAGCGTGACACATATGGCAAAACTTTCTCCTTCTATTCTGGCTGCGGATTTTGTGAATCTGGAGCGTGACATCCGGGACATTGCTGTCAACGGGGCGGACTGGGTTCATGTGGATGTGATGGACGGACAGTTTGTCCCCAATATTTCCATCGGCCTTCCGGTGGTGGAGGCCATCCGGCCCATTTCGGACATTCCTCTGGATGTTCATCTGATGATCGAGAAGCCCGGCCGGTATGTGGAGCGGTTCGTCAAAGCCGGTGCGGACTGGCTGACCATTCATGTGGAGGCGGATCAGCCCCAGAATATTCTGGATGCTCTGGATCAGATCCATGATCTGGGCTGCAAGGCGGCCATTTCCCTGAAGCCCCGGACTCCTGCCGAAGCGGCGATCCCCTATCTGGAAAAGTGCGACATGATCCTGGTAATGACTGTGGAGCCGGGCTTCGGCGGTCAGAAATTCATGGCCGATCAGATGGACAAGATCCGTGCTCTGCGAAAAATGCTGGATGCTGTAAACCCCGGATGCCACATCGAAGTGGATGGCGGCGTGGACGGGGAGACCAGCAAGCTGTGCAAGCAGGC
>CAYUQN010000155.1:0-1570 GCA_964446815.1 uncultured Oscillospiraceae bacterium | reverse complement strand
CGGTACAGTGCCTGTGCAACGCCGTTGATGGGGTAAGAGGAGGTCTTTGCAGCGACTTCCCACTTCTCCCACTCGAACTTCTGGAGCTCGTTCTGACGCTCGATGCACTCGCACATGAGCTCGTAGTTCATGGGAACACCGGTCTGCTCCTCAACGAACTTCCAGCACTTCTCGATGTCCTTCTCGACATACTTATGTACCAGAGGATCGTCGAACTGCATGGGCATGGTCAGAGCAAACAGGGGCTTATCGGCAAACCAGTCCTGGAGGATGGCGGTACCGACGGAGCCGTCACAAGCTTCGTTGCAGGTGATGACCATGGGGCTGTAGTCGGGAACGTCGTCAAGAACGAAGAGTCCGGACTCGGCCTGGCACATCGGGCAGGGGTCACCGGGAAGACCGATGGACTGAACTGCGTCGATGTAATTGTGAACAGTGTGAGAGTTAACGTGGCAGGTGACGAAGTAGGGGATCATCTCAATGGAGACTGCCTTGAACTTGTCACTCCAGCCGTAGAACATACCGCCCCAAGCGGTTTCCTTCATTGCGATGGTGTGGTACCAATCGTCGTTCTTCTTGCCACCGCGGATCTTGGTATCTGCGTTGAACATGGTCATGAACTGATAGATGGTAGCATTGACCATTGCACGGTAGTGCCATGCGGAAGCCTTGAGTGCCTCACCGCGGAGACCCTGGAGGCCACGGTCGAACCAATGCAGAACGGGCAGATAGGTCTGGCCTATCCAGCGGTAACGCCATATGCCCTTTGCAAAGTTGATAAGACCGCCGTACTTCATAACGTCCATTACCATGTGGACATAGTTATAGATCCAGATGTTGTGGAAGTAGTAGAAGGTGTCCTTTACGCCTCTCCACTCTCTGTGCTTATAAAGACCGGTCTTGGGAAGCATGATGTCGCCCAGACGGCGTTCACCGTGAGGCTTGCCATTCCAAAAATCGTTAAAGGCTTTTTTGATATCCATAATTACTTACCCTCCTGGATCTTCTTGATCTCAATGCTCTCGACGAAGGCCTGGAAGCGGGTCCTGAGCTGACCGACAGCGGTGTTGACGTATTCCTTCTCGATGGAGCATACGGGAATACCGAAGTCACGCTGAAGGATGAAGGAGTCGATAACACGCTCGTAGCTCCAGTACTCACAGAACTTGTTGGATGCAACGATGATACCGTCTGCATTGTATTCCTTTGCAAGGTCGGCAAGACGCTGCTTTCTTGCACGCATCTCGTCCTGAGGCATGAAGCGGGGGCAGTTGGAAGCCTGGAGGTAATGACGTGCTATTGCATGGAGGGGATCCTCGCCGTCCTTTATCTCGATGGGCTGACGGGATTCAACGGAACCATAGCAGTAACGGTCACATACGACCTCTGCGCCGCACATCTCAATGAGCTTGGTGAACTCGGGGTCATCGTTCTCGGAGCCGGACAGAACGACACGGCAACGGTAAGGATTGACGGGTTCGGGCTCACGGGTCTTGAGCTCTTTGAGGGTCTCCTTCAGATAGGGAAGTATGTACTTCTTCGGGCAAACGAGGGAGACGAGCTGGATGAC
>CAYUQN010000154.1:0-1598 GCA_964446815.1 uncultured Oscillospiraceae bacterium | reverse complement strand
TCTCTTCCAGATTGACCTTGATGGGATCCCGGCCCAGCAGATCCTGGGGATCCACGTTGCGCAGCTTGCTGACGCTGACATCGCCGTTGACCATCTGGTAAATGCCGGGGAGCATCTGTACTTCGCAACCGGTGGTGGTGCAGATATCCAGAATTTCCTTCCGCATTTTGGCATTACAGCTGGGAATAGCAAAGATGATCTTGCTGATCTTATACCGCTTCACCGCCCGGGGAATATCGTAACGGTTGCCCACAATGGGAACGCCGCACAGCTGCTTGTTGATCTTCACCGGGTTATCGTCAATGACGCAGGCCAGGTGATCTTTCACAAAGTCGCTGTTGGTAAATTCCAAAGCCAATGCCCGTCCGGCATCACCGGCACCGATGAGCATGACATTTTTCAGTCCCTGACTGTGGGTCACCAGACTGATCTTCCGCAGTGCCGTGCGCCACAGCCGGTAGGCAAACCGGATGGCCACTGTGAAGACAAAGCTGATGAGATAGCCCATGACCATACTGGATCTGGGGATGATGCTGCCGTCAAAGTGGAAGATCGCCACGCCAATAACCGCCAGCACCCCATAGGCCCCGATGATCCGGAACACCTCTGAGGTACTGACAAAGGCCCAGATGCTGCTGTACAGCCGGAAAATGCAGAACACCGCAATGGTGATGACGCACCAGGGGCCGATGGAAGACAGGTAGCCGTTGATATGGTCAATGCGGATATCCTGAAAGGCGAAGTCGTAGCGGAACCACATTCCCAAAAAGAAGGCGATCATGGTACCCAGTATATCCAGACTCATAATCAGGGCAACCTTATACACGGAGGACAGCTTGCCTCCGGAAGGTTTATAAGAAGCCATGTTTCTTTCACATCCTAAAAACGTGTAATTACCCAACGGGGAGAAGGCAGACTTTCCCTTATTGTCTGCATAGTTCATTTTATTATAACACAACATGTCGAAGACAGCAAGAAGAAGTTTCCTTTTCCCCTTAACGCAAAAAAGAGACGGCCATTTCCGGCCGTCTCTCATTTTTCTTTACTTTGCGGCTGCGACACAGTCGCGAACCACGGTCTCCATTTCCTCCATCCGGCTGAGCATATCCTTAGCCAGAGCGATCTGGCAGCGGGTACGCACCAGATTGTGATCCGCAGACAGGATCTTGAAGTACAGATCCCCATCCAGATAGTCTGCCAGGAACCGGGTGGCCAGTTCCACCGTCAGCACGAAGCAACTCAGTGCCAGGGTATCCACTTCCGTCTGGGTCATGGTCTTGGCAGTCATGGACAGGAAGCCCTCGGCAAAGGCCCGGAACACATCCATGTTGACACCTACCTTGCTCAGATCCCGGCAATCTTCCTCGGCATAGTTGGCAGCGAAGCGGATGGCATCGCCAAAGTCGTGGCCCATGAGGCCGGGCATGACCGTATCCAGATCGATGACGATCATGGCATTGCTGGTGTTGGGGTCGAACAGAACGTTGTTGATCTTGGTATCGTTATGGGTGACCCGCAGGGGAAGCTTTCCTGCTGCACGCAAATCCGTCAGCTTGCAGGCCAGATCCTCCACGCTGAGCAGATAGTCAATTTCCTCC
>CAYUQN010000153.1:0-1626 GCA_964446815.1 uncultured Oscillospiraceae bacterium | reverse complement strand
TCGATGGTGGCGGGGGGTTTGGAGCTTATATCGTAGACTATGCGGTTTATGCCCTTGACCTCATTGACGATACGCACCGAGACCTTGTCCAGCACGTCGTAGGGTATCCTTGTCCAGTCGGCGGTCATGAAGTCACTCGTTGTGACGCTACGCAGCGCAAGGGTATAATCGTAGGTTCTGCCGTCACCCATTACGCCGACGGATCGCATATCGGTCAGCACCGCAAAGTACTGACTCATGCTGCCCTCGAGCTTTGCCTTTGCGATCTCGTCACGGAAGATGAAATCCGCCTCACGCAGTATGGCGAGCTTCTCCTCCGTCACCTCACCGATGACTCTGATGGCAAGACCGGGGCCGGGGAAGGGCTGACGCATGACAAGGTACTCGGGCAGACCGAGCTCCCTTCCGAGGGCTCTGACCTCGTCCTTAAAAAGCTGACGCAGCGGCTCTATGATCTCCTTGAAATCGACGTAATCGGGGAGACCGCCGACGTTGTGGTGACTCTTTATGACCGCCGCAACATCGGTTCCGGACTCGATGACATCGGGGTATATCGTGCCCTGAACAAGGTAATCGACCGAGCCGATCTTTTTGCCCTCGTCCTCGAACACACGGATGAATTCCTCACCGATGATCTTACGCTTTGTCTCGGGATCGGAAACGCCCTTGAGCCTTGAAAGGAAGCGTTCGCCGGCGTTTACTCTGATGAAATTGACATTGCGATTTGAGAATGCCGCCTCGACCTCGTCACCCTCGTCCTTGCGCATAAGACCGTGATCGACGAAAATGCAGGTGAGCTGATCGCCCACGGCCTCGGACAGCAATGCCGCAGCAACGGAAGAATCGACACCGCCGGAGAGCGCAAGCAGCACCTTGCCGTCACCGACCTTACGGCGTATGCTCTCGATGGAGGAACGCATATAGTCGCCCATCGTCCAGTCGCCCTTGGCACCGCAGATGCCGTACAGGAAGTTGCGGAGCATCGCCTGACCGTACTCGGTGTGATTCACCTCGGGGTGGAATTGGACACCGTAGAAGCCTCTTTCCTCATCGCATATCGCAACATTGGGGCAGGCGGCACTTTTCGCCACGAGCTTAAAGCTCTGCGGCACTCTTGCCATATAGTCGCCGTGGCTCATCCATGTGACGCTCTCTTGGGGTATGCCCTCAAAGAGACGGCAGGAGGTATCGAAGAAGGTCTCGGTCTTACCGTACTCACGGGCTGTATCTGACTGTGCCGCAGTGACCTCTCCGCCGAGCTTGTGAGCCATGAGCTGGCAGCCGTAGCATATGCCCAGAATGGGGACGCCGAGAGCAAATACGCCTTCATCCACCTGAGGTGAGCCCTCGAGGTAAACGCTCTGAGGGCCGCCGGTGAAGATTATGCCGATGGGATCGAAGGCACGGATATCGTCAAGGCTCATGCCGTGGGGCTTTACCTCACAATACACATTGCACTCTCTGACCCGTCTTGCGATGAGCTGATTATACTGTCCGCCGAAGTCCAATATCAAAATACGCTGATGCTCCATGTTTTCCCCCTGAAATCAAACTTTTTTGAATACGCTTATACCGCTTCTCTTGTGCTCGCTGACACGGTGATAGCGGTCGATTATCTTTTTGTCA
>CAYUQN010000152.1:0-1627 GCA_964446815.1 uncultured Oscillospiraceae bacterium | reverse complement strand
ACGGCACCAATCTCGAAAGAAACCTTTATCTCACGACTCAGCTCACCGAGCTCGGTATACCCGTTGTCGTGGCGATAAATATGACCGACCTCGTCCGCAAAAACGGCGATGTCATAAATGTAAAGGAGCTCTCAAGACAGCTTGGCTGCAAGGTCGTTGAGATATCCGCACTCAAGGGCAGCGGCATTGAGGAAGCAGCCGCCGCTGCGGTAGAGGAAGCAAGGAGCGGCAAGACCGTTCCCCGGCACTCCTTCTCCGGCGTTGTGGAGCACGCTCTTGCCCACATCGAGGAGGCGGCACTGCATGAGATGCCCGAGGAAAGGCAGCGTTGGTACGCAGTCAAGATCTTCGAGCGCGACGAAAAGGTGCTTGCGGAGCTCAATATCGACTCCAAGGCGACGGCTCACATAGATGCCGATATCGAAGCGGCGGAAAAGGAATACGATGACGATGCGGAAAGCATCATCACCGGCGAGCGTTACCTCTACATAGCCTCGGTGATCAAGTCCTGCTACAAGAAGAAAAACGCAGGCAAGCTCACAGCCTCCGACAAGATAGACAAGGTAGTCACCAACCGTTGGGCGGCGATACCCATCTTTGCTGCGGTCATGTTCCTCGTCTACTGGGTCGCAATGGGCCCCTTCGGAAGCTTCCTTACCGACTGGACAAACGACGTATTCGGCGGCGAATTCTTGCAGGGCAACGCTCGGGCTCTCATGGAGAGTTGGGGTGCAGCCGATTGGCTGACCGGCCTCGTTGTTGACGGTATCATCGGCGGTGTCGGTGCCGTGCTCGGCTTCGTACCTCAGATGCTCGTCCTGTTCCTCATGCTCTGCATCCTCGAGGACGTCGGCTACATGGCTCGTGTTGCGTTTATCCTCGACAGAGTTTTCCGCAAGTTCGGTCTTTCCGGCAAGAGCTTCATCCCCATGCTCGTCGGCACCGGCTGCGGTGTCCCCGGCATCATGGCATCCCGTACCATCGAAAACGAGCGTGACCGTCGTATGACCGTCATGACCACCTGCTTTGTACCCTGCGGCGCAAAGATGCCCATCATCGCATTGTTTGCCGGTGCCCTCTTTGAGGACAGTGCGATAGTTGCGGTATCCTGCTACTTCATCGGTGTTGCAGCTATCGTTATCTCCGGCGTTATGCTTAAAAAGACCAAGCCCTTCCTCGGTGAGCCTGCTCCCTTCGTTATGGAGCTGCCTGCATACCATGTCCCCGCCGTGGGCAATGTCCTTCGCGGTACCTGGGAGCGTGGCTGGAGCTTCATCAAGAAGGCCGGCACCGTGATCCTACTCTCCGCAGTCATCCTCTGGTTCCTCCAGGGCTTCGGCACCGTCGACGGCAAGTTCGGCATGGTTGAGGACAACAACAACTCCCTGCTTGCAGCCATCGGCAATGCGGTCTGCTTCATCTTCGCACCCCTCGGCTTCGGTGATTGGCAGTCCACCGTTTCCACCGTCACCGGCCTCATCGCAAAGGAAAACGTTGTCTCCACCTTCGGCGTTCTGTTCGGTCTGGGCGGCGATGTCGACGAAGCTACCAAGGGTCTGCTGCTTGCGGTATCCCGGCACTACAACGGTCTGACCGCTTACAGCTTCATGCTCTTTAACCTCCTCTG
>CAYUQN010000151.1:0-1628 GCA_964446815.1 uncultured Oscillospiraceae bacterium | reverse complement strand
CAATGCGGGAATGGGCCTCAAGCATGGCGTTCAGCTCGATGGGAGCGCGCTCGCCGGCATTGGGGCCGACCTTTATGGTGGTAAAGCCGTCGTTCTTGTAATCGGGATGGTACTGGTTGAGCAGAGCTTCCTTTTCCTCAGCGGTCAGGCGGCGGGGCTCATAGGCGATATTCGCTTCGCGAGCCGCCTCGACCTTCTTCATGGAAGCAAGCATTTCAGGTGTATACATGTTCAGCGGCCCCCTTACTTTTCGATCTCTCTGTGGTTGTAGAGTTCCTTGAGCTCCTCAATGGGCTTGGCCATTATGGCTTCGATTTCAGCAGTGCACAGACCGTCCTGAATCTCCTTCACGCGCTGAGTGAGGTGCTGGGCTTCGGGCATGAGGTACTTGCCGTTGATCCTGCGGGCGAGCTCAGCCACCTGGGGGTGGGAGATGCCGGCGGGGCAGCGGGAAGAGCAGATGCCGCACATCACGCAGTCAAAGCTCATCTCGGCGGCGGCGGCGAAATCGCCGCGCTGGCAGGCCGCGATGTACTGCATGACGTTCAGGCCCTGAGAGCAGCTCTTGGTGCAGGCGTTGCAGCCGATGCAGGAATAGATCTCAGGATAGAGCTGCATCATGATCTGCGCGTCGGCCTTGACCTTGTTGATGTCGTAGACCTGCTTCTCCAGGGGAAAGAAGGGCAGGGTCGCGACGTACATATCGTTTTCGACGGTGGTCTGGCAGGCCAGCACGGCGTGGAGCTCGCGCTCGCCCTTGATGCGATAGATAGTGGCGCACGCGCCGCAGAAGCCGTTGCGGCAACCGCAGCCGCGAACCAGCTGATAGCCGGCGTATTCCATGGCGCCCATTATAGTAAGTCCCTCGGGCACTTCGTACTTCTTGCCCATCAGATAGACGTTGACCATTATTTTTCTCCTCCGTTAATGCCAGAGTTGAACCTTTGGGGAGCGGCCGCCCCCCAAAGGCGAAGCAGCTTAATACTCGCCGGGCAGCTCGCCCAGCTTGTCGTAGCGGAACACGGGGCCGTCCTTGCAGACGTACTTGTCGCCGATGTTGCAGCGGCCGCATTTGCCGATGCCGCACTTCATGCGCAGCTCCATGGTGGTGTAGATCTGGGCCTTGTTATAGCCCAGGCCCATGAGCGCCTGAGTGGTGAACTTGATCATGATCGGCGGGCCGCAGACCAGCACCCTGCCCTGGGGATCAAAGCCAAGCTCGGTGACGTAATTGGGCACGAAGCCCACGTGACCGTCCCAGCCTTCCTGCGCGCGGTCGATGGTGAGGAACACCTCGATGCCGGCTTCAGCGCACCACTCGTTCACAATCTCGGGATAATCCACCAGATCGTCCTTAGAGCGGGAGCCGTACACGATGCGCACTTTGCCGTAGTTTTCGCGGTTGGCGCGCACATAGTTGATTACGGAGCGCAGAGGCGCAAGGCCGATGCCGCCGGCTACGAACAGCAGATCCTGCCCCTTGAGGTCGCCCTCGACGGGGAACGCGTTTCCATAGGGGCCGCGGATGGTGACCATCTGGCCGGGCTCCATCTGGTGCAGCCAGTCGGTGAGGCAGCCGCACTTCTTTATGGAAAACTCCTGAAACTCCTTATTGGTGGGAGATGAGG
>CAYUQN010000150.1:0-1628 GCA_964446815.1 uncultured Oscillospiraceae bacterium | reverse complement strand
GCATGCGGCTGTTAACCGCAGGGTCGTAGGTTCGAATCCTACAGGGGGCGCCAACAATATTGCCGTCACTTGCGTGGCGGCAATATTGCAATAAGGGCCTTTAGCTCAGTTGGTTAGAGCAACCGGCTCATAACCGGTCGGTCTGGGGTTCGAGTCCCTGAAGGCCCACCAATTTAATAGGGGAATAGCTCAGCTGGTAGAGCGGCGGTCTCCAAAACCGTAGGCCGAGGGTTCGAAGCCTTCTTCCCCTGCCACGAGAAGCCTCATTTGTCTTTCGACAAATGAGGCTTTTTAACTTAGTGTGTCTTGCGGCACTTTAAGCGTTGCTTGCATCGTGAACCGGCTTCACTGTGATGTGCCTGCTGACGTGAGCAGTACACTTAGCTCACATTGCGTAATGCATCATAGCGGCTTTGCCGCTGCATCACATTCGGCGTTATCCGAATACTTAACTCATTTTTGATACTTTCATTGTTCATTTATGATCACAGTTTTGTGTAATTCTTCGGTTGCCTCCATATGGGCAATTATCCGAACAATGTTGAAATTCTAAAAGTGCCTGCGTATTGTAAAGGAATTTAACGCAGCATGAGCGAGAATCAACGCCTAAAGCAATGGCGCTTGGCTCCCATCGGCTTGCGTATCGACTACCCCGTACTCGACACTATACGAAGCTATGTCAGCGACAACGATAGCACACAAAGCCGTGCGCCGCCGAGTGACGGCGGTTCAAGTAACGAAAAATTTAGCCGTGAATACAGTGGCAAAAATGTTGAATGGGCTGTTAAAAATGGTATAATAAACGAAAAAGAACGAGCAGCCTTTTTTCACAAAGTTGCTGACATAAAAAAGCTTGGGCATGTATACAACCAAACGGTAAATGGAGATTACATTATCGATATGGGTAACAAACTGCTTTTCACAGATGCAGATTGGAAATCCCCAAGCTTGTATATGGTGGTGACTTTTGAGGATAGTTTCGAAAGCTCAATGTTGAAAGCAAAGGAGATTGTTTTTAATGAAGCAAAAAGAACGACCGATTACAACAGAGCGAGACAAATTATTGGAGATACTTATTGGGATGGGTATGTCGAGTTCAGAAATGCACGAGATTATAAAGCCTATGGCAGGGAAAACACAGGAAGAAAAGGAACAGATAGCGAAAGAGATAATAGCAAAAATGACAAAGTAAAGCTTTCGCAAGAACCTAACCCCGATGAATTGCAAGCGAAAATCAACAGTGCAATGACTATGAGCGAGGCTAAACGCATGATAGAAAGTGCGTTTAAAATCAATGGCATATACAGATTTTACGACGGTAAATATCGTACAGCCGATGAGTGGTTGAGAGCGGAAGGCTCAAGCGAAGTAGAACTTTATATCGAGAACGAGTGGACATTGCAGGAGAAGTACATAAACAGCAATCAGGATATACTTGACGGCGAATACTATATCTCCGATGTTCTTGATGCTTATCTTGAGGGAACGCTTGTCGGCAAGGAAAAGCCCAAGGCAAAACGATTTGATACCTCCGTTTCTTACGGCATGGAGGACAGCAGATTTTATTCTCCGCGACTCTGCTGCTGAGATAGCTGCTTTCGCCGCCTTACCCCGAGTGCTAAAACGAG
>CAYUQN010000149.1:0-1637 GCA_964446815.1 uncultured Oscillospiraceae bacterium | reverse complement strand
GAACGATAGCACCGCGAACCTGCTGGTCGGCGTGACGACCGTCAACACCGAGCTTAACGTGGAGCTCAACGGTCTCGTCGAACTTTGCCTTGCTTGCCTTTATTACCAGGCCAAAAGCCTCCATGGGATCATAGAGTGCCTGCTTATCAATGAGCTTTGCGCTCTCTTTATAATTTTTACCTCTAAACAATTTCGTTTCCTCCTAATAATGTGGTTGAGTCGGAATTAATCCTCCCACTTGACGGACGATCAGTCGCCTACGACTACGCCCATGGAACGGCAGGTGCCTGCGATCATGCTCATTGCGGACTCGATGTCGGTGCAGTTGAGGTCGGGCATCTTCTGCTCTGCGATCTTGCGAAGATCTTCCTTGCTGATGGTTGCGACCTTGTCCCTCTGGGGAACACCGGAAGCGGTGTCGATTCCGCAAGCCTTCTTGATAAGCAGTGCTGCGGGGGGAGTCTTGGTGATAAAGGTGAAGGTGCGGTCGGAGTAAACGGTGATGACGACGGGGATCATCATGCCCATGTCGCCCTTGGTGCGTTCATTGAAGTCCTTGGTGAACTGGCCGATGTTAACGCCGTACTGACCAAGTGCGGGACCTACGGGGGGTGCCGGAGTTGCCTTGCCGGCGGGAACCTGGAATCTTACGTATCCAACTATTTTCTGTGCCATACTTTAGCACCTCTTTCTTATTATTCTTTGATTTCTTCGACCTGATCCAGCTCGAGGTCAACGGGGGTCTCTCTACCGAACATGGAGACCACGACACGGACTCTGTCCTTATCGGGCTCAAGCTCCTCGACAACTCCGAGGAAGCCGGCAAGGGGCCCGTCCGTCACTCTGACGGTATCACCGACACCGAAGCCCACGACTATCTCGTGACGCTCGACGCCGAGGTCGATTATTTCCTGCTCCGTCAGCGGAACGGCCTTTCCGCCTGCTCCGACGAAGCCTGTTGCACCGCGGACATTGTGGATCAGATGCCAGCTATCGTCTGTCAGCACCATCTTGCAGAGAACGTAGCCGGGGAACACCTTACGCTCAACGGTCTTTTCGCCGGCATCGGTGATTTCGGTAACGGTCTCCATCGGGATGTTGACCTCACGGATCAGATCCTGCATCCTGCGGTTTTCGGCAGCCTTCATGATCGCTGCCGCAACTGCGTTTTCATAACCGGAGTATGTGTGGATAACATACCACTTTGCATCTTCCGCCATGTCCGTTTACCCTGCGAGAGTGGTTATTGCCTTGATAAGCGCGGTAGCTGCCTTATCAAAGCCCCAAAGGACAACGGCCGAGAATGCCATAACGACAAGAGCAACAAGTGTGTTGTTGGCGACCGTCTTGGGGGTGGGCCATACGACCTTGTTCAGCTCGCTCTTCATTTCACGGAACCACTTTCCGATCCTCTTAAAGAAACCAAGCTTCTTTTCTTCTTTCTTTACGGCGTTGGTATTCTTGGAAGGAGCAACATTTTTCTTATCTTCTGCCATTTTAACCGTCCTTTCGAATACTTACTTGGTTTCGACGTGCTTGGTGTGCTTTCTGCAGAAGGGGCAATACTTACTACGCTCAAGCTTTTCGGAAGTATTCTTCTTATTCTTGACGGTATTGTAGTTTCTCTGCTTGCACTC
>CAYUQN010000148.1:0-1639 GCA_964446815.1 uncultured Oscillospiraceae bacterium | reverse complement strand
TCATAGGCACCTCCTTTGTGTTACTGTATTATTACACTAATACAGTAACACAATCATATGGAATTGTCAACAGGGAATTGGAAAAAATGTCCCGGCGGGCAAAAAAATCCCACCCTGCAAGAGCAGGATGGGATTCGGGTTTTCGATCAGTTAAAATCCGCCGGGTCGAAGGTGGTCACCACATGGTAGGTCTTTTCGCTGCCAGTGTTGAGGATATTCTCGACATGCAGCCGGATGTCTTCCTCCTGCCCCTGCAAGTCCCGGGGCAGGGCGATATCAAAGACCAGATTGGTGTGCCGCTTGCCGGGAACCATCCGGAAATCGTGGAGGTTCAGCCGACCGTCCCGGTTTTGCAGGATCTCCAGCACCCGCTTTTTCAGACCCATCAGTTCCGGATCGTCAACCACCACGGGGTCATAGTGGATCACCAGCTGTACATTGTGGCTGCGCAGGCATTCCCGCTCCATGTCGTCAATGAGCTCGTGGCATTCCAGAGGGTCTTCCCGGTGATCCATTTCCACATGGATGCTGGCAAACCGCTTGCCGGGGCCGTAATCGTGCACCATCAGGTCATGGTAGCCCAGAACCTTGGGGTTGCTGCATATGTAGTCCACGATTTTCTCCCGGAGTTCGGTATCGGCATTTTCACCCAGCAGGGGAGAGACCGTATCCTTCGCCAGACCCAGTCCGCTGTAGAGGATGAAGACCGCCACAGCAAGACCCATGAAGCCGTCGATGGGCAAGCTGGTCAGATGCTCCACCACGGCAGACAGCAGCACCGCACCGGTGGCAATGCAGTCGTTCCGGCTGTCGGCGGCAGTAGCCAGCAGGGTTGCGGAATCGATGCGTTTGCCCAGCTTGCTGTTGAACCGGCACAGCCCCAGCTTTACCAGAATGGAAATGACCAGCACGGCTACCAGTTCCGTGGAGAAGGCCACGGCCTCCGGATTGAAGATCTTGGTCACCGAGGATTTCACCAGCTCAAAACCGATAAACAGAATCAGCACCGCCACGGCCAATCCGCTTAAGTACTCCGCCCGGGCGTGACCGTAGGGGTGATGCTCATCGGCGGGCTTATCCGCCATCCGGAATCCCAGCAATGTCACCACGGAGCCGGAGGCATCGGACAGGTTATTCAGAGCATCCGCCGCAATGGACACGGAGCCGCTGAGAGTGCCGATGAGCATTTTCAGGGCAAAGAGCACCACGTTACACCCGATGCCCACAAAGCCGGACAAAGAGCCGATGGCCGTCCGCCCCTGAGGGGAATCCGGATCCTGTTTTACAAAAATACGAAGTAATGTTTCCGTCATACTTATCCTCTTTCATTTAGCATTTTGCATTCTGCATTTAGCATTTTTAACTTTCTACCCCCGGTAGAGTGGAAAATCTACCCCCTGTGGAGGAAAACCCCCGGGTTTCCTCCGAAAAAAGGAGTGACTTTTCCGTTTTCCGGAATTATAATGGGAGTATCAATGCCAATCAAATGTTGAAATGATCCCGTAGTCTATAAAATGTAAAATATTTATCGGCTTAGCTCTGTGAAAAGTCAAATTGCACCATATACAGATATGTGTCACCCCGAGCGAAGTCGGGGGGTCTACGCACTGCCGTGACTTTTGCAGTAAACTTGGTGCCA
>CAYUQN010000147.1:0-1647 GCA_964446815.1 uncultured Oscillospiraceae bacterium | reverse complement strand
GCGAAGGCATGACCGTTACCTCCGCAATGAAGGGCCTCTACCCCACCACCGTTGACACCCTCAAGGGCATCATCGACGGCAACTGGGCAAACTACGCAGGCAAGATCGAGACCCTCGGCCTCATAAGCGGCACCGACGCAAGCCTCAACTACGTACAGATTCCTCTCGAGAGCACTCAGTGGATCGACAGCTTCGGCCAGGACGATTACCTTGCACTCGTTGCAGCTCTCTTCGCAGGTGACATCGTTGTTTCCAACGACATCGGCGATATGCCTCTGACCACCAACACCACCGTTGACAACCAGGGTCAGATCAAGGGCTAATTAATCAATTAACCCAAACCAAATAAAACCTTAAAGGAGAGGCTAAAGCCTCTCCTTTTTCTTTTCTCTTTCCGATATCCCTCACGCCTTTTTTCTTCTCCTCCTTTACGTTTTGTGCTTTTGATCGAAAACTCGTGATTTTTCGTATATAATTTTTTTCACAAATTTTTCGTTTGGGGCTTGAAATTCTCAAAAAGTGTGCTATTATAGTAAATGGTTTAGCACTCAGGTTAAATGAGTGCTAAACAAATGAATTTTTGTATACTATTATTGGAGGTAACATATATGAAGCTCAAGCCTTTGGCAGACAGAGTAGTCCTCACCCAGAAGAAGGCTGAGGAAAAGACCCAGAGCGGTATCTTCCTTGCCGCTTCCGCTCAGGAAAAGCCCGAAATTTACGAGGTCGTTGAAGTCGGCCCCGGCGGTATGGTCGACGGTAACGAGGTCACCATGATCGTTAAGCCCGGCGACAAGGTGCTGCTGACTAAGTACGGCAACAATAAGATCAAGATCGACGATGTTGAATACACCATCGCCCGTCAGTCCGAGATACTTGCAATAGTCGAATAAGGAGGCACATACCATGGCAAAGCAGATTATTTACGGCGAGGAAGCTCGCAAAGCAATACAGAGCGGTGTGGATCAGCTTGCCGACACCGTTAAGATCACCCTCGGCCCCAAGGGTCGCAATGTCGTTCTGGACAAAAAGTTCGGTTCTCCCCTCATCACCAACGACGGTGTTACCATCGCAAAGGAGATAGAGCTTGAGGATCCGTTTGAGAACATGGGTGCTCAGCTTATCAAAGAAGTCTCCACCAAGACCAACGATGTCGCAGGTGACGGCACCACCTCCGCAACCGTTCTTGCTCAGGCTATGATCCATGAGGGTCTCAAGAACCTCGCAGCAGGTGCAAATCCCATGACCATGAAGAAGGGCATCGCAAAGGCTACCGAGGCGGCAGTCGAGGCTATTCGCCAAAACTCTCAGCCCGTTTCCGGCTCAGGCGATATCGCCCGTGTCGGTGCCATCTCCAGCGGTGATGATTTCATCGGCACCCTCATCTCCGAGGCTATGGAGAAGGTCTCCGGCAACGGTGTTATCACCATTGAGGAGTCCAAGACCGCCGAGACCTACAGTGAGGTCGTTGAGGGTATGCAGTTTGACAGAGGCTATCTCAGCCCCTACATGGCAACCGATACCGAGAAGATGGAAGCCGTTTTGGACGACGCTCTCATCCTCATCACCGATAAGAAGATAGGCAGCATCCAGGAGATCCTCCCCATGCTGGAGCAGGTCGTTAAGGCAGGAAGAAAGCTTCTCATC
>CAYUQN010000146.1:0-1651 GCA_964446815.1 uncultured Oscillospiraceae bacterium | reverse complement strand
GGAACGGCTGCTCAATTTCGCCGGTCGATGTGATTCCGCTCAGCGGTGTACGCACCAATCTATTAGATTTCGAGCCATCAGCAGACACTAACTGTCCTTTATTGTTATACTCATATTCAATTGAAGCCTTTGTTCGGTTTCCCAAATTGTCAAAAATAGCGTAAGTCTCTGATGCTAACATTCTCTTTGTCGTAAAACGCAGCAGAATATCATCTACATCTTGAAATCCTTGGATTTGAGAAAATACATCATATGCATCGGCATAATCTCGTTTTTGAATCAATTGATATCCTTTTTTATACGATAACCAATTGTTTACCAAGATAACTAATTCGTTCGAATCTTTATAGTCAGGAATGGCATCTAATTCAGCTAATGCTTTGTCATACTGTTCTTGCTCAATAAGCAATACTATTTTTTGATAGATGCACTCTTTACAGAGAGTTTCACTATCTTTATATTGTGGAATCTTCGAGAAGACTTCGTTAGCTTCATCATATTTTTTAAGGGAAAGGAAATCCTTAGCAATTTGGTACTGACATTCATTTGAAAGTTCGATAGAATCTTTATAATCCCCCAACTCTTGAAATAAATAGAACGCTTCTTCGTATTTCCCCGATTCAAAATAGGTATTTGCTTGCTTATAGTCAGACGACGTACAAGCACAGAGTAAGCAAGATAAAACTGTCAATAGCAAACCTAAGCTAAACTTTTTCATACATTTTCCCCCTCTAAACTATAATGCTAATTATAAATCCCCAGCATCACAAGAAAAGTATAGCATCCGCTGTTTTGGAAATGTTTTCAAAAGCGAACTGCAAATAGATATACTTTTTACCCTCTGCCGGCTGCATGAATGTATTGTCTTCGGCATATTCACCACTGGACATAAATACGATCTTGGTATTCCCATCTTCAATCATATCGCCGACATAATACTCTGTTTTGGCGGGCTGCTTTGTAGTGGATTCCACATTGCCGCTTTTTTCACTGGTGCTATTTTGTACGGTGTCAACTTTGCTGTCATTTCCGCTGCCAGCGGATCCAATCACGCTCAGCAGAATGATAATAATGACCCAAAACCACCATTTCTTATAAATCGGCTTTTTGTTCTTTGCACCGCAATGGGGGCAGCTTTTTGCGCTCTTTGCAATTTCTGCGCCGCAGGCTTTACAGGTGGTCAGCTTACTTTTTGCCATGATAATACCCTCTCTTTCCAAAAATACAAAATGGGCTTGATATCACACAGAAACAGAAATTATTGTCCGATGTTAAAATACCAAAGTCCATAATTAAAATACCATAGTATTTCTTAAATGTCAAATAAATGTTGACAATAGTATTGTGATATTTGACGTTTGGAGGTTATCATGCTGGGACAAAGAATATGTGCCATGCGGACGGCATTGGGATGGAGTCAGGTGGATTTGGCCAAACGGTTGGGAGTTGCCAAGCAGACGGTCTCCAACTGGGAAAATGATAATATTCAGCCTTCTGTAGAAATGCTTGTTAGAGTTGCAAAAATTCTGAATGTATCAACGGATTACCTGCTTGGTTTGGATACCGAACTTCGGCTGGATGTGAAGGGCCTTCCCCCGGAAGTGGTGGCCCATATCAGCGCATTGATTGACGATTACCGGGCCATGCAGTA
>CAYUQN010000145.1:0-1657 GCA_964446815.1 uncultured Oscillospiraceae bacterium | reverse complement strand
CAAAGGGTTATCTAATCACATCGTTGCCTTTGCCAATGCAGACGGTGGTACACTCGTTATAGGCATTGAGGATGACTTCTCCGTAACCGGAATTGACAACTATCAAAACAATGTCAACGACATTTTGAGAGTTCCATTTGATTACTGCAAGCCTTCTATTCGTGTAATGACGGAAACTATTGAGTGTATTGACAAAGACGGCAAGCCCAACCATCTACTTGTTATTACGATACCTCAAAGTTCGGAGCTACACGCAAATCAGCAGGATGATGTCTATTATCGTATGGGTGATAAATCAAAGAAGCTTAACTTTGATGAACGCCTGCAACTTATGTACGCCAAAGGCTCTCGTTATTACGAGGATGAACCCGTTTTCCGTTCTTCCATTGAAGATATTGATATGGACTTTGTTGCGGAATACTGCAAGAAGATCGGATACGGAAAATCTGCTGAAGAATACATCCGTCAAAATAATGATTACATTGTTCAGCACGATGGCAGAGAAGAAATGAGTGGAGCTGCTTTGCTTCTTTTCGGAAAGAACCCTCAAAGATTTTTCCAAAGAGCAAGAGTTCGCTTTATCCGATATGACGGAGTGGAAGCCAAAGTCGGCACAGAAATGAATGTCATTAAAGATGTTGTTTTCGATGGTCGTATTCTTGATATTGTCCGTCAGGCTTTGGATTTTGTTCGTGGTCAGATTAAAGAGCATACTCGGCTCGGTAATGACGGGCGTTTTGTAACCACTCCTGAATACCCTGAGTTCGCTTGGAAAGAAATAATCATCAACGCTGTTGCCCACCGTGATTACAGTATCAAAGGCACAGACATTCAGATCAAGATGTTCGATGACCGTATTACGGTCGAAAGTCCGGGCGTATTGCCGGGTATTGTTCGCCTGAACAATCTCCGCACTGTTCACTTCTCCCGTAATCCTAAAATTGCAGAGTTCTTACATCAGTATGAGTATGTAAAGGAATTTGGCGAAGGCATTGACCGTATGTTTAATGAAATGGAAAATGCCGGACTTCCTGCTCCTGAATATGCCGATAATGCTTTTATGCTCAATGTGACAATCCGAAATGGCAAAATAAATGGCGAATTAAATGGCGACAATGGCGAATTAAATGGCGAATTAAATGGCGACAATGGCGAATTAAATGGCGAATTAAATCCTGCTCTACTTTATCTGAACAAGAGCGAGTTGGCGGTTTATCATCTCATCGAAAACGCTCCGCAAAATTCTCGTCAGGAAATTGCTGACCAACTTAATATATCTACAAGAACCGTAGATAGAGCTATTAAGTCCCTTATTCAAAAAGACTTGATTGTTCGTGAAGGTTCCAAGAAAACCGGACATTGGAAAGTAATAAACTAAAAAAGCACCGTCAACCTCATATAGAGAAAGACGGTACTCTTCTTACATTATTCAGACCGTCTACTCCAACGAGCAGACGGTCTTACTATTCAGTTTGTCATTTTAAGTTTTCTGTTTCTTTCCTCGGTCTTTGCTACAATCTCTCCTGCAATCGTAATAATTGCTGCGATTTCATTGGCGGCAACTGCGTCCTCAAGATCGGCAACTTTATTTTTGATTTCTTCTACCGTCCTCATACATCTTTCGCATACGGATAGTTTGGTCGTGTGAGGGAGTGCA
>CAYUQN010000144.1:0-1670 GCA_964446815.1 uncultured Oscillospiraceae bacterium | reverse complement strand
CCGTGCTGCTCCTCCATGTACTCAAAATAGCTCATGAGCTTTTGACGAACGGTCTTTTTGCTTATCATGTTTATCCTCAGCGAAAGCATCTGAGCCTTCTTTGCAGTCAGCCTGAAAAGATTGCTGTTGAGCTTCGTATGATGCTCACAGGCGTTGGGACAGCGACCGTATATGCAGGACATTTTTATGAACATGACCTTGCAATCGGAATCCGCTTCGACGACATAGCCCAGACCGCTGTAGGGCAGGGCAAAGACCTCACCGAAGATGTCATCCGGCACATAGTTTTCCAGCAGCGTATACTCACCGTCGGAATCGACACAATATAAATGTGCCTTGCCCGACAGCAAAACACAGAGATTTTTAAGCTCCTGCTCGTAAACTATGATGGTGTCGCCCTTGCGAAAGCTGCGTTCCTCCGGCTTAAAGCAGCGGATCATAGCATCTATGCTGTCATCGCTTATGTCCTTAAAAAGCTCAACATTAGTAAGCTCCATAAATTTTTCCTCCAAAGCAGTATTTTTCCCTATTATAACAGCTTTGTGTAGCATTTGCTACTAACACTTTTGAAGAAGTGTTATAAAATTATCATGAAATCAATAAATTACAGGAGGCTTTGCCATGTACTGCACAAGAAAAGTTACCGACGATCTCACCTGGGTTGGTGCGGATGACCGCCGCCTTGCCTGCTTTGAGGGTGTTTACGGAGTTCCCGACGGCGTATCCTACAACTCCTATCTGCTCCTTGACGAAAAGACCGTTCTGTTCGATACCGTCGACAAGGCGGTGAGCCGTACATTTTTTGAAAATATAGCTCATACCCTCGGCGGCAGAAGTCTCGATTACCTTGTCGTCTCCCATATGGAGCCCGACCATGCCGCAACGATCGAGGAGCTTTGCCTGAGATATCCCGGACTTACCCTCATCTGCAACGACAAGATCAAGGTCATGCTCGGTCAGTTCTTTGAGCTTTCGGATACCCTCAATTACCACATCGTCAAAGAGGGTGACGTTTTCTCCAGCGGCAAGCACTCCTTCACCTTTGTCATGGCACCGATGGTGCATTGGCCGGAGGTCATGATGACCTACGACCTCACCGACAAGATCCTGTTCTCCGCCGATGCTTTCGGCACCTTCGGAGCCTTAAACGGTCATCTCTTTAACGACGAGGTCGATTTCTTCTCCGACTATCTCTCCGAGGCAAGACGCTACTACACCAATATCGTCGGCAAATACGGTGCCCAGGTGCAGTCCGTTCTCAAGAAGGCGGCAGGGCTTGAGCTGAATTATGTCTGCCCCCTGCACGGCTTCGTATGGCGTAGCCACTTCGGAGATTTCCTTGAGAAGTATCTTCAGTGGAGCTCCTACACCCCCGAGGAAAAGGGCGTTATGATAGCATACGCCTCCGTTTACGGTCATACCGAAAACACCGTGAACATACTCGCCTGTGCTTTGGCGGAGCGTGGCGTAAAGGTCAAGGTCTACGATACCTCCGTCACTCCGGCAAGCTACATTATCTCCGATGCCTTCCGCTACAGTCATCTTGTGTTTGCCTCCACGACCTATAACGCAGGCATCTTCGTCACCATGGAAAATCTGATCAACGATGTCGTAAATCACAATATCTGCGGCAGAAAGATCGCCATTCTGGAAAACGGCTCATGGGCGGC
>CAYUQN010000143.1:0-1685 GCA_964446815.1 uncultured Oscillospiraceae bacterium | reverse complement strand
CTATAAACATATGGATGTCCTCGGCGGTGGGGTCCGGGACGAGCTTCCCGGCTACGAGCTCCGCCAGGATCTCTGACAGCCCCGCGCAGATCTGATCTGCCTCGTCCTGTGTGATGATCCCTGCCGCGGCGAGCATGGTCGCGTGCGCGATACTTCCGCATATATCCTGCCGATACATACGCGCATCGAACTGTATGGATGAATTGAACGAATCGGCCGCCGCATCCGTCGCGCCATCCGTTCGCCCTGCCCATAGTTTCATGACTGTTCTCCCTTCGCGAAAAGCGTCCCGAAGCCTAGCTTCGGGGCGTTCTCGTTTATTTCGATTGATTCTGATCGACCAGGGCCTGTACCTTGATCGGCAGACCATACAAATTAATAAACCCTGCGGAATCCTTCTGATCATAATCGCTGGCGCCGAAGGTCGCGATCTCTTCGCTGTACAAGGAATACGGAGAAGTGATGCCTGCATTGATGATATTACCCTTGTAGAGTTTCAGTCTGACCGTTCCGGTCACATGCTCCTGCGTCTTGTCGACGAAGGCAGAGAGCGCCTCGCGCAGAGGCGTGAACCACTGCCCGTTGTAAACGAGTTCTCCGAAAGTGATGGCGAGTTTCTGCTTTTCATGCATCGTCATCTTATCGAGGCAAAGCGTCTCAAGGACGCTGTGCGCGTGGTAGAGGATCGTCCCACCGGGCGTCTCATAGACGCCACGACACTTCATCCCGACCAGACGATTCTCCACGATATCGATAATGCCGATCCCATTTTGACCACCGACTTCATTCAGAGCCAAAATGATCTCCTTCGGGCTCATAGCCTCGCCGTTCAGCTTGACGGGCACCCCCGCTTCGAAGTCCAACGTGATATACGTCGGTGCATCAGGCGCGGCAATCGGAGATACGCCCATTTCGAGGAACCCGTGCTTCTCATACTGCGGCTCGTTAGCGGTATCCTCCAGATCCAGCCCCTCGTGCGACAGATGCCATAGGTTCTTGTCCTTTGAATAGCTGGTCTCTCTCGTGATCTTTAGCGGGATATGATGCGCTTCTGCATATGCGATCTCCTCATCGCGCGACTGGATCGTCCACTCACGCCACGGAGCGATGATCGGCATATCAGGGGCGAAATGCTTGATCGCCAGTTCGAAGCGAACCTGGTCATTCCCCTTCCCCGTACAACCGTGAACGATCGCGTCCGCCCCTTCTGCCTTGGCGATCTCGACGAGCGCTTTGGCGATGCAGGGGCGCGCATGGCTGGTGCCAAGGAGATACTCCTCATAGATCGCACCCGCCTTTACACAGGGAATAATATATTCATTCACGTACTCATCCGTAAGATCCAGCACATACAGTTTAGACGCACCCGTAGCAATCGCTTTTTCCTCCAGCCCCTCGAGCTCATCAGCCTGCCCGACGTTACCGGATACCGCGACCACCTCGCAATTGTTATAGTTCTCTTTCAGCCACGGAATGATAATGGACGTATCCAGTCCTCCCGAATATGCTAAAACGACCTTTTTGATATTTTCCTTATTCATGTTGCTATGCCTCCCATTCTTGTTCGGTATCCATCCTATCATGCTTTTTCATGTTTGTCAAGGCAAAATGAATACTTTTTCATTTTTATGCCATGCGATCCAAAAAAACGCATAATTTTATTCAAATATTCATTATATTTACAC
>CAYUQN010000142.1:0-1700 GCA_964446815.1 uncultured Oscillospiraceae bacterium | reverse complement strand
TTAAACAAGTATATCAGCGATAACGGAGGCTGAAAACGCCTCCGAAATATAATAGCATACAAGCCTGTATGCTAATCTGAAAGGAGAAAAATCATCATGAAATACTTCACCGGAATTACCACCCTCGACGAACTCAAAGCAGCTTACCGCCGTCTGGCGATGAAGCACCATCGGGATGCCCGATTTTTGCATATTACAACAGAACGAACTGCCGACCTCATATGCCGTCAGGCATATAAAATTAAATCCGGCATCACAAAGTATCGTGCGAAAGCACGATGTATTATGAAAAATACACAGTATCTCATGGGGAGGGCTGCTGAATTTTGTTTGCGGCACTGTGAATTGACAGTTGACTATTGAATATACAATGTGGTATATTCAAAACTACTGAATATAGTCGTGCAATATCGAGTTTGTTTTGCATAAATATCCGCAAAAATTCGATTTTAGGCATAATACACATACAAAATTTTGCGATTTTGTAAAACTTGACGCAAAAAATCGCATTTTGCACATTGCTAAACGTGAAAAAGCGTGCTATAATAATTTATCTTTATTCTGCGGACATATGTATGTTTGCACATTAGCGATTTAAAGTGATTTCAAAAAGAGGTGAACGGTATGGAGTTTAACAAAATGCCGTATGAGCGTCCGGATACAGAGATGCTGAAAAAGCAGATAAGCGAGCTGACGGAGAAGCTCCGCAGCGCAAATAGCTATGACGAGGCTAAGGCTGTGTTTTTGGAGTGTGATACGCTCAATCGCCATTTCGAGACTCTGATAAGCCTTGCGACTATTCGCCACTCCGTTGATACGAGGGATGCTTTTTACGATGAGGAGCGTAAGTTCTTCAATTCCGTTCTCCCCGAGGTCGAGGAATACTTCCAGCTCTGGACCAAGGCACTTTTGGAATCCCCCTACCGTGAGGACTTTTCCAAGGACTACGGTGAGATAATGTTCATAAACGGTGAGATCGCACTCAAGCGTTTTTCTCCCGAGATCATACCCGAGATGCAAAAGGACAATGACCTTGCCCAGGAGTATGAAAAGCTCCTTGCATCCGCTCAGATCCCCTTTGAAGGAAAGGTCTATACCATCAGTCAGATGCAGCCGTTTAAAAACGATGCCGATGACGATCGCCGCTTAGCGGCATGGAAAGCCGAGGGTCAGTGGTATAAGGACAATCAGGAGAAGCTTGACGGTATTTACGATGAGCTGGTTTCGCTCCGTGATACGATGGGCAAGAAGCTCGGCTATGAGAACTTTGTCAAGCTCGGCTACTACAACATGGGTCGTAACTGCTACGATCAGCATGATGTCGAGAAGTTCCGTGCCGCCGTTGTGAAGTACATAGTTCCGTTGGCGGAGGAGATATATAAGGATCAGGCGAAGCGTTTAGGCAAGAGCTATCCCATGAGCTTTGCCGACAATGCATTGACCTTCCGTTCCGGCAATGCAAAGCCCTGCGGCGATGCCGATGCGATATTGGCACACGGAAAACGCTTTTACGATGAGCTGTCCCCCGAGACCTCGGAGTTCTTCAATACGATGCTTGATGACAAGCTTATGGATCTGCTCTCCACCGAGGGCAAGGAGGGTGGCGGCTACTGCACCGCACTTCCCGATTACGAGGTACCGTTCATATTTGCAAATTTCAACGGAACGAGAGACGATGTTGAGACCGTGACCCACGAAGC
>CAYUQN010000141.1:0-1710 GCA_964446815.1 uncultured Oscillospiraceae bacterium | reverse complement strand
TGCAGATCGCAGCTCTCAATCCCCGTTTCTGGGACAAGAGCCAGGTCACCGAGGACGTTCTCGAGGAGGAGAAGAAGGTCGCACTTGCACTTATGGACAACGATCCCAAGATGGCAGCCAAGCCCCTTGCAGTCAAGGAAAAGGTCGTCATGGGCAAGCTCAACAAGTTCTACGAGGAGAATTGCCTCCTCCAGCAGCCCTTCGTTAAGGACGGCTCCATGAGCGTTGAGAAGTACATTGCTTCCGCAGCAAAGGCTCTCGGCGGTTCCGTCAAGTTCGTCAATGCAGTTCGCTTCGAAAAGGGCGAGGGCATCGAGAAGAAGCAGGAGGACTTCGCAGCAGAGGTCGCCGCTCAGATGAACATGGGCAAGTAATTCGACAGGCGAAAACCGATAGGTCGATAAGAACGTTTTAAGAATTTCAAAAATTAACAGACAATGTTCCGCGATAATTGGAGCATTGTCTGTTTTTTAATGCAAATATGAGCTTTGATGGCCGGTCAAATGTCAAATAGAAGTGCGAGGCTGCGACCGCATTCATGCCTTCCTCTGCAAGCTGCACACGGTATAAATCAACCGTCAGCACCCAAATAACTACCATGCCCAACACTTAACTCTCCCTCAGGGAGAGCTGTCGGCGAAGCTGACTGAGGGATTGTTACCAAGCCTAAAACTGCTGAGCTTTTCTATCGCTTACGTCTGAAATCGATCTCGCTGACGAAGGTAGCACCGAGGATGAGCACCGCACCGATGATGCCCTGCACGCCCATCGGCTCATGCAGGAGCAATGCCGACAGGACGATCGCGGTTATCGGGTCAATGTAGCTGAAGATCGCAACAGTCTGTGCAGGGAGTGCATTGACCGATGACAGATACAGCATATACGCAAGACCGGTGTGCACCACACAGACCACAAGCAGCAGCAAAAGCTGAGTAGTCGTGGCGGTCATACTGCCCATATCCTGAGTCAGGAGCACATACGGCAGCATTACAAGCCCTGCTGCGGCAAGCTGGACCAAGGTTCTGTCACTGCCAGAAACGCCGTTTATGCGTTTGTTCAAAATGACGATGCAGGTGTATAGGCAGGCGGCACCGACTCCGAACAGTATCCCGACAAGGCTGACCTCACCGCCGCCGAGAACGCCGGAAACGGGGATCATTCCCATGAGTGCCACCGCAGCACAGCTAAGCTTCTTCGCCGTCAGCCGTTCCGCAAACAGAAGCGGAGACAGGAGTATGACAAAGACGGGTGCAAGATAGTAGCAAAGCGTTGCCGTGGCGACGCCGGTGTACTTGTACGCCTCGAAAAGCAGCATCCAGTTGCAACCCAAAACGGCACCGGATAAAAGGAGCAGCGGAAGACTCTTGCGTATCGCTGCGAGGTCGGGACGATCCCGACGCAAAAGTGCAAGGAGCAGTAAAAACAGAGCTCCGACGATGCCTCTCGACATGGCGATGACCGACGAGGGCAGGGGTATGTAGTTTACGAATATGCCTATCGTGCCGAACAAAAACACGGAGGCAATAAGCTTCATTTTATTGTTCATCGGGCTTATCCTTTGTGCGATAATAGTTCATATTATTCACAATAGCGGCAAAATGTCAATGCTCAATATAAAAAACGGTGTTCTTTCGAACACCGTTTTTAAAGGTTGCAATAAAATTACTTGATCTCGACGGTTGCGCCGACTGCCTCGAGCTGTGCCTTGAG
>CAYUQN010000140.1:0-1723 GCA_964446815.1 uncultured Oscillospiraceae bacterium | reverse complement strand
CAAAAATAGCTACATTAAATGATTAATAATATTTCTTGTATGTGAAAATACAAATCATGATTTTGTAATAATATTTTATATGAACGCTTAGAGGCAAATAGTTAGAAACACACTTATATTTTTATAGTAACTTTATTTAGCTCTAAGCGTCCATATTATTGCAATATAAAAAAATAATGGGGTGTCGCCAAGCGGTAAGGCACAGGACTTTGACTCCTGCATTCCGTTGGTTCGAATCCAACCACCTCAGCCATTTATCAGTCTTTGTACCAGGCTAATAGAACTCCCTATTTCTGAAACACCGATAATATAAAAAGGTACAACAGTTTTATATTCAAGAGCCTCCAGAAAATATCGCCACTCTACACGCAAGCTGTACGCGAATAGCGATATTTGGAAGAATAGAAATAGGTATTTGTCCGACAAGACATTAAACTGCTGCATCCGACCCCAAAAGTGATGCTTAATTGAAATAATGGGAATTTTTATAAAGCGTTGAATATGTATCGTGCTTTATAAAAGTATAGTAAACTCCAAATTAATCTACTCTATTTATTAGAGTAGATATCGAGGTGTAGTGCAATTGGTAGCCCGCCTGGTTTGGGACCAGGATATTGCAGGTTCGAGTCCTGTCACTTCGACCATTTTGTTATATGTACAACTCAGTGCAGAATGGATACCACCATGCTGAGAATCAGTCCATGCCGCGGCAAACAGAATTAAAGCAATAGACGATAGCCTATTGTGATATAAGGCTTTTAGCAGTAATGTTAATTGTCTACGGTTTGAACAAATCGTCTGTAGGATTGATGTACTAACAATAATCGCACATAATGCATTGTCTCGTGGTATGCGCAATAGACGCTCTAGTTGAGAATAATCCAAGTTAGGGTAAGCATAGTAACCTTATCAAACCTTGGAATACTAATAAGCATATCGGTCATGAACTCCAGCAATGGAACTATAACGCGAGGTTAAAGTACAAGTAGCCCAAGACCAAGACCAAAATTACTAACATACAATAATTTAAATGTTGAATGGTGGGTGAAAGTTAGTGGTAATCAGTCCACTCATAGAAAAAGATGTAGAATCTAAGAGCGTGGAATACGCTTGCGATGGTCAGCTATAAGGTCGCTCCTTATGGTTCAAGGTCATTGCCTATGTAGCATAATAATGTGAAGGTTAAAACGGTTGGCACGGCGAAGGTCGGTACATATAACAGTTTTTTATTCAGTAAAGCCACTAGATGAAATATGTTAGCAATAGTTAGCATATTTAGAGTTTAATTCTCTGCTTTACGACCATGCCTTAGAACATGCAAAATAATAATTGCATAAACAATTTTGTTCTAATCAAAACTGCGCATTCTGGCAGCGCACAAGTGACTTTTAGAATTTTTATCCTAAAAATTCCGCAAATCATGATAGTGTTATATTATGAAAGCACGGTCTATGCTTTGAATAGACCACTAAGTTATGTGTCGAAGTAGAAGAATTGGTAAATTCAAGAGACTTAATGTCTTTTCATAGATTAATATAAGTCTTTTGCTAATAGGTACATTGGCTCGAATCCAATCTTCGGCACTAACTACAGTATAATTTGCAAAATTTGATTACCTATATATGCTGATGTGTCGCAATGGTAGCGGGATTGATTTGTAATCAATATGTTGTGGGTTCGAATCCCACCATCAGCTCCATAATAAAAAATAAGAGATTATAAT
>CAYUQN010000139.1:0-1804 GCA_964446815.1 uncultured Oscillospiraceae bacterium | reverse complement strand
TTTTGTATCCATAAAGAGCAAATGCACCGATATGCAACCCGTTTTTGCGTTTGTTATTCAGAACACTTCGAATGTTGTCGGACATATCCTCTAAGTACCATTCGTTCACGAGCCCATTGATTTGACGCGATTTCTTATTGCCCTTGTTGGCAGTGTCGGCGTTGTCCACGATGCTGATAAAGCGGATGCCCCAAATGGGGAACAAACCGTGAATATACTTTTCCACCAGCTCCAGCTCACGAGTGAAACGGGATTGCGTCTTGCAGAGGACTATATCAAAATTTTTTGCTTCCGCATCCTTGAGCAATTGATTAAACTGCGGCCGGCGTCTGTCTGCACCTGCATAATCGTCGTCACTGTAAATACGGTAGATCTCCCATCCCTGCTCGGTAGCATATTGCATTAGCATTGTCTTCTGATTCTGTATACTGCCCGAGTCATCGGTTTCTATTATCTTGTCTTTATCTTCTTCGGATAAGCGGCAATAAATTGCTACCTTCAGTTTTTGTATTCCTCTTTCTTCCCTTCCAAAATATTGATCATCTTTATAAGTTTGTTGGTAAACTCTTGCTCGGTGGTAGTGCTTTTGCCGCTTTTAAAAACACTTTTTACAGCTGTGGATTTGCTGCTTTCTGCCATGATCCGCTCCTTTCAGATTAGTACTACACTATATGAGAAGCGGCAAGCATGCTATTCCAAAAGGATGTTGCAGCAAAACATGATTTGTTATTGAAAAAACCGTGTAAAAAATGGTATGATATAGCATATAAACGTCCATTTTGAGCAAAATTGTACGGATTTGCTTTAAGCTGCACATCAAAGTACGGTTTATTGGACAGCAATTGTGCTATATTGTCATTGTAGCAGGTTATTAGAGAAAAAAAGCTTAGGGAGGAAGAATTATGATAGAAAAATTTACAAACCGTTATCCGTTAGATAAAACTCTCAGATTCTCTCTTATTCCAATCGGAGAAACGGAAAAGCACTTTAATGAAAAGCTTTTGCTTCAGAGCGATACGCAGCGAGCGGAGGACTACAAAAAGGTAAAAGGATACTTAGACGAATATTTCAAAGTCTTTATAGAAGATGCTTTGAGCCGCGTTACACTTGAAGGCATCGAAGATTATGCAGCGTTATATAACAAAAGCAATAAATCAAAGAATGAGCAAAAAGAAATGACGAGCAAAGAAGCTACTATGCGCAAAGCAATAGCTACAGCTCTCACTAAAGACGAACGCTACAGTTTTTTCACTAAAGATCGAAGCAAGCTTATAACAAAAGAGTTGCCGAATGTTTTACCTAATGAAGAAGTGACTGAGACCGGCAGAGCGTTCGATAAATTCACCACCTATTTCACAGGATTTTTCACTAACAGAGAAAATATGTTTAGTGCCGAAGAAAAGAGTACGGCTATTTCCTATCGCTGCATAAATGAAAATTTGCCTAAATTCATTGATAATGTAAAGAGTTTTGAAAAGGTGCGAGAAAGCCTCCCCAGCGATAACATAGATGAGCTAAACGAAAGCTTTTCCGCTATTTACGCTACAAAAGTTGAAGATATTTTCACTCTAAAAAGCTTTTCATCTGTACTGCCGCAGTCGGGAATAACAAGGTACAATGAATATATAGGTGGTTACAGTAAGGATGACGGCAGTAAAATACAGGGCTTGAACGAGTATATAAACCTTTACAATCAGCAGATCGCCAAATCCGACAAGAGCAAGAGGCTGCCGCTCATGAAGCCGCTTTATAAGCAAATCTTAAGTGATCGGGAATCCGCATCCTTTATACCCGAAGCTTTTGT
>CAYUQN010000138.1:0-1899 GCA_964446815.1 uncultured Oscillospiraceae bacterium | reverse complement strand
TTTTTAGGGCTGATTTGGTGGGATTAGCTCCCCGTTGCTGTCTCCGTTGCTGTCTCTGGTTGCGGCTGTTTTCGCTTGCCCTGCAACTGATTTATGGCTTGGCGCATCGGCTCAAGATCAACGTGGATATATTTTTCTGTGGTGCTGAATCTGGCGTGCCGCATAATTTTTTGTATTACGGCAGGCGGGATAGATTCCAGAGCCATAGCCGTGGCGGCAGTGTGGCGGCAGGAATAGGGCGGTAGCCTGCGGCATCCGGCTCTTTCCAGCGTCTCATAGTACACGGTGTAAAATCTGTCTTTGTTTATCCGGATCAGCTTTTCCCCCTCCGTGTGGTTGCAGAGGTCGGCCAGAACCGGGATAATAAAGTCAGCCAGCACAATGGGCGTTTCTTTCCGCTTGTCTGTCTTCTTTCCTGCCCCGGCAATCTGCTTGCCCTCCCAGTCTATGCAGTCCTTCCGGGCGTCCAGTAGCTCCCCGGGCATCATGCCCGTGTAAATCATCAGCAGCAGATAGCCCGTCCACCAATTCCCTGCCCCGTAGTCAATCCATAGCTTTTCAATTTCTTCATTCCGGAAGGGCTGGCCCTCTTTGGCGTGGAGGTCGGGCAGCTCGATATAGTCCGCCAGATTCGCCATGACAAATTGATCCGGCATGGCGGCTTGATAGAGTTTGGAAAACATATCCCGGATATCACGGGCGGGGTAGTAAGTTTCGGCCTTGGAATCTACAGCGTTTTGCAGGTCGAAGGTGGTCAGCTGGTCGATTTTCCAGAACCAGAGCGGTTCTATTTTCTTCCATGCAATTTCGTACTTTCCTTTTTGGGACGCAGAAAGCTTCTCGAACTTCTTCCCCTCTTTGAAGCTCTCCCACAGGTCAATGAGCTTCGGCACCTTCCGCACAGGGGTTGCGGCCAGCGTGGGCAGATATTCCAAAGCGGCCTTTTTGGTGGTAAATCCGTATTTGTAGGAACGTGTGGCCTTCCGCTTGCCGTTTTCGTCGATGGTGTAGCCGTGGGTGTAGCTTGCCACCCAGGTATTGCCCCGCTTGTACACCGTCCCGGAGCCATTAGGACGGCTTCTGACGGCCTTTTTCTTTTGGGTGGTAACTTGCTTCTTGCCGCAGAATGGGCAGAAGGTGAAGCCCTCCTGTAGCTCCTTCCCGCATTTTACACAGTTCATATTTCCTCCTTGCATTTTGCGTGGAGGACTGTTATAATATCGATAAGCAGTCCTCTCGTGGTTGGGTGGGTGCTTCAAAGCCGTCCCGGTGTGTCGTGCCACTGGGACGGCTTTTTTATTTATAAGAGATTGCGCAGCCAGTCCCTTGCCGCAGTGTAACCGCCCTGCATGGCCTGAATCCATCCACGGTCGAGGTGGGCGAAGTCGTACAGGAACAGGATCACGAAGATAGCCACCAGTGCCAGCGCAAGGGCCATCCATGCGTATTTCTCCCGCTGATCCTGACGGCGCAACATGTTGTAGTGGGCTTGCAGCTGCTTCACCCGGCGGTCGTTGGCCTCCTGCTGACGCTGTAGCAGTTCTTTGAGATAGGCTATGTAATCTTCCTGGGTGCAACCATCCGGGAGGATCACAGGCTCGGCGGGTTTGTACTGGACAGCGGCGGCAATGGCGTGGATCAGCTGCATCGTTGGCTCTGTCATGCCGTTCAAGGTACGGTGGATGGTGGACTTGCTCACCCCGCAGACATCCGCAAGGGCCTGATAGGACATCCCACGGGCGATGCGCTGACCGTCCAGCTCCATCAGAATTTCGGAAACGTCGGTGTTGATATCCATGTAAACCTCCTGTTCCAGATGCGGAACTGTCCGTCCCGGAATTGGGACGCAGATTCCACCATTGCCAATTTACGGAACGCCCCTGTGCCTGTTATGCTGTA
>CAYUQN010000137.1:0-1901 GCA_964446815.1 uncultured Oscillospiraceae bacterium | reverse complement strand
TTGGATGTCAATGGATATTTATGAATCTATCTTGAGCATTTAAAACTTAAATACTAGCCGCTGTTTTGCGGCAAAAATGAGCCGCCTGCTTCCCATCAGCAGGCGGCTCATTTTTGTTATTTTCTTCTTGCCACCACCACGAACCGGCCGTTGTCGGTGTGATAGGCGCAGGTCACCAGGGTAATGAGCTTGTCGCCATAGGCAGCCTCCACACCGGTATCGTAGAGAGCTTTGCTCTTGAACTGCGCAATGGCGTTGTCAAAATCCTGTTCATCCTCCGCATCGATAAACTGGTAGAATTTAAACACATCCTCCGTCTTGTAATACACCCGGTCATAGAAAGCCGCCAGGACTTCATATTCCTGTTCTTCATAGAGCGTGTCAAAACGGATGGTGGGATGAGCCTGCCAGTAGTTTTTTTCCTGATACTTCATCAGGCTGCGGAACATGGTGCCGTTGGGCATATTGTGGCCGTAGATCAGCAGATTATCGCTGTCCATGGTGCAACTTGCATCGATAAAAGGCACGCCGGGATAACTGTATTCTTCCTCAAAACTCAGGTGCAAATACTTCTGGGGATCCTCCGGCGTGTGCATCACCGGGTAATCCAGCGTGGTATCCTCGATTCGGATCCAGCCCACCATTTCCGGGTTCTGATCTGCCAATTCCGCATATTGGGGCAAAATTTCCGGAGGCTGGGTCTCTTCCGTCGGCATTGTCGTTGGGGCGGTGGTTTCCGGCTGGGTTTCTTTCACTGTGGGTGCAGTGGTCTGGATCGCTGTGGTCACCTGTGCAGCCAGTGCTTCCAGATCCCGCTCCGCGTTGTGATTGTGCAGCAGGATTCCGGCCACAGCCAACAGGATCAGCAGCACCACTGCCACTGCCAAAATTGCCGCCAGCCTCAGCCACCGCTTCCGCTTATCCCGGGGAGCTGCATAGAATTTTCCCTGATAATGATCGTTCTGTTTCATAGTGATCCTCACGCAGAAAAGGCGGCGACGGAAATTCCGTCACCGCCTTTCGGGTTATGGGTGTTCGGCATCAACCGAAGATCAGAGCGTACAGCCAATTCAGGAAGATGCTGCCGGTCTTGGGCACAACGTCCAGATTGGGGTTGACGACAGTAGTCGTGGTGGTAGTGGGAGTAGTGGGGGTAGCGGGTTCATTCTCCACTGCCTTCTGGTTACCGCAAACGCACACGCCATCTTCAAAGGTGCAGGCCAGAGGTCCATTTACGACCTTGTCATGCTGGCAGTAAATGTTGTGATGGGTTGCGTCCACAGGCAGCGCATACTCACCATTGCCAACGCCGCAGTCGCACACCTCTTCCTCAGGCTCTTCCACCTTGGAACGGTCATAGTGGCAGAACTTGCAAATATCGCTGCCGGGCTCGAAGGTGCAGGCAACTGTCTCGTCGTATTCACCACACTGGCACTTTGCCGTGTGGGTACCATCGTTGTTGCACGTCCAGCTGGTGTACACATAAGTATGGTCGCACTTGGGCTCTTCCGCGGGCTTCTGGTAGTGGCAGTAGATGCACATACCGCTTTCGTTGTACTGGCATTCTTCCGTGTCCGTCAGCCGTGCACCGCAGCCGCCCAGTGCCGTGGCACAGAATACAATGTGGGTACCATTGTTGTTGCTGTCGTACTGCAAGTTGGTGGCGACATGCTTGCACTCGGGCACAGGCGCACTGCAGACGGTGCAGCTGCCACCCTCATAGGAACATGCTGCATCGTTGATGAACCAGGTCTTGCAATCCTCGCAGTAAACGCTGTGGGTGCCATTCCCATGGGGAGACGGCAATGTATGGGTGTGGCTGCATTCTGCACCAACAGCCATGGGGACCATGCTGATGATCATTGCCAGTGCCAGCAGCATGGTCAGGAATTTCTTGTTCA
>CAYUQN010000136.1:0-1920 GCA_964446815.1 uncultured Oscillospiraceae bacterium | reverse complement strand
CCGCCGGTCTCGTCCTGAACATAGATGCAGTCAAAGAATGCGGTATTCTTGTCGTAGCCGGATGCATTGGTGGTAACTACACCCTCGATAGTGTACTTGAAGCCGGACTCGGTCTGAGCCTGAACCTCGGCTATCGGAGTGATCTTAACGGGGTTGATATAGCTGAGGAGGTTTTCACAAATCTTGTAGTTGGAGTAGTTCTTCTCGGAACCGTTATCGGAAATGGTTGCCTGTACCTCGAAGTTGGACATAAATGCCGCACCGGAAACGATGATGAGACCGTTATCGCCAATCTTCTCGCTTGCGACTGCCATCAGGCGGTCATCACCTGCTGCATATGCGTACTTCGGGATATTGCTGCCACCGAGACCGTCGCCGTCAACGTCAACGGAGTAGGTGGTGCTGTGAGCGTAAACAACGGGAGTTACGGTGGAAGGCAGAGTGGAGGTTGCGTTGCCGTTTGCATCTACCGTATAGACGGTAGCACCGCCGTAGTGGCTGAATACCTCGGTGTAAAGCCTGTCATAGGGATGCTCTGCATCGTAAATGACACCCTCGGTGAGGAAGCTGTCGCCGTAGGTATTGAAGTACAGACGCCACTTGTCACAGCCGTCTGCCGCACTTCTTACGTCGTCGTAGGTCGCATCGTCACCGATACGGAGGCTTGAGCCGAGTGCCTTCAGAACCTCGTTCTGAGCTGCAGCCATGTGAAGGATGCTGCTGTCGTTCTGGATAACATCGTAGTTCTCGTAGTTATCGGACCAGCCTGCAAGGATAACCGTGCCGCCTGCTGCATTGAATGCCGCAATAGCTGAAAGCTCTGCTGCACTGTAAACCTTGGGATCGGACTGCGCCGCTGCAAGTCTGCGAGAGGGTGCGGTGAGGATGAGTGCCTTGAACTTGTCGTTGGAGCAAGCTGCAATGAGCTCATCGGAGGTCTTGAGCATAACGGTACGGACGGAGTAGCCCGCTGCCAGCTCACCGAAGTTGCCCATGGAATCCTTGTAGTTACCTGCAACGTACTCGTTGTAGTGGGATGCATCGATGCCTATGTATATGAGAGAATCAGCATCGAGAACGTCAAGCTCAATGTCCTTGGTGAAGGTGTATTCCTTACCGTCCTGAGTGAGGTTTACGGTAACGGTGACCTTGGTGAGCTTTGCAACAGTGGGAGTGTACTTGAAGTCGATGGTTGCGGTGCCGCTTGCGGATAAGGTGTAGCCCTTGGTATCGGTGCCGATGACCTTGCCGCCGTCAACGGTGTATACGACGCTGGTGATCTGAGCGTCGACTGCTTCACTGTTGAAGAGAGTGGTGGTGAGGGTAAGCTCTTCGTTGGTTACGGGGGTGGAAGTGCCGGACTCGAAGGAGGAAATGCCGAGCTTCAGGGACTCACCGACCCAAACGGGAGCGGTAACGGCGAGGTCGCCGTCGCCCTGAGTTACACGGATGAAGTAGTAGCTGTACTCTGCGGGGAGGCTTACGGTGAGGTGACCTGTCGCAAGGACTGCGGGATCATCCCAAGTGTAAGCGGTCTTACCGGAGTTTACGACTACCTCGACCTTGGAAACGGAATCGGAGGAATCGGGATCGTAAAGCTGAACATCGATATCGAGAGTCTCGGGGACTTCTTCGATCTGAGAGCCGAGCTGGTAACCGTTTACGGTGTAGTAGAGCTCAAGGTTCTTGTCCTCGGTTGCGTAGATACGCATATCACGCATTGCCTGATAGATGCCTTCCTCGGTGAAATTATCGGTGAGGATAACGTCACGGGCATCGTTGGCGTTGCCCCACTTGCCCTTATGGTTGTCCTGGTTGTTGGTAGGTGCAACATGCCAGCCCTTATCCAGTGCCATGATGTACTGCTCATAGCTGGGATAGTAGCCGCCTGCACCGATCTGGCCTTCGCCGTTGCCGACC
>CAYUQN010000135.1:0-1926 GCA_964446815.1 uncultured Oscillospiraceae bacterium | reverse complement strand
GAACGTAAGGGCAGGTAATCATGCGAACCAAGAGTTGAGTAAACCCCAAAACCCGGTCGTCCCGAGGGAGCGACAGCGAGTCGAGGGATCTTGGCACTTATCCACTGCATAAAAGTTGGTTAGTGCCAAGATCCCTCCACGCGCTTACGCTTGGTCGGGATGACAGGTTTGTGCAAAACGTATCGTTTTCACATGGATAAAGCCAATTTATAATTCGTAATTTGTAATTAGCGAATCCCCCACAAAAATTCCCCCACGCACCTTTCGGTGTGTGGGGGATTGGTTCATTATGGGGTATCAAGAAGACTTGGGGATATTGCCGCGGGTGGTCAGATCCAGAACGGAGTTGGGGTTGAACAGGCTCAGGTCGGTGAACTGGCTGGGATAGTGGGCCATGTTCTCACCGGTGACCATCAGACGGTTCTGACGGACGTAGGTGGTATTCACCTGAGCGGAGGGAGTGGATGCGTGACCGATGAAGTAACGGAAGCCGCTCTGGTACATGACGTTAAAGGCCTGACTGTTGAAATCCGTAATGTTGCTCAGACGGGCAAAGACGAAGGTATCCACAGCACCAATGACATTGGTCACCTCCGTAGTCCAGGAGGTCAGGTTTGCAGAGATCTGTGCCACGGAATACTTAGCGTAAGTATCGTTGCTGTAGGTATAGCAGGCCAGGGTGTAACCCTTTTCCCGGAGGGCGTTGGCGATCTGCTGGGCACCGACAACCTGCTGGTCATAGTAGTCCTGACCCAGGGTGCCGATGTAAGAGGTGTTGCAGCGGTAACCGAAGACACCCTGACTGCCGGTGAAGGCGATGGTGGCCCGGGCACCCTGATAGCAGAAGTCGGGATGCTGGGCGATGAAATCTTCCAGAATGGGGATCAGGTCATAGTTGCCCACATTGGTCTGACCCTGAGAATCAATGTACTCGGCCTTGATGTTGCCGCTGGAATCCAGCACCAGCTTGTTGGCGAAGCCATCGCCCTGAGAGTCAGCAATATGGTCGCCGTCTCCGTCCACCATGTACTCAAAGTAGTTGACCATGGTTTCGGTGATCATCACAGGCTTCTTGCCCTCAGGGAGCTTGATGGGAACCACTTCAAATTTCTCGGTGCCTTCCAGCGTGGTGGAGGAACCGACAAAGCTGTCGAAGTCCACCAGAACGTAGCCGTTGTTATACAACTCGCTGAGGATCTTGGAGAATTCGTCACAGGTGACGAAGTTCTTGTTATAGCTGCCGCCCAGTTCCTTGTCCTGAAGGGCCTTGGCCATATCGACCACCAGCACGTGGAAACTCAGATTGGGGATCAGGGAAGGTTCCTTGTGCTCCACCAGCTGATTCATGGTGGTGTTGTACTCTGCCACCTTCACGCCGATATCGGGATAGGCGGTCAAATCGCCGCCGTTGATGCTGTTGAGCAGGTCAATGGCACCCTGATAGTCATAGCCCGTGGCCAGGGTTTCGGCCTGTGCTACCAGCCGGTTGATCTGCTGGGCTTCCTGCTCCGCCTGACTGATGGAGGCATCCAGCTGATTCTTCTTGGTCTCGTCCTCGATCTGCTTCAGGGCAATGGTATTGGACAGGGAACCAATGACGAAGGACAGCACCAGAATCAGGCACAGGCAGGCAATGATGGGGGGCAGATAATATTCCTTGAACAGCTGCCGCTTGCTCTTGCGCCGGCGGCGGGGCTTGGCAGGATCTGCCTGATTGTCCTGCAATTCCTTGTGGAGCACCGGGGCAAAGTAAACGTCAAAGAATTTTGCCAGGAATCGGGGCATATGGAGTTTGGGAAGGGTGATTTTGGGCATGGACTTGCGCTTGCGGGGGGCTTCCTCTTCCTCGTATTCTTCCTCGCCCTCGGGGTCATATTCTTCTTCGTAGCCTTCTTCCTGAGGCTCCTGTTCGTATTCCAGTTCTTC
>CAYUQN010000134.1:0-1932 GCA_964446815.1 uncultured Oscillospiraceae bacterium | reverse complement strand
ACACGGAGTGTGTTAAAATCCTAATGATAGGGTTGCAGTAAACTGCTTATCAAAGTAAACTAACGGATCGCACCGTTAAAATAAGAAGAAAGGAAACATACTATGAACGAAAAGTATAATGCCCTGTTTACTCCCTTCAAGGTTGGTAATGTGGAAATCAAGAACCGCATAGTCCAGTGCTCGATGGGTGGTACCTCTCTGTTCGGCTGGCTCGAGCCTTGCCACTTCGACAAGGAGGCCGCATACTTCCTGCTCCAGAGAGCTCAGAAAGGCGTTGGCCTCGTCCTCCCCGGCATGCAGTGCGTTCGCGACACCATGGGCCGTCGTTGGCTCTATCAGAACAAGAAGATGTTCAAAGAGCTCAAGCCCTACATGGAAGAGTTCCACAAGACCGGTGCAAAGCTGTTTGTACAGCTCGCAGCAGGCTTCGGCCGCTCCATGGCAGTTACCCCCTGGATGGTCGCTCTGGGCAAGAACCCCATCCTGAACAAGATCGCTTCCCCCATCGTTGACGTACAGTACTCCTGTGCTTCCGCTTCCGAGACTCCCAACCGCTGGGCAGAGGATCTTCCCTCCCGTCCCATGACCGTTAAGGAGATCCGTGAGATGGTCGACGCTTTCGGTAAGACCGCAAAGATGCTCCGCGACGCAGGCGTCGACGGTGTTGAGATCCACGCTGTCCACGAAGGCTACCTCCTCGACCAGTTCACCATGGAGAACTGGAACCATCGTACCGACGAGTACGGCGGCTCCTTCGAGAACCGTTTCCGCTTCCCCGTAGAGATCGTACAGTGCATCAAGAAGTATGCAGGCGAAGACTTCCCCGTATCCCTCCGTTACTCCGTCAAGTCCTACACCAAGACTTGGGGTAAGGGTGCTGTTCCCGGTGAAGAGTTCGTTGAGTTCGGTCGTGACTACGAGGAGTCCAAGAAGGCTGTCAAGTACCTTGGCGACATGGGCTATGACTTCTTCAACTGCGACAACGGTACTTACGACGCATGGTACTGGGCACATCCGCCTCAGTACATGCCCGACAACTGCAACCTCGCAGACGTTGAGATGATCAAAGAGTACACCGACAAGCCCGTTGCTTGTGCAGGTCGTATGCTCCCCGAGACCGCTGCAGAGGAGATCGCAGCAGGCCGTCTCGATGCAGTTGCAATTGCACGTCAGAACCTCGTTGACCCCGACTGGATCCTCAAGATTCAGGAAGGCAAGGAAGACGAGATCAAGCCCTGCATCCGTTGCCACAACGGCTGCTTCAACTTTGCAAAGTACAAGGGCACTGCAAACATCCAGGGTCTGGGCGACTCCCTCCACCTCGGTCGTTGTGCTCTTACTCCTCCCACCATGCAGCATGAGCGTTACAAGATCGTTCCCACTGCAAAGCCCAAGAAGGTTGCTATCATCGGCGCCGGTATCGGCGGCTGTGAGGCAGCTCTCGTCCTCAAGCAGCGTGGCCACAAGCCCGTCATCTTCGAGAAGGAAGATCGTATAGGCGGCCTGTTCCTCACCGCTTCCGCAATGAGCTTCAAGGAGAACGACAAGAAGCTTATCGCATGGTATGAGAACGAAGTTAAGAAGCAGGAGATCGACATCCGCTTCAATACCGAGATCAATGACCTCGGCGTTATCGCCCGCCAGTTTGACGAGATCATCGTCGCAACCGGCGCAACTCCCAGAAAGATGGCTATCCCCGGCTTCGAGAAGTGCCTCACCTTCACTCAGCTTCTCCGTGAGAAGTGCCCCGTTGGTGATAAGGTTGTCTTCTTCGGCGGCGGCCAGTCCGCATGTGAGGCTGCATACGAGATGGTCCTCCAGGGCAAGCACCCCATCATCGTAGAGTATGCAAAGGACCTCGTTCCTGCACAGAATGTCTGCCTGTCCAACGCTTCCTTCCTGCGTGATGTTCTCGAGTATCACAAGGTTCCC
>CAYUQN010000133.1:0-1936 GCA_964446815.1 uncultured Oscillospiraceae bacterium | reverse complement strand
AAAACTGATTGCTTTCGGAATTATACGGTGAGATAAACACGACCTGTGCACCGAAGTGCTCCACCGCCTTGTCCAGGCTGCCGCAGTGATCGGCGTGAGAATGGGTGCAGACAACGTAGTCCAAGGTCTCAACGCCCTGAGCCTCGAGGTATTCTATCAATGCCGTATCTGCTTCATAGTCGCCGCCGTCTATGAGCATAAACTCACCGCCGCATTGCACCAAGGCCGCATCACCCTGTCCGATATCGATATAGTGGACGTATAAGCCGTCCATCGGAACGCTTATCTCATCCTCGGACTCTCCGAAGAAGTACACAGCCGCGGCTACGATGATCAAAACGATGACAAGCCATGTCGGAAGCTTTTTTCCCCGTCTCATAATTATCTCTCCTAATTACTTTAGTAACTCTATTTTCTCATACAGTCTGCAAAAAATCAACAATTACCCTTTTCAAGACGGCGGTTTTAGTGTAGAATAATTGAAAATGAGGTGAGATTAATGAAGTACATTCTTGTTATAGGCGACGGAATGGCGGACAATCCCGTTCCCGAACTCGGAGGTAAAACACCTCTTGAGGCTGCGGATAAGCCTTTTATCGATATGCTTTCCGCTAAAAGTGAGGTAGGCAGTGTATCGAATGTCCCCAAGGGTCTGCCCCCCGGAAGCGATACCGCGATACTGTCCATTTTCGGTTGCGACCCCAATATATATTTCAAAGGCCGTGCTCCCCTTGAAGCTGCCGCAAGCGGTATCGTGCTAAACGATGGGGACATTGCCTATCGCTGCAACATGATAACTCTCGAGGACAGCGATGCTCCCTTTGAGGAAAGGCGTATTCTTTCGCACTCCGCCGGCAGTATTGACGGTGAGATATCCGACAGAATAATTACAGCGCTGTTTGAGCATCCCGAGTTCAAGCCTCTTGCAGATGAAGCAAAAATGAAGGTGAACCTCGGTCACTCCTTCCGTCATATAGCACAGCAGGCAGGTGCGGACATTACCGGTATAAAGCTCATCCCTCCCCACGATCATCTCGGTGAGAAAATATCCGGCATTCTGCCCAAGGGCTGTGACAATGCCGAGGTGCTGCTATCTCTCATGCGTAAGGCAAACGAGATATTGGAGCATCATCCTCTCAATGAGGAGCTTCGCAAAAACGGCAAAATGCCTGCCAACGGTATATGGTTCTGGGCAGAGGGCAGAGCCGTTAAGCTTCCCGATTTCAAGGAACGCTACGGCTTTGACGGTGCTGTCATATCCGCAGTGCCCTTGTGTCACGGTATAGCAAAGCTCATCGGTCTTGATATGATATGTCCCGAGGGTGCCACCGGTGAGATAGATACGAACTATGAGAACAAGCTCGCTGCCGCTCTCGAGGTGCTTGAGGACCACGATTTTGTCGCAGTCCATGTTGAGGCCCCCGATGAGTGTACGCACAACGGCGATCTTGAAGGCAAGCTTTTGGGTATCCACTGGCTCGATACGAGGATGCTGCGTCCTATGTGCTCCGAGCTTGACAAACGCAATTGGGATTACAGGCTGCTTTTCCTCTCCGATCACAAGACGCTGACCTCCACAAGAGGTCATGACGGCGACCCCGTTCCCTATATGCTGTACGACAGCAGACGGAGTGACGGCTGCGGTCTGCCTTACACCGAAAAGAGCGGAGATATGGGGCCCACCGTCAATTCCGGTGCTTCGCTCATGTCCATACTTTTTGAAAAATGAAAAGCATTAACGAAAAAGCCTATGCAAAAATCAATATTTCCCTCGACGTAAAGGGCAGGCGTGCCGACGGCTATCATGAGATGCTCATGGTAATGCAGACGGTAACACTGTGCGATGACATTTATGTTGAGCTGAGGCATGGCACTGTGTCAACGGCTCAATGCGATCTTCGCTTTATTCCCTGTGACGACAGGAATCTTGCCGTCC
>CAYUQN010000132.1:0-1953 GCA_964446815.1 uncultured Oscillospiraceae bacterium | reverse complement strand
CGGAAAGACATTGTGGATCAACATTGGCTTTATGGTCTTCCAGCCGGAATTGTTCGACCTGATTGAAGGGGACAACACCGTATTTGAAAAGGGGCCTCTGACAAAATTGGTGGCCCGGAATCAGCTGGCGGGCTTCGTTCACCGGGGATTCTGGCAGTGCATGGATACCCTCCGGGAAAAGCAACAACTGGAGCGGCTGTGGCAATCGGGGAATGCTCCCTGGAAAGTGTGGGAATGAATCATGGCATTTGATCCGAATTTTTACAGGGGAAAACGGGTGCTGGTGACAGGGCACACCGGCTTCAAGGGAAGCTGGCTGTGTAAAGTGCTGACCCGCCTGGGGGCAGAAGTCACGGGATTTTCTCTGGAACCGCCGACGAAGCCATCGTTGTTTTGTCTGGCAGATATGGCGCTGGATGTTCATTCGGTGATGGGAGATATCCGGGATCTGGATGCCCTCCGGTGGACATTTTCTCAGGCGAAGCCGGAGATCGTCTTTCATCTGGCGGCTCAGCCCATTGTCCGGGAAAGCTACCGGGATCCGGTGTTTACCTATGGCACCAACGTCATGGGCACCGTGAATCTGATGGAATGTGTCCGTCAGACCTCCTCCGTCCGGTCGGTGGTGAATGTGACCACCGACAAGGTCTACCGCAACCGGGAATGGGTCTGGGGCTACCGGGAAAATGAGGAACTGGACGGCTTCGATCCCTATTCCAATTCCAAATCCTGCTCGGAATTGGTGACCAGCACCTACCGCCGCAGTTTCTTTCGGGAGAAAAACGTGGCCGTTTCCACCATGCGGGCAGGCAATGTCATTGGCGGCGGAGATTTTGCCAAAGACCGCATTTTGCCGGACTGCGTCCGGGCGGCCATGGCCGGAGAGACCATTCTGGTGCGCAATCCCCATTCCACCCGGCCTTATCAACATGTTTTGGAACCGGTATTTGCCTACCTGATGGTAGCGGCCCGGCAGTATGATAATCCCACTTTGGCCGGTGCCTATGATGTTGGGCCGGACGACCGGGACTGCTATGAGACCGGTGCGCTGGTGGAACTCTTTGCCAAATACTGGGGCGGTGCCCGCTGGGAGGCAAGTCCCCAGCCCGGCCCCCATGAGGCCAATTTTCTGAAACTGGACTGCTCCAAACTGAAAACAGTCTTCGGCTGGCATCCCCGGTGGGATCTGGAAAGAGCTGTGGAAGAGACCGTCCGCTGGAGCAAATGCTATTTGGCCGGTGGGGATGTGCGGGCATGTATGGACGGGCAAATTGAAAGCTACCTGGGGAGATAATGAAATGAAAAATGTGATTATCACCGGTGCAGACGGATTCGTGGGCAGCTACACCACCCAATATTTTTTGCAGCAGGGCTGCCATGTGCTGGCCATTGGCCGCAAGGCGCAGCCTGTCCGGTTAGCCCCTGACGAAAACCTGACTTGGCTGCAATGGGACATTTCCAACATTGCGTCTATCACAGAAGCGATCCCCATCGGGGTCTATGACACCTTTCTCCACTTCGCCTGGGATGGTTCCGCAGGTTCCAAAAGAACCGACGCATCGCTGCAAATGGCCAACGCTCTGGCGGCAGCGGAGTGTGTAAAAGTAGCAAAAAAGCTGGGATGCACCCGTTTCGTGGGTGCAGGCAGCATCATGGAGTACGAAACGGAAGCGGTCATCCATGCTCAGGGGGCAAAGCCCGGCATGGGCTATGTCTACGGTATGGGCAAACAGGTAGCCCACGGCTTGTGCAAGGCGGTGGCGGCAGAGGTGGGAATGGAGTTCCTCTGGCCCATGATCACCAACGCCTACGGCCCCGGGGAAACGTCTCCCCGGTTCGTCAACACAACCTTGCAGAAAGTGATAAAGGGCCAGCCCCTGCAATTCACGGCGGCGACCCAGAACTATGACTTTGTCTATGTCACCGATGTGGCGAAGGCTTTCTATCTGGTGG
>CAYUQN010000131.1:0-2012 GCA_964446815.1 uncultured Oscillospiraceae bacterium | reverse complement strand
TTCCAAGGAATATCTAAACAAGGATGATTTAGAAAAGAATATCGAGTTATGCAACAACTTCCAAGTGCAAAAAGACAGTATTATAAAAAACATCGCCACATACGAGAAGCGTGTTGCGGAGCTGTCTAACGGGATTCGGGAGCTGTATATGGATAAAGTCAAGGGATTGATCACTGCATCCGACTACGCTGTAATATCAAAAGACTTTGCCGACAAACGAGAGCGTTTGGAACACTTGATATCCGAGAACCGCATACATCTCGAGGAGTTATGTGCAAAGCTCAAAGATGGTGACGGTCGAAAAGAAATCATTGCACACTATGCGAAGCCCACGCAGCTGAATCGTGAAATGGTAGAAATTCTTGTCGATTACATTTCCGTAGGGAAAAGAATCACGGGTACTAAGGATGTGCCGATAACGATACATTGGAATTTTTAATGTTGTTCTTTTGCTATCGCAGCAGAGCAGAAGGCACGAAAGACATACGACAATATTCTGCGGCTTTCGGATGATCCGGATGTCAACAATGTCATCAGATTCCTCAGGGAACGTGAGATCGTTCACTATCAGCGATTCGGTGAAGGACTTCGCCGCACACTTGAAAAGCTTGATGAAAAGAATTTCTACGTAACAAATCCTGCGTTTGACAGCTAAAATGTTTAAAGCAGAGCAACATTTTGTTGCTCTGCTTTGATTTACACTTTTGCTTTTACCTTTTTAAGTCTTGCGTATCTCGGGAGAGAGTTTTCTCTCGGTATCTTAGGTTCACCCTGAATGAGCGGCAGTACATAATTGATAAAATCGGAAGTCACATAGTTACCATCCTCGGTTATCCACTCAAGCGGAACCTTCTTTTCATAGTTTGCAACGCTGTTGAGCGAAAGCAGGGTAGGGTAGCAGCGGTAAAGTCCGGAGCTGTCATCACGCTCAAGTGCAACCATCTGACCGGTTTGTCCGGCTACAGCCTGTTCAACGGCGTATTTTCCGACCGCAAACGCCTCGTCAATGTCAACAGCTGAGGCAATATGAGCGGCACTACGCTGCAAAAGACTGAGCTCTATTGCTCTGACCTTCTTGAGCTTTAATCTCTCCTTGAGATAATCGGCAAGCCTCGTAGCAAGTCCGCCAAGCTGTGCATGACCGAAGCCGTCTGTTCCGGAGGTCTTAGCTTCCGAAACAAAGGTACCGTCCGCATAATGGAGTCCTTCAGATACGGCGATCAAAACACTGTGCTTATTATTGAGTACCTTTTTGACGTCCTCCGTAAAGCTGTCAAGATCAAAATCTCTTTCGGGAAGATATATGAGATCGGGACCGCAACCGTGGCCATATTCCGTTGCAAGAGCAGCGGAGGCAGTGAGCCAGCCTGCGTGTCTGCCCATGATCTCAACGACAGTTACCATTTCAGTATCGTAAACATCGGTATCCTTGTCGATCTCCATGCATGAGGTCGCGATGAACTTTGCGGCACTACCGAAGCCGGGGCAGTGATCCGTACCGAAAAGGTCATTATCGATCGTCTTGGGAACGCCCATAATACGGCATTCATAGCCCACCTTATCCATATAAGAGCTGATCTTATTGCAGGTATCCATGGAGTCGTTGCCACCGTTATAGAAGAAGTAGCGAACATTATATTTTTGGAAGATCTCAAGGATACGCTTGTAATCTGTATCATCGTCTCTGTAATCCTTGATCTTGTAGCGGCAAGAGCCGAGCTCGGATGAAGGAGTGTTGAGCAGAAGCTTGAGCTCATATTCGTCTTCTTCGCCCATGTCGTACAGCTCATCGTTCAAAACGCCCTTGATGCCATATGCCGCACCGTAGACCTTTGTGATACATTCTTCTTCGAGAGCCGTCTTTATAACGCCGTATGCACTGGCGTTAATGACGGAAGTAGGGCCGCCGGATTGACCTATTATGCAGGCACCGACAAGCTTAGAATCAAAATTTTTGTCCAAAAGACCGCCTCCGTTCTTTTATTAAGGTTGATTATAACATGAATTCGTAT
>CAYUQN010000130.1:0-2016 GCA_964446815.1 uncultured Oscillospiraceae bacterium | reverse complement strand
ACACGCGTCCTTCCAAAAAATGCGTTTTCTCCCGCCACTGCGGCGGTTTCTTTCATCTTTTATTATAGCACGGTATGTCAAGATAATCCATGACTTTTCTGTAAAAGACGGAGCGATTGCCCATATTCCTTCCAACACCTTCTTGACAAGACTATATCGCAGTGCTATACTGTATATATCGCAGTACGATATATAACACCGCTTTGTGAGGTGAGGCAATGGACGATCATATCAAAAAAGTATACGTTCCCATGACGGAAACGGGATTTTACATTTTACTGTGCCTTCGGGAAGAATCCCACGGATATGGCATTGTAAAGAAAACGGAGCAATTGACCCGAGGCGAGATCAAACTCAGTCCGGGTACCTTATATGGCAGCCTGTCCAAGATGGAAAAAGACGGCCTCATCCGCTTTGTAAAAGAAGAGGATCACCGCAAAATCTATTGCATTACGGAGCTTGGCACCGAAGTACTTACACTGGAACAAAAACGGATCGAACGCTTATACAAAAGCATGTTGGAGGCGAAATAGCATGAAAAACACGAAAACAGAGCTGCGGTTTTTCTCTGTTCCCGAATAGAAGAAAGAGGAAGCCTACTTGCGGCAGCAGCACCAAAAGGGCTGGAAATTTGTGAAAGTATCCGGTTTTTGTGTCTATCATTTTGAAAAATGCGAACCCGAAGATGTGATTTATCAATTGGACTACAATCAGGAGAGTCTCGCCCACAAAGAAGAATATGTAAAATTGTTCCGGGATTGCGGCTGGGAATATTTGCAGGATTATGTGGGCTACAGCTATTTCCGCAAGTCCGCTTCGGAAATGGATGGAAAGGAAGAAATTTTCTGCGACGATGCTTCCCGGCTGGATATGATGAAGCGGGTCTTCAAAGGCAGGATGATCCCCCTTCTGGTGATTTTCTTTCTAATCATCATCCCCCAAATATTCCAGCAGTTCTCCAGTGACCGACCGTTCCACACTGTGCTGCTGGGGGTTTATTGCCTTCTCTTTGTTGTCTATTTGGGATTGTTTATCTCCTTTGCCATTTCTTTCTGCAAATACCGGCAATCGATTTCCAAAGAATAAAAAACGTCCGTGCATCCAGTTGCGATGCACGGACATTTTTCAAGTCTTCAGGGAATCTCCCAATATTCCGTTTCCGTAACGGCGTAACCACGGCCGTTCTTCGGTTGCCATTGGTAGCGGCTTTTTCCCTCGTCCGGAAAAAGCTTTGCCATAATGGCGGCAATGACACCGCCGTGGCAGACCAGCACCGTATCCTCCCGGATGTCGGAAAGGGCTGCCAGCACCCGAAGGCGCATTTGTTCCCCGCTTTCTCCTTTCGGAGGAACATTGGCTTCGTTGTCCCCCGTGAGCCAGATCTGATAGGCCGGGGTGTCTTTCAGCTCCTCATAGGTTTTCCCCTCGAAAATGCCGAAGTCCACTTCCCGGAACCGGGGATCGGCTTCATAGGAAACCCCGGGGAACAGCATTTCCATGGTCTCGTTGGCCCGGGCCATGCCACTGGTAAGATACCGGGCTTCCCAGTGGGGGTAGGAAAGGCTCGCCAGTTCCTCTCGCCCAAGATCGGATAGGGGCAAGTCAGTACTGCCGCAGTAGCGGTGCTCTTCATTGGCCTGGGTCTTCCCGTGGCGGATCAGATACATGGTCATTTCAGCCGCTGCTCCAATCCGCAGAAAATCCTGCTGACCTGCTGGGCTTCCCCGGCCAGATACTGGCAAAGTCTGGCCGTCTCCTGCCGCCAAATGCGGTTTTCCTCCCCCATAGGCACCACGCCGCAGAAAATATCCTGACAGATCAGGATACTGTTCTCCCACTTTTCCCGATTCTCCCGGAAAAAGCCCACAGGATCCGGGCAGCCATAGGTAAATTCTTCGATTTTTTCCACGCACTTCCGGGAAAAGTCGATTTCTCCCGGGGTGCAGGTGAAAATATCCCCGTCCGTCAGGTGGAAGGTCTCCTTTGCAAAGTCCCGCTTCCCCTGAAAGGCACCGC
>CAYUQN010000129.1:0-2020 GCA_964446815.1 uncultured Oscillospiraceae bacterium | reverse complement strand
TTACCCTGATCTTCTACGGTGATATGCTGGTGAGCCTGACGGGCTTTTTCCTGCCCGGCCTTGCCAAGGTTTTTGGATGGCTGCTGGCTTGGCCCATCCGGTATGTACTGGGAATCGCAAGCATGCTGGCGGAATTTCCACTGGCGGCGGTGTACACTGCCAGTCCCTATATTACGGTTTGGCTGGTGATGGTATATGCGCTGCTGATTCTGCTGGGAATCAGCACCAACCGGAAACCCGGCCGGTTTGCCTGCTGCGCTGTTGTGGGGCTGGCCCTGGCGCTGACGCTGGATCTGGCAGAGAGCCTGTCCGATGACACCCGGTTTACCATGCTGGATGTGGGGCAGGGGCAATGCCTTCTGCTGCAAAGCGGTGGCAGCAGCTTCTTGGTGGATTGTGGTGGCGACTACCCGGAAGGTGCTGCCGACAAAGCCGCATCGGAACTGCTGCGGCAGGGCATCCACCATTTGGACGGGGTGATTTTGACCCATCTGGATGAAGACCACGCCGCCGGTGCGGCCATGCTGCTGACGAGAATGGAAACGGAACTGCTGATTCTTCCGGCGGAGCGGTGGGAAGCAGCGGATGGATTGTCAGCGCAGGTCATTTATGCGGAAGAGGATCTGGATATTTCTCTGGAAGATGCCGCAATTCACATTTTTACGGCGGATTATCCCGGTTCCGGCAATGAAAATAGCCTGTGTGTCTTGTTTGACACGGAAAAATGTGATATACTGATAACCGGCGACCGGGATGCCTATGGCGAACGGTCTTTGCTGCGCAACCGGAATATTCCCAAAGTGGATGTACTGGTGGCGGGGCATCATGGGGCGAAGGACTCCACCTGTCAGGAATTGCTGGATGCGGTGGAGCCGAAGATCGTCTGCATCAGCTCAGGGCAGGGGAATGCCTACGGCCATCCGGCCCCGGAACTGCTTTCCCGGCTGGAAAACGCAGGATGCGAAATTTACCGCACGGATATCCACGGAACCATAACCATACGGAGGTGAAACCATGGCAAAAAAGACGGCACCCGATACCGGGCTTTTGGAGCTGAAAGCAGCAATTAAAAATAAGGAGCCGGGGCGGCTGTACTTTTTCCATGGAGAAGAGACCTTCCTGCTGAACCACTATTTTGGCCAGATCAAGAAGCTCCTGCTGGATCCGCTGACGGAATCTTTTAATTACCACCGGCTCAATAACGAGACTTTCGACATCCGCTCCTTTGCCGATGCGGTGGAGAATCTGCCCATGATGGCAGAGCTACTCTGGTGCTGGTGGAAGATATTGACCCCTTCAAGATGAACGAAGGGGACAGAACGAAAATGACGGAAATTTTCTCCGATATCCCGGACTACTGCACCGTGGTGTTCAGCTACCTGACGGTTGGCTGGAAGCCCGACAAGCGGCTGAAAAAGCTCTGGGAAGCGGTGGACAAGCATGGCACCATTGTGGAGTTTGCCAAGCAGGATCAGCGGGATCTGATCGCCTGGGTCACCCGGCATTTTGCCGCCCGGCAGAAGCGGATCTCCACGGATCTGTGCGCCTACCTCATCGATATCACGGGTGGCACCATGACGGCTTTGGCCGGAGAAATCGACAAGATCTGTGCCTACTCTGGTGCCGATGAAATTCGCAAATCCGATATCGATGCCGTGACGGAACCGGTGCTGGATGCGGTGGTATTCCAGATGACAGACTTGCTCAGTGCCGGACGATACGATCAGGCTATGTTAAAATTGCAGCAGCTTTTGAAAATGCAGCAGGAGCCTCTGGCGATTCTGGGTGCCGTTGGCGGAAACTTCCGCCGGATCGGTACCGCCAGAACCCTGCTGGACAACGGAAAGAATTCTGCCTATCTGCAAAAGCTCTGTGGTCTTCCGGACTATCCTGCCCGGAAGACCATGGAAGCTGCCCGGCGGTTCCGTCCGGAATTCTGCCGGAAGGCGGCACAACTGGTGGTGCAGACGGATTACCGGATGAAAACTTCCTTCGATGACAACGAGCGGCTGCTGGAAAT
>CAYUQN010000128.1:0-2035 GCA_964446815.1 uncultured Oscillospiraceae bacterium | reverse complement strand
CCACAGGCAAGACTTTTTCCGAGGATTATGTGCACGCTCTCAGAAACGAGGCGGCGGGCTACAGGACGCAGAACAAAACTTATGAAGCAGCATTGCGAAAAGCTTTGGGCGTGACTGACGGAGAGGAGCTCGGAAACCTCGACGAGCGTATCGCTTCCCGTGAGCAGGCACAGCAGACCGCAGTCGCAAATGCCCTCAAACAGGCAAATGACCGCCTCATTGAGGCGGCAATCAGCTCAAAAGAGGGATATGACAAAAAGCTGCTTTCAAGAGTCATCGACCGCTCAAAGTTGAAGGTAAATGATGACCTTACGGTTGAGGGTCTCGATGATGCAATCAATGCTGCTGAAGAAGAGTTTCCGGCAGTAAAAATTAACACGCCGCCTTTTTATGCGGCAGGCACAGGGAACAGCTCCCTCGTGTCAAAATACGGCTCCGAAGGTGCTGCGATAAGAGCGGCAATGGGGCTGAAAGTAGAATAAGGAGGATTTATAAATGGCAAATTCTATTACACTTGTAAGCCAGTTTGTGCCGATGCTCGACGAGGTATACAAGCTTGCTTCTCTGACATCCGACCTTGACGGTGCTGCGGAGCTCGCAAGGCAGGGTGCAAACGCCAATGAGCTTATCATACCCAAGCTTGATATGAACGGTCTCGGCGACTATTCCCGTAACAGCGGCTATGTTGACGGTGATGTCACGCTTACTAATGAGACTGTGACCTGCAACTTTGATAGAGGCAGGATGTTTACGGTCGATACGCTCGATAATCAGGAGAGTGCAAATATCGCCTTCGGTCGTCTTGCCGGTGAGTTTATCCGTACAAAGGTTGTGCCCGAGCTCGATGCGTTCCGCTTTGCTACATATGCAGGCATTAGCGGTATTTCAAAGGTGTCGGCAGGTGCAAGCTTTGAGAGTGGTGCGGAAGTGATAGCCGCACTCAGAGCGGCTATCACTAAAATGGATGAGGACGAGGTAGCAACCGAGGAAAGATACCTGTATATCACCCCGACTGTCCACGGACTTATTCAGGACATGGACACCACCAAGAGCCGTGAGGTGCTTGACCGTTTCACAAAGATCAAGGATGTGCCGCAGAGCAGATTCTATACCGCTATTGATCAGAAGTCCGGAAAGAATACCGAATCAGCAGGCGGTTATGCAAAGAATGCCGAAGCTAAGGATATAAACTTCATGATTGTTCAGAAATCTGCGGTCATCCAGTTCCAGAAGCATGTTGCACCGAAGATAATCACTCCCGAAATGAACCAGACCGGCGATGCGTGGAAGTTCGGTTACAGAAATGTCGGTATTGCAGATGCTTATGAGAACAAGGTTGCGGGTATATATCTGCACCACAAGGCTTGAGGTGATGTGCAATGAAAACTGTGGGATTGGTCTTTCCAACAGATAACACATTCCGTTGCGAAAAATGCGGCAAGGAATACAAGTCTGAAGCTGCACTCTTGAAGCATATCAAAGAAAAACATTCGGACGAGGAGTGACCCGCTGTGAAACAGTATGCAGAATACGGCTATTATCTCAACGATTATCTTAGAGGCCGTGAAACGGATATGAGCGGCAGCGACTTTGATTTCTACGCAGTCAAAGCCTCGAAGGTTATTGAACGGTATACATTCAACCGAATCGAAAATGTGACGGACGCAGTAAAAAACTGTTGCTGTGAGCTTGTTGAGCTTATGCGAGTCGAGAGTACTGATACGGAACACCACGGGAAAACTTCCGAAAAAGTAGGCGATTATTCCGTATCTTATACCTCGGCAACCGAAAAACGCACCGAGAGAGAAGCTGAGTACCGCCATATTCTGCATATATGGCTTGCGGATACGGATTTGATGTATAGGGGGTAGGAAGAGATATGTATTCCAACGGAATCGCAACGATATACCGCCTTTTAAACGGCAAATACACTCGCTTGCGTCTGCCCTGCTTTTGGAGCGGAAGGTCTAACGCTTCTACGGGCAAAAAGCTCGCCGGAGCAATAAGCAAGCAGATTGCCAACAAGTTTGGTATC
>CAYUQN010000127.1:0-2069 GCA_964446815.1 uncultured Oscillospiraceae bacterium | reverse complement strand
GCCTGCTGTCCCGCTGGGCACTGGAAACCAGAATGCGCCCGGCAGCTTTGGTATATCCGGTTTTCACCCCGTCAGCCCCATCTACCCGCCACAGCAGCTTATTGTGATTGGTCAGATACCGCTGCCCCACCTTCAAACTTTTGGTGGAAACGGTTTTGGCAAAAATGGGATTTTCCATGGCGTAAGCCGCCAGTACAGCCAAATCGTGAGCGGTGGAATAGTGGCCAGGGCTGTCCAGACCGTTGGGGTTTTCAAAATGGGTGCCGGTAAGACCCAGGGTGCGAGCCTTGTCGTTCATCATCTCCGCAAAGCCCTCCACGGTGCCGCCGCAGTAGATCGCCAACGCCACTGCCGCATCGTTACCGGATTGGAGCATCAGGCCGTAGAGCAGTTCCTGAATGGTCAGCACCTCCCCCTCCTGCAAATACATGGAGGAGCCTTCGATGCCCACCGCTTCTTTGGGGATCTTCATCCGATCCAATACGTTACACTGCTCACAGACCACCAGTGCCGTCATAATCTTCGTGGTACTGGCGATCAGACTCTGCTCCGTCCCGTTCTTTTCATACAGTACCCGGCCACTGACCGCATCCAGCACATAGGCCTTCTTCGCACTGACCGCTTCGGTGTTCACCGGTAAACACACAGCGGCGGCCAGCAATGCAGCCGCCGCTGTGGCGAAAAGTCGTTTCATATTCCTCACCCGGGCTTATTCTTCCCGGGCAGGGTAGTTTTATTCCTTTTTCTTGCTGTCAAGAAAGGCTGACAGCTTGTCCAACGTATCCGGGATCATTTCCACTACCCGGTCTGCGGTGGAATTGGCAGGCTCCGGCACGCTCATCATCCGCACATTGCCGTCTTTCACGATCAAAAAGCACAGAGGGGTCACTTTCACGCCGCCACCGGCACCGCCGCCGAAGGGCTCGTTGCCGTTCTTATTGGCAAAATCACTTCCGCCCCCACCAAAGCCAACGCTGACTTTGCTGACGGGAATGATGGTCACACCGTCCGGAGTCTGGATAGGCTGGCCGATGACGGAATTGACATCCACCATTTCTTTGATCTTCTGGATGGTGGTTTCCAGCATATTGGGAAGTTTTTGGCTCATATAGCAGCACCGCCTTTTCGATTCTTTTGTATGGTGTTAAATTCTTTCAGGGCCCGGATGCCATACACGGCAACCAGAACCAAAAGTCTGCCTAAAGTGATGGTCACCTCCACCCGGGCAATGCAGGTGGTTTCGGATGCGGTGAAATCACATTCCACTTCCACATCCCGTTTCCGGATCACGAATAATTGTTCCAGCTGCGGCATAAGATTGCCTAAAGCAGCCCAGGTTCTGCCGTAGTTCATGGCCAGATCCGCCGGATCGGCAGATGCCAAAATCAGCCGCAGGTACAGCTCCTTCACCCGGATCTTTCGGCGAAGTTCTTTTAGCAGTTCCAGTGCCGTTTTCACCAGCGGAAGAAAATCTTTCAGGGAGCCGCCGGCTTTGGGTTTTCCTTCGCCATGGGCATGGGAAGTTTTTGGCTGGGATGGTTCCGTCGGTTTCTCCGGCTGTTCCTGCTTTTTCCCTTTCTTTTTGGGATACAGGAAGAAGCCAATGGGCCCGATGTACAGCCTCACACCCAGTCCCGCTTTGCTGTAATCCACGCTGATCCCCAAAGGCAACATGGCCAAAAGGGTCAGAATGCCAAGGGCAATGATCCAGCCCATCAGCTTTCCTCCGCTTTGGTTTCCTCCGGCAGCTCAATGGGCTCGCCGAAGCTGATCTTATCAATGGGCGGCAGCTCCTCCAGAGAGGACAGGCCGAAGGTTCTCAGAAAATCCGGTGTGGTCTTATACTGAATGGGACGGCCGGGAACATTCAGTCGCCCCGCCTCTTCAATGAGCTTCTTATTCAGCAGTGCCGCCACGGAGTAGGCACTGTCCACACCCCGGATCTGCTCCACCATGGCCTTGGTGGCAGGTTGATAGTAGGCAATGATGGTCAACGTCTCCAGCTGGGATGCGGAAAGCTTGGGAGGCTTCCGGGTTTCCAATGCCTTGGTCACATATTCCGCCATTTC
>CAYUQN010000126.1:0-2071 GCA_964446815.1 uncultured Oscillospiraceae bacterium | reverse complement strand
GAAAAGAAATGGTAAGGAAATACAAGACGATGGACGGCAACGAGGCAGCCGCACACGTAAGCTATGCGTTTACGGAAGTAGCGGCTATCTACCCCATAACCCCGTCCAGCCCCATGGCAGACTTTGTGGATCAGTGGTCGGCAAAGGGACAGAAGAACATCTTCGGAAGCAGAGTAAAGGTACAGGAGATGCAGGCGGAGTCCGGTGCTGCAGGTGCGGTACACGGCTCACTTAACGCAGGTGCACTGACTACCACCTACACCGCATCGCAGGGACTTCTGCTCATGGTACCGAATATGTACAAGATGGCAGGCGAGCTGCTTCCTGCGGTATTCCATGTCACAGCAAGAGCCCTTGCATCCCACACGCTGAGCATATTCGGAGATCATTCGGACATCATGGCTTGCCGTCAGACCGGCTTTGCAATGCTGGGAGAGGGCAATGTACAGGAGGTCATGGATCTTGCACCGGTAGCACACCTTGCAGCTATCAAGGGCAGAGTTCCGTTCCTCAACTTCTTCGACGGCTTCCGTACCTCTCATGAGATACAGAAGGTCGCGGTATGGGATTACGAGGATCTCAAGGAAATGTGCGACATGGATGCGGTCAAGGCATTCAGAGAAAGAGCACTCAGCCCCGAGCACCCCAGCATGAGAGGCTCCCACGAGAACGGAGATATCTTCTTCCAGAACAGAGAAGCCTCCAACAGCTACTATGACGCCATCCCCGAGATAGTCGAGGAGTACATGGGCAAGATCAATGAGAAGCTCGGCACCGACTATAAGCTTTTCAACTACTACGGAGCACCCGATGCAGAGAGAGTCATCGTGGCAATGGGCTCCATCTGCGACGTGGCAGAGGAAGTCATCGACCACCTGACGGCAAAGGGTGAGAAGGTCGGCCTTGTAAAGGTCAGACTGTACCGTCCCTTCAGAGCGGACAAGCTGCTTGAAGCCATCCCCGAGACCTGCAAGAAGATCGCAGTCCTCGACAGGACCAAGGAGCCCGGAGCACAGGGCGAGCCTCTGTACCTCGATGTAGTCACCGCAGTTGCAAACGCAGGCAAGAGCATCAAGGTCTGCGGCGGCAGATACGGTTTGGGCTCTAAGGATACTCCTCCCGCATCCGTGTTTGCGGTATACAAGGAGCTTTTAAAGGATGAGCCTAAGCGTCAGTTCACCATCGGTATCGTAGACGACGTTACGCACCTGTCCCTGCCCGAGGAGGAGGTACCCTCCACCGCAGCGGAAGGCACCGTTGAGTGCAAGTTCTGGGGACTGGGCGGCGACGGCACCGTCGGAGCAAACAAGAACTCGATCAAGATCATAGGCGATCATACCGACAAGAACGTACAGGCATACTTCCAGTATGACTCGAAGAAGACCGGCGGCGTAACTATCTCTCACCTTCGTTTCGGTGACAAGCAGATAAAGAGCCCGTATTACATCAACAAGGCGGACTTCGTAGCCTGCCATGTACCGGCATACATAACCAAGGGCTTCCCCATCGTTCGTGACGTAAAGCCCGGCGGCGTATTCCTCATAAACAGCCAGTGGAGCTTTGAGGAGCTTGAGCAGCACCTCGATGCAGCCTCCAAGAGATATATTGCAAATAACGATATCCAGCTCTACATGATCAATGCAATAGACCTTGCACAGAAGATCGGCATGGGCAAGAGAACGAATACCATTCTCCAGTCCGCATTCTTCACTCTCGCAAAGGTCATTCCTCAGGACGATGCGATTCGCTACATGAAGGAAAAGGCAACCGCATCCTACCTGAAGAAGGGTCAGGACGTCGTCGACATGAACCATGCTGCGATCGACGCAGGTGCGACCGCATTTGAGAAGGTCGAAGTACCGGCATACTGGGCAACAGCAGAGGATGCAGCAGACGGCAAGGTATACGAGGGCAGAGAAAAGACCGTAGAGATGGTCAAGACGATCCTCGATCCCGTCGGCAGAATGGACGGCGACAGTCTGCCCGTATCCGCCTTCACCGCACACGCAGACGGCACCTTCGAGCTCGGTGCATCCGCATACGAGAAGCGCGGCGTTTCCGCATTCGTACC
>CAYUQN010000125.1:0-2079 GCA_964446815.1 uncultured Oscillospiraceae bacterium | reverse complement strand
AGCCTTCGATTGCACCGTGAACGTCGTTGGAGTGGAGGATGATGGTCTTGCCCTCGAGATCCTTAACAACAGGAGGCTCGGATGCCTTTTCGGCACCGGTGAGTGCCATCTCATAGAGGTAGAGGTTACCGGCGTTGTTTGCGTTGTTTGCTGCCTCAGCCTGTCTTACCTGAATGGTGACGGAGGCTGCATCGCTTGCAACTTCGGGAAGTATAACACTGGAGGTTATAGCATTTGCTATGTTGTTGACCTTGGAAGAGGGAGCGGTAAGCTGAGACTGAGCCTGTACAAAGGTTTCGCCGTCAACGGAGACAAATACATCGTAAGAAGCAGGTGCCTTGCCGTTGTTGCCGAGAACGGTGGTGAGCTTAAGATCGGTGTAGCCGGTGGTGGAAACAACAAACTCCATGTAACCGTAATTGGTTGCGGAGAAGTTGGTGGTGCCGTACCAAGGCTGAACACTGAGGTTGCCATAGGTGCTGGCGGAAACACCGAGGGTGCCGTAAGCATTAAGTCCTGTACCGCTGTCCTTCATTGTCAGCTCAACGCCGCTGAGGACATCGTTTGTGCCATTGTTGGTGACACTGGTGCCGCCTGTCCAAGTGACGAGGGACACGGGGGTGGTTTCCTCTACTGCAAATGCAGGGATGGCAAGAGTGAATACCATCGCAAGAACAAGCAGCAGAGAAAGCAGTTTTTTGGTGCTTTTCATTTTGTTCCTCCTAATATTGTAAAATTTATTAGAACGCTGCTTGTATTATATCATAGCCGAATTGTTTTTTGAAGAACTTTAAATCTGAAACTTTTTACAGTTTTAGATATCCTCATTTGTAGAAAACGACGAATGACGCTTTACAGCACTAAATCGTGTCGACTAATGCCGCTTGACAATTCTTTATTAAATGGTATAGTTAATGCTGGTGAATCTCCGATGACGATTTGCCCGATATCTCAACTCGGGCGTTGAAGATGGACAAATGAACGGCGATATTTGATTTTTTGTATATCGTTCGGAGTGATGAATATGCGTGATTTATTGAAAAACAAAATCTTCCGACGGCTGCTGCTCGTTCTCGTTGCCGTGGTATTGCTCGTGCTCCTCGGCATGGAGCTTTGCGGCAGCTTTGAGATCATCGGCTTTAACTCCGGCTCCATCACCGATTGGAGGCTCGGCGGCAAGGTCGACGGTATAGATTCCGCCTCCGACGGCAAGAATGTCGACATACGGGGCTTCGAGTGGTTTGAGCTTAACGGTGAGGTCGGACTTGTCGATTCCGACGGCACCCGATATTATATGGGCAACTACCCTGCCGATGCCATAGGCGGCTTCAGAATCGTCGGCTTTTCCACCACCGAAAAGGTCTATTCCGTTTTGTCCATCCGTATCGGTGACGATATAAACGACGCCACCATGCTGCTTATGGACAAAGGCTATTCCATGGATGGCGGCGGTCTTAACAAGTGCCGTGCCGTCAACGGTCATGTGACCGTAATACTTTATTTTGAACACGGTGTTGTGACTCGGATCGAGGCACGACTGAAGTAATTTTACAAAGGAGATAATTCTTATGAACGCTTACCTTGACATATCCCCCGAGGTAAAACAGGCCCTTGCAGAGGGCAAGCCCGTTGTCGCTCTTGAGAGCACCATCATTTCCCACGGTATGCCCTACCCCAAAAACGTCGAGACCGCAATGCTCGTTGAGCAGACTATCCGTGACAACGGTGCGGTTCCGGCTACCATCGCAATTATCGGCGGAAGACTCAAAGCAGGTCTTTCCCCCGAGGAGATAGAGTACCTCGGCAAGTCCGGTCGCAATGTCGCAAAGGCAAGTCGCCGTGACCTCGCAGCTATCGTCGCACGCAAGGCAGACGGTGCCACCACCGTCACCACCACCATGATAATCGCCCACATGGCAGGCATCAAGGTCTTTGCCACCGGCGGTATCGGCGGTGTACACAGAGGTGCCGAGACTACAATGGATATATCCGCAGACCTCGAGGAGCTCGGCGGTACTCCCGTTATGGTCGTGTGCGCAGGCGCAAAGAGCATCCTCGACCTCGGCCTGACCCTTGAGT
>CAYUQN010000124.1:0-2102 GCA_964446815.1 uncultured Oscillospiraceae bacterium | reverse complement strand
TCTCTCCCAGAAGGGACTGCGGGAGCGGATCGTGACCTATCTGACCATGCAGAGCGCCCGGCGGCAGCAGAGCACCTTTTCCATCTCCTTTTCCCGGGAGGAACTGGCAGCCTACCTCTGTGTCAACCGCAGTGCGCTGTCCCACGAGCTGAGCCGGATGCAGCAGGAAGGGCTCATCACGTTCCATAAGAATATATTTACCTTACATAATTTTTCCTGATGGAGACAGGCTTTGACATTTCGGTGTATATCCCGTATAATAGCACCATCCTGCATTTCGGGAGGTTTCCCGGGAAATATGCGCAGTAAGCTTAGACTACTTCATTTTGCGTTGGTGACAGGAGGAAAACTATGAACTTACAAGCAAACCGCCGCCGGATGCTGGCACTGTATGGCCTGGTGGCGGTGTTCTGGCTGTATATTGCCTGGAATATCCCCTATACCGGAGACGACTGGGACTGGGGACTGGACATCGGACTGACCCATTTGCTGACGGCAGATATCAACAGCCGCTATGGAGGCAATCTGCTGGTGGTGCTGATGACCCGCTCCAAAATATTCCAGACCCTGCTCATGGGGCTGACCTTTTTCGGGATCCCGCTGGGAATGGCGAATCTTGCCAATCGTGGAAAGAACGGGCCATGGCAGAAGATATTGACGTTCCTGGCGGCCAATGGTCTGATCTTGACCATGGACAGGGAAATTTGGCAGCAGACCTACGGCTGGGTCTCTGGCTTTGCCAATTATGGCATGTCTCTGGCCTGCGTGCTGGCTTATCTTTGGCTCGCGGCACCACTGTTTGACAGCGGGGAAGAAAAGGATACCTGGCCGGTCTGTCTGGGAGCCTTCCTGCTGGCAGTGGCCATGGAACTGTTTCTGGAAAACCTGACCCTTGCCATGGTGGTACTGTCTCTGGCGCTTTGCCTGATTTGCTGGTTGCGCCGGAAGAAGCTGGGGTACCGGTATCTGTGCCTGCTGGCGGGAAATCTGGTGGGTATGGCGCTGATGTTCAGCAGCCGGATTTATCCCGCGCTTTTTGGGAAAAACAGTCAGGCGGCCACGGGACGAAGTTTAAGCTATAATGTTTCTGAGGGCATCAGCGGTATGATCCGGGCTTGCCTGAGCAGCTTTTCTCAGGACTTGGCCTGGCAGATCTGGGAGAAAAATCTGGTGATCTGCTGCTGCATTTCGGTGCTGCTGATCCTGCTTCTGATCCGTCAGGGGGGGACGTTCGTCCGTTGGACAGGGGCGTTCCTGACCATCGATGTGCTGAGTATTTCCTACTTCGTGGTGTTTTCTTATCTGGAACGGGGAAAGTATTTCCTGCAAAGTATCGGACTGATGAAAGTGGTGGAACTGGTAGCAGATCTGGGCTTTTTCGCCATTGTGGCGGTGCAGATCTGGGTGCTCTACCGGGAACAATTCTGGAAGATGGTCAAGCTTCTGCTCCTGTGGGCCATGGCTCCGCTGGTCATTGCGCCGCTGGCGGCGGTGGAGATCGAAGGCACCCGGTTCTTTCTGACTTCCAACGGCTTCCTGATGCTGGTGGCTTTGCACCTGATGGCGGATGTGCTGGATGGCGTGGGAGAAACGGGGATCCGGAGTCTGATGATGCTGTCGCTCAGTGCTATACTGTCGCTGTGCCTGTTCTATGGATTCCTGTACCGGGAGATCGGCAGCTGTACCCGTCAGCGGATGGCCATCATGGCGGAAGGAACACGCTCCGGCGCAACGGAACTGGTCATGCCGGCTTACCCTTACTCCGTCCGGGATTATGTCTGGTGGGGAGAGCCGGGGGAGCCGGAACGGGAAGCCTATTTCCGGGAATTTTTCGGGCTGGAACCGGATGTGCAGATGACATTCGTGCTGGAATGACAGTGCCTTTGACAATTCTCACCGCACTTCTTAAAAAATCCGCCCTGCCGGTATTTATCTGGCAGGGCGGGGAAATCGCAGCAGTCTTTCCTTGGGGCTGCCGCGTTTTTTGTTGGAATGGGCCGGGAAAAGCCGGACATTCTAGTTTGTAGAAAATCAAAAAATTATCATCATGGAGGAAACAAATGAGAGGAATCCCGTCTTTGATCACCGATATCCGCAAGAAA
>CAYUQN010000123.1:0-2114 GCA_964446815.1 uncultured Oscillospiraceae bacterium | reverse complement strand
GTTCAGCCCGGTCAGAGTCTTACTCTCGGTCGCAATCCCAGAGACTTTAAGGAGCTTGACAAGGAAAACGCCGTTATCGACAAAGAGTGCTTTGACGCTCCGGCAAGGCGTGAGGTGCGCCATGATGCGGCAAAGGCAAAGAGCTTTAATAATGACAGGCTTCCCTTTACCGAGGAGGATGTCAAGGCAGAGGCAAGCCGCTGCATCGGCTGCGGTGTCACCGTTGTCGATCAGAACAAGTGCATCGGCTGCGGTCTGTGTACCACCAAGTGCAACTTCGATGCAATACATCTTCGCCGTGACCATCCCGAGGCAACTCATATGGTTCGCTGTGAGGATAAGCTCAAGTACATTCTGCCCAACATGGCAAAGCGTGCCGTGAGGCTCAAGATAGCGGATATCAAAGAAAAGTTCGCAAAATAAGGTTTACCAAATGAAAAAGTCGGGCATTTGCCCGACTTTTTTATTTTTCTGCTTTTTGTATTGCCGCAAGGACATCGGCTTCCGCAAAGGTATACGGGAATGAGTAATGACCGTCGATAAACGGATCAATCTCACACAGAGCCGCAAGCAGCTCATTGAACACCTCGGCATCGCCGGAGTAGCTTTTCTCTATCCCCATGCTCGCAGCAACGGAATCCCGAGTGCCCATATAGTACCTGTTTCCGTCTGCATCATAGCTGACGAACATCATCGTCATATATGCTCCTGCTATCCAATACGGCGAGTCATATTCCGATATGTCCGTCGCTTCATTTAAGAATACCAACAACTCGTTTCCGCTTGCAAACAGCGGATATCTCTTTATGGTTCCCTTTGAGCTGCCGTCCTGAAGCAATGTGATCTTCTCCGGTGCTTCACCCTTTAGGCATTCCAAGACCTCTGCTTCAAAAAACGTTTGCCGTTCATTCTCTCCTATCCAATCTCCCACGCAGATTCTCGCAACGACGCTCGCTTCACTCATTGCTTTGTCAAATGTGAAATAGTCGTACTCAGCAAGCACTTTATTTTCTGTCACTCTTGTAGGCGGAAGCACGGCTTCTTCGGCACAGGCTGTAAGGCTCAGAAGCATTAAAACGGTCAATAGCATACATATGATCTTTTTCATGGTTTTACCGCCTTTCTTTTAATATTTACTAAACAGGACTGCATCTGTCTACACATTATAAATAAACTATATAGCAGCAGCCCTGTCAAGTTTTTTCCTTATGAAGCTTTCAGAAATACATTACCTTTACTCGCTTGCCCATCTTTTTGAGGCAGTCGGCAAGCTGATCGACAATGGATATTTTGACATTGAAGTTTATCGGCAGATCGCTGTGTGCAGGATTTTCCGCCCTACCTATAAACATATTTATATCCGTCGCTTCCTCAAAAAGCAGTCTTGCTGCAAGGGACGCACCGTCTTTCTTATAGCTCCACTGCTTAAAGCTGTCATTATCCTTGAGATAGTTCTTCGCATACTGGAGCGTTCTGTCTATGGTGATTATGCCCTCGGTCACAAGATCGACACCGTTTATCTGTGAGGTAGGCGGTATCTCGGGATCGGGGGATACATAGTTCACCTTGACAGTCTCATGCAGATACTCCGCCGCTATCGATGCCGTCGTTCCGCCGCAGACTATATGCTTGCCCTCCTTGGCAAAGAACAGTGCCATCATACGATGATTATCGTCACGGCTCTTGGGTGGGCCTATCGCAATATTCATCGGCTGACGCTGACGTATCTTCACGACACAGACCGTTGCATCGTCAAAGGGCTTGCCGCCGTAGAGCCTGTTGGTCTCGTTGAGGATTATCGAGGTCAGTGTCTTTGCCGTGAAGCCTGCATCCCACAGCGGCTCTATATAGGATATGAGTCCGTCCCTGCTCCAGCTCTCGTTCATCACTCCGGTCTCACTTGCATACAGTACGCCGTCCGACATGGCGACAAAGGTATCGCCGTCACGGAGGCTCAGTCCCGAGTGATATATCGTCTTTTCACCTATGTGCATGATGTTCAGCGGTATCTCGTAATTCTTACCGTTTCGCAAAAGCACAACATTCGGATTCTCGTACTGGATGATATCCGCTCTGTCATTATTCACAAGTCGGATTATGGTAAAGGTCGAGAA
>CAYUQN010000122.1:0-2115 GCA_964446815.1 uncultured Oscillospiraceae bacterium | reverse complement strand
GTTTAATTGCTTATGCTGTTTGAAGCAGCTTAAACTGCATCAAAGGTCGCCTTAGCCGTCAATAAGGCTGTACAGTCTGTAAAGAATGGTAGCGGCCTGACCACGGTTTGCGGTGGCGTTGGGACGGAAGGTGCCATCCTCAAAGCCGTTGATGAGCTTCATGTTTGCCATGACATTGACTGCTTCTGCGTATGCTGCGTCGATGCTGTCCTGATCTTCAAAGCCTACGGGAACCTTGAGCTCATCGGGAGCATCGTTGCCTTCTATGAGGCAGCAGAAACGGTATACGAAGGTAGCCATCTGAGCACGGGTGATGGGGTTGTTGCCACGGAAGGTGTTGTCGCTCCAGCCCATGATGATGCCGTTCTCAACGCCCCATGCAACCGCCATCTTGTAGTTGTCGGAGATGGATGCTGCATCTGCGAAGGTCAGCTCGGTGTTCTCTGCCGTGGGACGGCCTACGAGCTTCCAAATCATGGTTATGAATTCGGCACGGGTGACATCCTTGTTGGGACGGAAGGTACCGTCACCGAAGCCGCCGATGATGCCTGCGTCGTAAGCATTGATGATGCCGGACTTGTAGCCGGACTTGTCAATGTCGGTGAACTCCTTAACGGTGATGCGGCCTGCGGGATTTGCATACTGCTCGGCACCGATAACGCCGTTGAGCTCGTCGGTTATGTAAGACATGAGGACTTCGTCGAGGGGAAGGCCGGTGTCAAACTGGGAGGTTGCGGATGCGAATGCGTAGTAGGTGTCGCCGCCTGCTGCGCAGAAGTTGTTGGTGACAACTGCGTAGATTGCGTTGGGATCAAATGCCTTGCCGTTTATCTCATCAATGGTAACACGGTTGATGGAAGCAGGGCCGTAGTAGGTGGATGCGGGATAGGTTTCTGCATTTGCTTTATAGGTTGCGGAGGTAACGACAGTGAACTTCATGCCTGCTACCTGGGGGAAGCCGCCGACAGGACCGGGGGTGCAGTAGGTGGAAGCCTCAAGTGCCTCGAGGAGCTCGGAGCCCTTGACGTAAACAACTGCGAGGGTGTTGCCGAAGGGGAGAACGGTGTTGACGTCCTGCTTGGTAACGTCACCTGCGTGGATCCATGCACGGATGCCGCCGCCGTTGGTGATGGCAACAATGTTCTCTGCGGGGACGGAGAGAGAATCAACGTCCTTGAGGGTCTGCCAAAGCATTGCGTCGGTGATGAGGTCACCGAGATTGGTTTCCATGTTGCGGTTGCCGGGAGCCTTGTCGCCGTTGAGCTCAACTTCGCTCTTTGCGAATACAACGCCGTACTCGGCCTTTACACGGGCAACGATCTTCTGAGCCTCTGCCAGAACGAGCTCGTTCTTCTCGAGGTCGGTGGTGGGAACGAGGTAGTTGTCAACGATTGCCTTGGTGGCATTGTCGATAACAACAACACCGATGTTTGCAAATGCGGTGCCGGTGGACTGGATGGGCTCATTGTTTACACCTGCGGTCATAACACTGTGGGAGTGAGCGTCGATGATGAAGTCGATGCCGGATACCTTTGCGAAGAGATCGTAGGAGCGGTTGGGCACGGACTCTGCGTCAACGCCGAGGTGGGAGAGGCAAACGATCACGTCTGCACCCTTTGCCTTGAGGTCAGCGACCTGTGCAGCTGCACATTCGTACATCTCATCCTCTGCGAGGAAGGTGAGACCCTTGATGAGAGCAGGGTTGGTCTTGGTCTGTGCTTCGGGAGTTTCGAGACCGAAGAAGCCGATCTTTACGCCGCCGACTTCCTTGATCATGTTTGCGTCAAAGATGGGATCGCCGTTCTCGTCGAGAACGTTTGCACAGAGAACAGTGAAGCTTGCGTTGCTGAGGTTGTCCTTGAGCTGTGCATAGCCGTAGTCGAACTCGTGGTTGCCGAGGGTTGCAATGTTGTAACCTGCGACATTCATCATCATAACTGCGTCAAGACCCTTGGTGGTGCTGACGTAGGTAGTGCCCTGGCTGTAGTCGCCTGCGTCGACCATGATGACCTCTGCACCTCTTGCGACATAGGAAGCCTTGAGAGCGGTCATGTATGCATAGCCTTCGATTGCACCGTGAACGTCGTTGGAGTGGAGGATGATGGTCTTGCCCTC
>CAYUQN010000121.1:0-2126 GCA_964446815.1 uncultured Oscillospiraceae bacterium | reverse complement strand
GTTCCCAGCCACAACCCCACGATCAGCACCAGAATGGGGATGGTCAGCAGGAATTCCTGCCGTTTTTTCAGGATGTTGGTAACGCAGCAGGCAACCAACGCCCAGACATACAGGCCGATGCTGGTCAGGCACTGCAAAATCTCCGGTTTTTCCCAGTACCGGAAGGCAGCATTATAGATCCGGGACAGCAGATTGTCCCCGGGGGACTGGAGGATGCCGAAGTCATTTTGCCCCATGATCAGGGTGTATGTCCAGTAGTTGTAGCCGCCGTTCCAGTAGCCCTTGGTCTGTTCCACCCAAGCCTGCCAGTAATCTTCCGGATACTGGGCACCGATACGGAAGTACAGCCGGATATAGTCCCAGAGATGTTCCATCAGATAATCCACCCGGTCATGGCGGAAGGCGTAGAACTTCACCGGATCCACGATCTGGGGATCGTAAAGCTCCGCCGCCCGGTCGGTAAAGAAGATCTCATTCAGCATGGCCATATCAGCCTCCGCCAAAGGATGTTCATTATGGAGCACCCGGGCGATCTGCTGCATGGGGATGCCGAAGACCTCCACAAAATCGGTACTGCCCACATTTAAAAGGGACAGCAGGGGATTCAGCATCAGCCAGGTCACCACCAGAATCACCAGCAGGATCCGAACCAGCTTTTTCTGCCGCCGCCACAAAAGCACAGTCAGCACAAGGGTCATCACCAAAAAGGCATACCACCCGTTTGTCCGCAGCAGGCTGAAGCCAAAGGCCCCGACGATCAGAGCAAAGAGATTTCCTTTTCTGATGCCAATGTTTTTCAGCAGGCGGTACAGCGCCGTCACCAGCAGCAGAGCGGAACCAGCGAAGGGAATGTCCTTCCACAGTGTCACGCTGTAGACGATGTTATAGGGCATCAGGGCATACAGGATGTACACCAGCACCAGCGCCCATTTAGGCAGGCCGATGCGGTACAGGGTTTCCAGTGCATAGCCGAAGCAGGCGGCGATGAAGAGGATCTGCGCCCCATGGAACAGGGCAACGGCGGCATTGATATCGTCAAAGAGCCACAGCCCCAGCTTCACAAACAGTTCCACGATGACGGTGTGCCAGAAGGGCATCACATTGTCATACTCCCCAAGCCCCAAAGCCTGGGAAATGGTGGCGAAGGAATCCGCAGTCAGCACCCCGGGATACAGCACAAACAGAAGATACATTAGGTCAATGGCCGCCACGGAGAAAAATACCCCCCAGAAAATCCGTCTGGGGTGATTTCGCTCCCCGGCATCCGGCTTCCGTGGTAGACGGCGCAGCATCCACAGAAGAACGTGGTAACCCACCACCCAGCCACCCAGCAGGGTGCAGGCAAGATCAAAGCAGTTTTGCAGTACCCGCAGAGGGGAAAACAGGGGATAATTGGCCAATGCCACCGCACCGGAGAAAATGGCCGCAAAGATCGTCAGGGTCACAGCTTGCTTCCGGTTCAACGTCACAGAGTGGAAGCCGTTGTCACAAAGGCACATCAGCCCCGCCACGCCGCAGAGGAGGTAAACACTATAATAGGTATCGGTGCCGGAAAGCTGAGAAAGCACCGTCAGCCAGCTGTAAATCAAAAGGCCCTGGATCGCCAGTGCCGGTTTGGAAAAGAAAAAAGATTTTTGCATGAAGTCACATCCTGTCAATTTGCAATTTGAAATTACGAATTACAAATTATAAATTTCCATTCATCCCCGCAGGGGATACCATAACTGTCCACTGTCAATTGTCAACTCTTTTACAGTATACTGGACAAGTTCCCCTCAGTCAACCCTGCCGCTCGCCGGTGCGCACTGTCTGGCGGTATTCCATGGGAGGTACTCCCTGCATCCGCCGGAAGACCTGAGAAAAATAGCTCAGGGAGGAAAATCCCAACATCTGGGCGATCTGGGACAGGGAAAGATCCGTCTCTGCCAGCAGATACTTGCTTTCCTCCAGCCGCCGGGACAGCATGTACTGAATAGGGGAGACGCCGTACTCCCGCTTGAAGGTGTGGGACAGGTAATACTTATTCATGTGAGCCTGTTGGGCCAGCTGATCCAGATTCAGGGATTCTTTAAAATGCTGGTCGATATACCGCCGGACGGCGGCACACTGGTGGTTGGCAGACACGG
>CAYUQN010000120.1:0-2145 GCA_964446815.1 uncultured Oscillospiraceae bacterium | reverse complement strand
TCCCGGCTTCTGTCCTCCGGGCTTTCCATGAGATAGCCTAAGTTCGCAGGTGCCAGATAGGCCAGAGGCAACCCGTCCACCACCAGCCCCACCCGGCCATCCAGCAACCCCTGAGCAAAGCGATCGGGACGCTCTGTATATTGTAATAAGGGAAAGGCTGTTTTCCGGGAACCGGTAACGTACTCCTCCACCGCTGACGGTGACAGAAATCCGTCAATATCAATAGAAGAAAGCCGCTTCTCCATCCGTTCCACCAGTTCCGGATTTGTCAGGCCGTCAATCCAGACGATTCCCACATTGGTCAGGCTCCTTTTGCCAACGCTCTGCTCCCGGATTCGCAGTGCCGGGGTGCGAAGATGTCGGCGAATGAGACTGGTATTGATGCGGATGGTCTCCACGAAGGCATCCTTGGGGCCTTTCACGGTGTTTTCCACGTCCGGGGCTTCGGGGCCACGGCTGACACCGGTCTTTACCTCGAAGGCCAGTGCCCCCACTTCCGGGAACAGAACCACGCAGAAGCCATTCACCAGTTTTTTGCCCACGTCCTGCAAATCTTCACAAACCCTGGCCGTGGAATTGTAGATACCACCGGTCAGTGCAACCCGGTAAGCTTCCGCAACATCCCCCGGCAGTTCCTGGATCACCGGCTTATAAATGTAGTCCGACACCTGACTGCCGGATACCAGCCCATCAATAAAGTAGGCGTACAGCGTCCCTTCCCCAGTGCGGAGAGTGCGGCGTTCAAAATCTGCCGTGTCGCCAAACATGTCCTGAATCTGCCGGTCTGTCATGGATTTCACCTCCCGGGTAGGATTCCCGGATGTTGCAATTTTCATACGGAAATGGTATAGTTATTTATTATGGATATTGGGAGGGATCCCCTTGAGCAGCATTGGTTCCATCCGGCAGGTGACCCACAATCGGTTTTTGAATCATTATGAATTGGAAGCCATCCATCGGAATGGCAGTGTTTCTCCCTATTATGTAGCCTCCCGGGCGAAAGATGTATCCGAACTGAAAGCCGTCACCGGAGAGAACCGGCCGGATGGGGTGATCCTTTACGGTATTTTTGGAAAAAACCGGGATCAGGTGGTTTTGATCCGGCAGTACCGGTATCCCATCGGGGACTATGTTTATGAATTCCCCGCCGGACTGGTGGAGCCGGGAGAGAATATACTGGACGCTGCCATTCGGGAAATGCGGGAGGAAACCGGTCTGACGTTTACCCCGGTAGAGTCCGGCAGCTACAGCCGTCCTTTTTTCACTACCATCGGCATGACTGACGAAAGCTGCGGCACCGTATTCGGCTACTGCACCGGTACACCAACCAACGCCAATCAGGAAGATTCCGAAGAAATTCAGGTGGTGCTGGCAAACCGGGCAGAATGCAGACGGATCCTTGCCGAAGAAAACGTAGCCATCATGTGCGCCTACATGCTGATGCACTTTGTTAGAAGCGAAGGGGATCCTCTGGCTTTTTTGAAATGACTAGATTTTTCGTACCAATGCAGATGCGCCCTGAGATGGTTCTAGATTGTGGCCTACAGAGGCATACACGCTTTACACACCGCTTTGAAGATCCAGGGGATTGCCACGCCAGTGTGAGCACTGGCTCGCAATGACACCGCATTTCTCCTATCTACCACTATCAACTATCAACGAAAATAGAGGAGTTTTTTATGTCTCATACCATTGCCGCCGTATCCACCGGGAATACGGTCAGTGCCATTGGCATTATCCGCCTGTCCGGGGATGACTGCATCGCCGTTGCCCAGCGGGTCTTCACCTGCCAGAATGGCAAGCCTCTGTCTCAGGCTTCCGACCGGAAGCTGCTGCTGGGAGAACTGCATGACAAAGAAGGACGGGTCATCGACCAGTGTATGGCCGTGGTGTCCCGGAATCCCCATAGCTATACCGGGGAGGACACCGTGGAATTTCACTGTCACGGCTCCCCCGCCGTGCTGGCCGCCGGGCAGGAAAGCCTGTACATCGCCGGAGCCAAACCTGCCAAGCGGGGTGAATACACCAAGCGGGCCTTTCTCAACGGCAAGCTGGACTTGACTCAGGCAGAAGCCGTCATTGACCTCATCGAAGCGGACACCGCCGATGCCGCCGCCAACGCCGCCGGTCAGGTGGGGGGCAAGC
>CAYUQN010000119.1:0-2200 GCA_964446815.1 uncultured Oscillospiraceae bacterium | reverse complement strand
AGATGAACACCGACGGTTACCTCTACACCATCGATGTCAACACCGGTGATACCGTCGCAAGGTCCGATGCACCCGTCGACTTCGGTGCTCCTCTCAATGACCTTGAGATGGCATACCGGTTTAACTCCACCTACGACGTAGACTATATGTTCGGTATCTATGGTGCATACTTACTCTACGGCACCGTTTCCGACAACGATTTCAGCAGTGGCTGGAACATGGCAAGCTACCTTGCAACCTACTCCGGTGCAAGCGAGTTCACCTCCATCGCTTGGGTGGGCACTGCAAAGAACAGTGCCGGCAATGTCGTTGACGTATTCCTCTTGACCACCGATACAGGTGACATCTGGTATATAGCTCCCGACCTTGTGACCGGAAATGCAGGTCTCAACTTCTATATAAGTGACCTTGACCTTGAATGGCCCGGCTACGGCGGCACTCCTTACTGCTCCATGGTCCTCGGCGACGACTATAACCTCTACCTCAGCTACTTCGACGGCGACACCAATGAGATCTACAGGCTTGAAGAGGCAGATCCCGAAGTCACCGGCGGCTATGAGTACCTGTCCACCAGCCTCGGCAATGTCGGCAGCGGCGTATGGCCTTGTGCTCTCGGCGCAGTAGTTCCGAATGACGGCGAAGAAGAAGCTTCCCTCGCAGGCCACGAGATCAAGGGCCTTGACTTCATCGCAACCGCAAAGGCACAGTCTCTCAAGGCAGATACCAAGGCAGCAGCAGGCGGCCTCAATGCGGTAAGCGGCGAAGCAAAGGTCGCAGCTCCCGTTGACAAGGTCGTTCCCATGTCCTCCGGCAGCGTTACCAACAATGAGAAGACCGTCACCGTTGAGATCACCGCAAAGGATGCAGAGCTCAACTCCGTAGCAAGCACCAACGGTCTCTTTGAAGTTTCCGCTTCCGACGCACTCACCCTCTCCGGTCACTCCGTCAACAGCGATTACGCCTCCTACAAGAACGGCGAAAGCTTGATCATCGCCTATGCCGATCTCGAAGGCTTCGCAGCAGACGAGGTCATCGCAACCATTACCTACACCGTCAACAACGTTGACGATGCAAGCGTTACCATAAAGCACCTCCAGGTCAACAACGAAGCTATCAATGTCGAAGAGGTACTTGATATCTCCGCAGAGTTCAAGCACGATAATACCGAGGTTCGCGGAGCCGTTGCTCCCACCTGCACCGAGGAAGGCTACTCCGGCGATGTCTACTGTCTCGACTGCGGCAAGCTCGTACTTGAAGGCACTGTTATCCCCGCAACCAACCACGCAAACGATCCCTTCAACGATATCGCCACCTCCGGCTACCATGACTACGTCATCGAAGCAGCAGAGATGGGTATCGTGACCGGCTATGAGGACGGCAGCTACAAGCCCAACGCAAACGTCACCAGGGCACAGTTTGTTACCATGCTGTGGCGTGCGGCAGGCTCCCCCGCTCCCGAGAATGCAGAGCTTGCGTTCAGCGATGCAGATAAGATCGCAGAGCCCTTCGTCGATGCAGTTGCATGGTGTGTCGAAAACGGCATCATCACCGGCTACACCGATGGCAGCTTCAAGCCCAACGAGAGCATCAGCCGTGCTCAGAAGGCAACCTTCATCTACCGTTACATGGCAAACGTTCTGGACTATGACTTCGGTGAGGTCGAGAGTGTTGACTTTGTCGACGCAAACAAGATCGCAGCACCTTATGTCGATGCAGTAAATGCAATAGTTTCCGTTGGCATCATGAACGGCATTTCCGAGACCGAGTTCGCACCCAATGCACCTGCTGTCAGGGGCTCCGTTGCGGCAGTTCTCGTAAGGATGGTAAACCTCCTCAACTCCGCCGAATAATCCAATAGCCACTGATAATCCAATAGCAAATCCAATAGCAATAAAAAACAGAGACGGGCAACCGTCTCTGTTTTTTTGCACCGGCAAAGTATATTATGCAAGAAGGATAATAGAGCAGCGGGGGAACTCGAGGGGGTCAAGACCCACCTCGAATTGGATCGCCGCCGCAAAAAAGCCTTGAGAATCAAGGCTTTTAGCGAAGCGTCATTTTGATCATTCAAAATGACCGGCGGCTTTTTCAGCTTGAAAAAGTCCGAAGTGACTTTTGATAAGCTGAAAAACAGAGACGGGCAACCGCAATGTCATTTAGTTTGCCTCAAATTCATTAAGTTAAGGAATTAAGAAAAGAG
>CAYUQN010000118.1:0-2218 GCA_964446815.1 uncultured Oscillospiraceae bacterium | reverse complement strand
TGGCAGAACTGGCCGATGACCTCTACACCGGCTGCCCCATGGAACAGGGCAATAAACTCTTCGACCTTGACTGGGACTATAAATATTTAAACGGTGGACAGTAAAAAGCAGCGTGCAAAAAGCACGCTGCTTTTATATTCAGGAATCAAATTTCGACAGCTTCAACACCAGGTTGCCGTCAATGATCTTCAGGGAGCCCTCCGCAGGCCAGACAGGCATGGTCTGAACCTCTTCCCGGGTCATCAGCTCCTGGCAGGTGGCATAGCTGGCAGAGGGAATATTTTCGCTGGTGTACCAGTGCAGGAAACCGCCGATCTGGTCGGCATCCACCAGCAGATTCTGTTCCAGCAGACCAGACAGCAGGTAGAATTTGCCTTCCTTTGTCAGTTCGCCCTGTTCATTCCGGAACCCCCACTGGACATCGGCAAAGCGGTTGCCTACCACTGCCAGATGGGTAAATTCCCCTTCGCTGCGCATATCCCGGATATCTCCCATCATGTCCACCAGATCCGCATAGGTTCGCTCATAGCACAGGTTCATGTGGAAATAGCAGATATTGGCCAGAATGGCATTGTGGAAGATGATCACCGTTAGCAGCAAGCCCACCAGATTTTTACTCAGGTCCTTTGCCCAGTCTTCAAATAGCAGCGCCGTCAGCAAATACAGTAGCATCAGGCTTTGCAGCATCATGGGACGATAGAAAAGATTGGGAGAAGTCAGATGCCAGATCCCGGCGAAGGGCACAATGGCCAGGATCCCCAGCACAATGAGCACCAGTGCCCAGGGCCGCTGCCAGAGCTTCGTCCTTATTCCGGCCACAACCATGCCGATACCGCAGCAGGCCAGCATCATGGTGTTGAGAATATCATAGAAAGACCAGCTGTAGTCTTTGGAAAGCTGGAAGAAATAGTAGTTGAAGGTGCTCCAGGCGCTTTTCAGGCCGTTGACGATCATTTCCAGATTGATGGTGCCCACTTCGGAAATGCCCGAATAGGTAACGGCACTCCGGTTCTCCACCTTCATCAAAATCTGCCACAGCAGGTAATAGGCGGCAACAGCCAGTCCGTAAATCAGCACCTGACGGACGAACCACCGCAGATACTCCCGCTTTTCGTATTCATTGCGCAGCAGCTCATAGATCATGTGGCAAATGGCAAGGATCAGGGCAAAGGACAGGTAAGCCTGATAAATGCCGCAGCTCAGGCAAATGCACACGCCACTGAGAAGAAACCGACTTTTCCCTGTTTCCCCGATCCGGGACAGGTACACCCCCGCTGCCGCCAGGGCCATGGCGATCATATAGCCATCAGCGGTAAACCGGAAGAAAAAGGTCTCCGTTGTGGCGGGAGAGGACACCAGGAATCCTCCTGCCAGGAAGATCAGCACCGGGTTTTTGACATGAAACAGCTTAACGATGATGGCAACCGCCAGGGCGATAAACACGCAGCTGATAATACCGGTGACCCAGGGCAGGTCATAGTAAGAGCTGAAGCCGCAGGCCACACCCAATGCCCAGCGGCCATAACCCACGGTATTCTGGTCGGTGTAGACATTGTACATACCATCATGGTTGGGCAGGGTGTTAGTAAACTTATACAGGTGAACGATGAGGGTCATGCAGAAGGTCATCCAGAAGGCTAACGTTTGCTCTTTGGATGTATGCTTCCGAACCCAATTTAACAAACCGGTTCCCATAAAATTCCTCCGTAAGTGGTTTGATTTGATTTCTATTATAACGGGACAGGCAGATGTCTGTCAACACGCAAAAGCCCGCCACTGACCATGGCAGGCGGATTTGCATTATTTTGGCTTCCGGATGGTCAGCAAAATGCAGCCAAACCAGCCCTGTTTTTGAATCTGAGCCGACAGGCTTTCTCCGTAAGCATCCGGCCCCACAGAATTGCGGTAGGTGTTGTATCCCACGAATCCACCGAAGGTGTGGTGCAGCGCAACAAAATGGGCACCGAATTTTGCCCCTTTCCGCCAGCGGTAGAAGAGGATGCAGGCATCCGCATGTTTGGCGGCATCGTCAAACCGGCGGCGATCGAGGATCGTCTGGGTAGTAAAGCCCCAGTTCCGGAAGGCCAGGCCGGGAGCCCAGAAGGATGTTCCTGCGTTGCCGTGGATCAGGGGCAGAAGCCCTTCGTAATAGCGGATCAGTTCTTCCGTATCCGTCTCATAGCCCATGAGGCACAGGGCGTTGTGGGTGGCCACCCAG
>CAYUQN010000117.1:0-2219 GCA_964446815.1 uncultured Oscillospiraceae bacterium | reverse complement strand
ACGGTGCCGGAGGTCTCGGACAGGACTGCCATCTTCTTGGGCTTGCGTGCCTCGAAAAGCTCCTCAACACGGGGAAGACCCTGGGTAATATCGTCACCTGCGACACCGCCGGTATGGAAGGTACGCATGGTAAGCTGAGTACCGGGTTCACCGATGGACTGTGCTGCGATAACGCCGACTGCCTCACCTGCATTGACAGGCTGGCCGATAGCAAGGTTGATACCGTAGCATCTTGCACATACGCCGGTGCGTGCCTCACAGGAGAGAACGCTGCGGATAAGCACCTTATCGATACCGTGTGCCTCAAGCACTGCGGCATCGTCGGGCATAAGCATATGATCGGTATCGAACAAAACTTCGCCGGTAGTGGGATCGCATACGGGGACTGCGGGGAATCTGCCGTGGATGCTGACACCGAAGGACTGGACGAGCTGACCCTTATCGTAGATAGCGGATGCCCAGACACCTTCCGTAGTGCCGCAGTCGGGCTCACGGATGATGACGTCCTGGCAAACGTCGACCATACGACGGGTGAGGTAACCGGAGTCTGCTGTACGAAGTGCGGTATCGGCAAGGCCCTTTCTTGCACCTCTGGAGGAGATGAAGTACTCAAGGACGGACAGACCTTCACGGAAGTTTGCCTTGATGGGGATCTCGATAGTCTTACCGGAGGTGTTAGCCATAAGGCCACGCATACCGGCAAGCTGACGGATCTGATTCATGGAGCCGCGAGCACCGGAGTTTGCCATCATGTAGATGGGGTTGTAGGTGTCGAGGCAGTTTTGCAGTGCGTTGGTGACATCCTTGGTGGTGGTCTCCCACTCGGAGACGACGAGTCTGTATCTCTCGTCGTCGGTAATGAAGCCTCTTTCGTACTGCTTCTCTATCTTGACGACCTTGTTCTCGGTCTCGGAGATGAGAGTCTTCTTTGCTTCGGGGACGGTCATATCCGCAATGGAGATCGTGATAGCACCTCTGGTGGAGTACTTGTAGCCCATTGCTTTGATACCGTCAAGCACCTCGGCGGATATGGTGAAGCCGTGCTTCTTTATGCAGCGGTCGATGATATCACCGAGCTGCTTCTTGCCTACCTGGAAGCCGATCTCATGATCGAATGCGGCCTCGGGATCAGTGCGGTCGACATAGCCGAGATCCTGAGGGATCTTCTCATTGAAGATGATACGGCCTACGGTGCTCTCGATTATGCGGCTCTTTTCCTCGCCGCCGAAGGTCTTGGTCACACGGACAAGGATCGGTGCATGGAGTCCGATCTCACCCTGGCTGTATGCCATGATGGCTTCGCTTGCATCACGGTAGCAATGAACTGGCCTGTACTTGGGTGGCTCCTTGCCCTCTGCCTTTGCCTTGTTCTCGGCTGCAACAAAGTCATCACCGTCGACGATATCGCCACGCATAAGCTCACTGTCGCCTGCGTCGGTGACATACACGGTCTCTGCACCCTTTTCCGCCTTACCGATACGCTTCATGGTGAGGTAGTAGGAGCCGAGGATCATATCCTGGGTGGGAACGGTGACAGGGTGACCGTCCTGAGGACGGAGGAGGTTATTTGCGGAAAGCATGAGTATGCGTGCTTCCGCCTGTGCCTCTGCACTCAGAGGAACGTGGATAGCCATCTGGTCGCCGTCGAAGTCGGCGTTGTATGCGGTACATACCAGAGGATGCAGCTTGAGTGCTCTGCCTTCGACAAGGATGGGCTCGAATGCCTGAATACCCAAACGGTGCAGAGTAGGTGCGCGGTTGAGGAGTACGGGATGTTCTTTGATTACCACTTCGAGGGCATCCCATACCTCGGTGCGCTGCTTATCCACCATTTTCTTAGCGGATTTAATGTTATTGGCAACGCCGTCCTCCACCAGCTTCTTCATAACGAAGGGGCGGAACAGTTCTATCGCCATTTCCTTGGGGACACCGCACTGATATATCTTGAGGTCGGGTCCTACAACGATAACGCTACGACCGGAGTAGTCGACACGCTTACCGAGAAGGTTCTGACGGAAACGACCCTGCTTACCCTTGAGCATATCGGACAGAGACTTGAGGGCACGAGAGTTTGCACCCGTTACCGCTCTGCCTCTCCTGCCGTTGTCGATAAGCGCATCGACTGCTTCCTGGAGCATACGCTTCTCGTTGCGAACGATGATATCGGGAGCGTTGAGCTGGATAAGTCTCTTGAGACGGTTATTGCGGTTGATGACACG
>CAYUQN010000116.1:0-2239 GCA_964446815.1 uncultured Oscillospiraceae bacterium | reverse complement strand
GCCTGACGGTATGCCGCCAGATCCTTCTTCTTGCCAAGGCTTATCATTTTCTCGGCCATGGGTGCGATCTCTTTGGCACGGGTGACGGTGGTCTCCATACGGCCCTTATCGAGCAGGTCGGTTACCTGCTGACGGAGCATTGCCATACGCTGATCGGTGGGTTTGCCGAGCTTTCTTGTACCGGGCATTTCGCTTTCCTCCTTCTTGAGAGCTTACTGATTGTCCTCATCCGCAAGTGACAGTCCCATCATGGCGAGCTTGTGCTCGACTTCCTCGAGGGACTTGCGGCCGAGGTTGCGGACCTTTATCATCTCATCCTGCGTTTTTGAAATGAGGTCCTCGACAGTATTGATATTTGCACGCTTGAGGCAGTTGAAGCTTCTTACGGACAGATCCAGCTCCTCAATGGTCATTTCAAGTACCTTGTCACGCTGAGTCTCGACCTTTTCGACTACTGTGGGATGCAGTCCTGCGGTGTCGCTCAGATCGGTGAACAGGGTAAAGTGATCCACAAGGATCTTTGCACCGAGAGAGACGGCGTCTCTTGCGGTGATGGTCTTGTCCGTCCACACCTCGAGAGTCAGCTTGTCAAAGTCCGTCTGGTTACCGACACGGGTATTCTCAACGGAGTAATTGACCTTGATGACGGGGGTGTAGATAGAGTCAACGGGGATAGTTCCGATTGCATTCTGGGGATTCTTATTTTTGTCCGCCGATACATAGCCTCTGCCATGGTCGAAGGTGAGCTCCATGGAAAGAGCACCGTCGGGGCCGAGGGTTGCAATAGGCTGTTCGGGATTGAGGATCTCTACCTCAGCATCGGCCTTGATGTCGCCTGCGGTGACAACGCCCTCGCCTGCGGCTTCGATGTAAACGGTCTTTGCTTCCTCGCTGTGGAGACGTGCGATAATGCTCTTAACGTTAAGAACGATCTCGGTCACATCTTCCTTAACACCGGGGATGGTGGAGAATTCATGCTGTACACCGGCGATCTTGATGCTGGTGGCAGCGGTACCGGGCAGGGAGGACAAAAGAACCCTGCGCAGAGAGTTACCAAGTGTCGTGCCGTAGCCGCGTTCCAGAGGTTCGACTATATATTTGCCGTAGGAACTGTCATTGGGAGTTTCTATACACTCAATACGCGGCTTTTCTATTTCGATCATATTAATTTGAACCCTCCTTATTAAGTTCGGTGCGTTAGCACCCTGCAATTATTCAGCTTACCAATTCGAGGGTATCTGTATTACTTGGAGTACAACTCGACGATGAGGTGCTCCTCGATGGGAAGGTCGATATCGTCACGAGCGGGTACAGCAGCGACCTTTGCGATCATGTTAGCTGCATCGTACTCAAGCCACTTGGGTGCGGGACGGAAAGCATTTGCCTCAATGTTGGCCTTGATCTTGTCAATGCCACGGCTGCTCTCTTTAAGAGTGATGACCATACCGGGCTTAACCTGATAGCTGGGAATGTTGACCTTGCGGCCGTTCACGGTGAAGTGACCGTGGCTGACCATCTGACGTGCCTCCGCACGGCTCATTGCGAAGCCGAGACGGTAAACAACGTTGTCCAGTCTGCATTCGAGGATGCTCAGGAGGTTTTCGCCGGTCTTGCCGGGACGACGCTCCGCCATTTCGTAGTAGCTGCGGAACTGGTTCTCAAGAACACCGTAGAAACGCTTTGCCTTCTGCTTCTCACGAAGCTGCTGGCCGTACTCGGAGCTCTTGCTGCGTCCCTGTCCGTGCTGTCCGGGTGCGTAAGCACGGCTTGCCAGTGCACATTTGTCGGTATAGCAGCGGTCGCCCTTCAGGAAGAGCTTCTGACCCTCTCTGCGGCACTGGCGGCAAACTGCATCAGTATATCTTGCCATTTGTATTTCCCTCCTTCAATTAGACACGACGACGTTTCGGAGGACGGCAGCCATTGTGAGGAATGGGAGTGACATCCTTGATCATCGTTACCTCCAGACCTGCGGTCTGAAGAGCTCTGATTGCAGCCTCACGGCCTGAGCCGGGGCCCTTTACGAATACTTCGACGGTCTTGAGACCATGCTCCATAGCTGCCTTGGCTGCTACTTCTGCTGCGGTCTGTGCTGCGAAGGGAGTGGACTTTCTGCTGCCACGGAAACCCTGACCACCTGCGGATGCCCAAGAGATCGCGTTGCCCTGGGTATCGGTGACGGTTACCATGGTGTTATTGAAGGAAGAGCTGATATGAACCTGACCCTTTTCAATGTTCT
>CAYUQN010000115.1:0-2243 GCA_964446815.1 uncultured Oscillospiraceae bacterium | reverse complement strand
ATAAATCCGAACCCACTACCCACTTGGATAATGCAGCTCGGATCATCATTATTTGGTGGAGATGGGGGGAGTTGAACCCCCGTCCGAAAGTGCATTAACAGGAACCTCTCCGGGCGCAGAGGGTCATTTACATTCCCTTATCCGCACGCAGACCGTCATGCTTACGGATTCGGTAGCTTCATTATGCATGGTGTGCTCAAAGCTTTGCACACTCACGGTCACCACTGATCGACGCTCGGCTTCGGGCCGTGGTACTCCCGAAGGGAACGCTCGCTAATTAAGCAGCGAGAAGAACAGTATCGTTGTTGTTCTTTAATTTATAAAGTGCCCATTTTTAGGATGGTAGGCACATCCGCCCGCTATTCCTGCCTCCGCACCCCCGTCGAAACCGGTACATCCCCATTTTTAGTTACGCGTTGGGATTGGATAGAGCAGCTACTGCATCAGCCCGACCGGTGATATTGGAGATAGCTTTATCAGCTCAGACTACTATTTGGGTGAGGGGAGCGGCATTGTACCGCTCCCGACAGCACATTACATTTTTACGGGTTCGGGATAATCGACACCGAAGGTATCAACGGTGACCTTTTTCATAGCCTGTCTGTGGATGGGCTTATCGTTGCGACCGGTCATGCATTTTGCGATCTTATCGACATTCTCCATACCCTCGATGACCTTACCGAATGCAGCGTACTGACCGTCAAGGTGAGGAGCATCCTCATGCATTATAAAGAACTGACTACCGGCGGAGTTCGGTGCCATGGAACGAGCCATAGACAAAACACCTCTCTCATGCTTGAGATCGTTCTTAACGCCGTTCATTGCAAACTCGCCCTTAATGCTGTAGCCGGGGCCGCCGATACCGATGCCCTGGGGGTCACCGCCCTGGATCATAAAGCCCTTTATAACTCTGTGGAAGATAACACCGTTATAAAAACCGCTCTTTACCAGAGAAATGAAATTGTTGACGGTATTGGGAGCGACCTCGGGATAGAGCTCGGCCTTAATAATATCGCCGTTTTCCATTTCGATCTTAACTATGGGATTACTCATTTAATATCTCTCCTTTAAGCTTCTTTCGATATCCCGTACTGCCTCACGCTTTGCATCGTCGTTGCGTTTATCATAGAGCTTTTTGCCCTTGCAGAGACCGAGCTCAACCTTCACCCTGCTGTCCTTAAAATACAGTGACAGGGGAATAAGAGCGACACCGTCCTGCATCACCGAGGCATTGAGCTTGACTATCTCACGCTTATGCATGAGCAAGCGTCTTGGTCTAACGGGGTCTTTGTTGAAAATATTGCCCTTTTCATATGGGCTTATATGCAGAGAGCGGATAAACAGCTCACCGTTTTTAACGGTGCAGTACGAATCCTTCATATTGACCGTACCCGCTCTGAGCGACTTGACCTCGGTACCGGCAAGCTCAATACCTGCTTCAAAGCGTTCAAGGACAAAGTATTCATGAAACGCCTTGCGGTTTGCCGCGATCTGCTTTGTTCCCAATTGCTTAGGCATAAGCTCACCTCCGATCATAAGGATTATACCATAAACGGTTTAAAAATTAAAGTACATTCTGTAAAACCGTATCAGTCACGGTTAAACTCACGGAGCTTCAGACCGGGATTCTTATTCAAAGCCCAATCGACACACCACTGTGAGGTGAACAACAGAAGATTATTGCCCTTAAAATCCTGTACCCACTTGGTATCGCTTGTGAGATTGAGATCGGGGATCTTAATATCCTCATTCTCGACCCAACGAACTACCTCAAACGGCAGAGAGCGGCGGCGAATATCGACACCGTATTCACTCTTGAGCCTGTACTCCAAAACCTCAAGCTGCAAAACACCGACTACACCGACGATTATCTCCTCGACACCGGTATAAGGCTCATGGAATATCTGTATCGCACCCTCCTGAGCTATCTGCATGATACCCTTTTCAAACTGCTTACGCTTCATGGTATCGATACGCTCAACGGCAGCGAATATTTCGGGAGCGAAGGTGGGGATACCCTCAAACTCTATCCTCTGCGACTTGTCGCAAATAGTATCGCCTATCGAGAAGATACCGGGGTCGAAAACACCGATGATATCACCGGCGTAAGCCTCGTTGATTATTGCCCTTTCCTGAGCCATAAGCTGCTGAGGCTGGGCGAGACGGATCGCCTTACCACCCTGAACGTGGAAGTACTCACGGTCACGCTCAAACTTACCGGAGCAAATACGCATGAAAGCGAT
>CAYUQN010000114.1:0-2393 GCA_964446815.1 uncultured Oscillospiraceae bacterium | reverse complement strand
CCATCCGGATTCAGATATATCACGCCGCCCAGATTATGAATTTTGCGATAAAAATATCCCGCAAAGGGGCCAATGCGGCATGCCATGATATAAACGATTGGATGCACAATCCCATTTTTTCTGATATGGTCACAACATGCCTGCAATGCTGCAACATCATAGTAAATAGCCTGCGCAGGGTCCAACTTTTGAGGGATTTTGATTCGGAAACAATCCGCATTGTGATAAATGAACTCCTTATCGTTTATCACAACTGCTCCCTCTGTAGCATAGGGATCCATACTACCGTCACCATTTGCCTTACAGGCTACGTGATACTTAACGTGATACTTAATTTTCTTATTATTCTGGTGATATTCCGTCAGTTTGTTGACAAAGGTTTCGTATCCACCATATGCACCAAGGCTCTTTGCGCCAACTAAGTACACATGTTGCACCATTTGATTCATTTCCATGGCTATATTCACTCTCATTTTCTTCTAGGAAAACTCTTTCTGATGTTCAATTTCGCGTAGTTCTGTGACCAAAACCACGCCTTTTTACTCTGCGTTTATTTCTTCCATTTCCCTCAAATACCGTCCCAGCGCATCCTGCCAGGTGGGCAGGGGGGTGAAGCCGGAGTGGATGAGTTTGGTTTTGTCCAGGCGGCTGTTGAAGGGGCGGGCTGCTTTGGACTGGCCATATTCCTCTGTCGTTACCGGAATCACTTTGGTGCTGTAGCCTGCCTGACGGAAGATCTCACAGGCAAACTCATACCAACTGACATATCCACCTTCGTTGGTGGCATGGTAATAACCGTACTTTTCCGTCTCCACCATATCCACCAGCAACCGGGAAAGATCAATGGTATAAGTCGGCGTACCGATCTGATCGTTCACTACCCGCAGTGTATCATATTTCTTTCCCAGATTCAGCATAGTCTTCACAAAATTCGTTCCATTCCGGCCAAAAACCCAGGCAATCCGAACAATGAAGTACTTCTCCAGGGTGTTACACACCGCCAGTTCTCCGTCCAGCTTGGACTGACCATACACATTCAGAGCCGCATAATCTTTGCTGTCCGGTTGCCAGGGTTGCGTGCCCTGGCCGTTGAATACGTAATCCGTAGACAAATACAGCATTTTGCACCCCTGCGCCTTACAGGCATCCGCAATGTGCTGCGTGCCATCCACGTTGATCCGGCGAACCAAATCCTGCTTATCTGTATCTTCGGCCGCATCCACCGCCGTCCAACCGGCGCAATGGATCACCACGTCCGGTGCGATCTGTGCCACCGTTTTGGAGACCGCCTCTGCATCCGTAATATCCAGGGAGACGTAAGGCATCCACGTCACCGCAGTACCATCTGCGATCCCGCTGTATACCGCCGCCAGGTCACTGCCAACTCCGGCATGTCCCCGCTTCTGCAATTCATTCATGACATCGTGCCCCAGCTGGCCGCCGACACCTGTTACAAACACTTTCATATAAAACTCCTATTTCAGGTCTTTGATTCTGTCCTCCGCCACCCGGCGCAGGTGCTCCTCATAGGGGGATTTTCCGTACATGGCGGCGGACTCCAGCAATTCTTCTCCGGTGATCCAGCCAAATCGGTAGGCGATTTCCTCCGGGGCAGAGATCTTGACTCCCTGCCGCTTTTCGATCATATGGACAAACTCCGCCGCCTCCAGCAGGCTCGCCACCGTACCGGTATCCAGCCAGGCAAAACCACGGCCAAGCAACTGTACATTCAGTCGTTCCTGTTGCAGATACATATCGTTCAGAGTCGTGATCTCCAGCTCCCCGCGCACCGACGGCTTGACCTGCTTGGCCAATTCCGCCACGCCTCTGGGGTAGAAATACAAGCCCGTAATGGCATAGTTACTCTTAGGCTCCTTGGGCTTTTCTTCCACGGAGATGACCTTGCCATGCTGGTCAAATTCCACAATGCCAAACCGATGTGGATCATTTACATAATATCCAAACACCGTTGCCTGACCATCTTCGGCATTTTTCGCCGCTTCCCGCAGAATATTGGAAAAACCGTTGCCGTAGTAGATGTTATCCCCCAGCACCATGGCGCAGGGTTCGTCGCCGATGAATTCTTCCCCGATCAGGAAGGCCTGTGCCAGTCCATCGGGAGAAGGCTGCACCGCATAGCTCAGCCGAATGCCGAAATGGCTGCCGGCCCCCAGCAGATCCTGAAATTTGGGAGTATCCGCCGGAGTGGAGATAATGAGAATATCCCGGATCCCCGCCAGCATCAGGGTAGACAGGGGATAGTAGATCATGGGTTTATCGTAAACAGGAAGCAACTGTTTGGAAGTGACCTTCGTCAAAGGATACAACCGGGTGCCGGAACCACCGGCCAGGATAATACCTTTCATAACGTTCTCCTTATAAATTACACATTT
>CAYUQN010000113.1:0-2395 GCA_964446815.1 uncultured Oscillospiraceae bacterium | reverse complement strand
CCCACCCAGAATGCGGTGCTGGATTACACCATCACCTTCTTCCCGGAGACGGAAAAGAAAATCGTATACCCGGTGACCGTGCTGGAGCCGGATGAACTGATCGTGGAGAGACTGTCGGACATCTACGAATTTGTTCAGGAAACGGAAAAAATGACCGTGCGCTACTTCCCGGAGGAAGTGCAGAAGCAGGTGCAGGAGATCCTGAAAGGCGGTTCTGTGGATATCCTCCATATTTCGGAGTTTTTCGGCATCCGGCCGGAGCTGGAATTGCAGGAAGAGGAGAGCGCCGAAGGCTGGGTGCAGCTGGATGAAGATTACAAAGTGGGCCAGCTGGTAGTGGTTATGTTCGGTGACACCACCGAAGTGGATACGGAACATCCTACCCGGGAGGAATTGGAAAAGATCCATTGGACACCCTTGCCGGCCGAAGTCAAAAAACAAGGGGAGATCACCTTTGATTTGCCTGCGGAATTGCTGGAAGAGACGGTCGGGGAGAATACCCTGTTTCTGGTTCTGACTGTCCGAAACGGTGGCACCGGAACTGCCGACGGGGCAAGCTGGTCTGAGGAGATCACCCAGTTTATTCCCAGTAAGGATGCCGCAGATCTGGCACAGTCCCAGGGAACCATCACATCCGCCGATGGCAGCGTGCTGCCGGATGATTTCCGGATCTTTATCCGGGAGCACACTCCGGAAAGCAAAGCAGAGATCAGCCGCTTGCAGCGGTTCATGGAACAGCAGGAAGATACCATTGCCTCCTATTTCCCGGAAAATCTGCGGCAGCAGATGGCGCTGCTGCTGGACAGTGTCCGGCCGGAGGAGCTGATCTGCTATAACGCAAATTATCTGGGGGCGGAAAATTATGTGGAGACCTACGGAGATGTGGTCGCCGGTTTCCGCTTCTCCACGGACTACCCGGAAGGAACGGAACTGATGTGTATGCTGGGGACGCTGAAAGATCCCCAGCCGGAGCAACAAAGTGACGATCCCGTTTTGCCGGAAGAAAGTGCCTTTGACTGGGTAACTCTCCGGGGAGAAGTCAGGGGAGAGTATGTATATATCACCTTCCCCCAACAGCAGATCCCTATAATGGAGGATCAGGGTGCCCTGTTGCTGGTTTTCAGCCAGCCGATCACACCGAGAGGATGAGACCAAAGCATGAACCAAAATCAATGGAACGACGGACAGGAGCGGGATGCCCTGGAGCAGCTGTGCAGTGCCATGGCCAGTGCCCTTTCCGGCGAGAACAGGCAGCAGGAGCAGCCCATCCAGACCATCAATCTGGTGGCTCTGTTTTTCCGGATCCTGGAAAACTTAAAATATGTGGTGCTCTGTGCGGTGCTGCTGGCGGTGGCCGGCGGGTACTACGCCCAGAATTTTGTCATACCGACCTACTCTGCCACGGCAAAACTGTACATTCTGGGACAGGCGGGATCCTCCATCAATCTGAATTCCCTGCAAATCGGCACGGTGCTGACCATGGACTATCAGGAAGTTTTCAAAACTTGGGAAGTCCACGAAATGGTTCGGCAGGAGCTGGAGCTGCCCTATAACTACGGCCAGTTGCAAGCCATGCTGACGGTAAGCAATCCCGAGGATACCCGGGTGCTGTATATCACGGTGGAGAACCCGGATGCCCAGTTGGCGGCGGACATCGCCAATGCCTACGCCAAAGCGGCCAAAACCTTCATTCTGGAAACCATGGACAGTGAAGCCCCCAGCCCCTTCTCTGTGGCTCTGACCCCGGGAAATGCCAATTCTGTGAGTCAAAGTTCCTACATTGCCCTGGGATTCCTGTTGGGGACGCTGCTGAGCGTGGGGATCATTACCCTGCACTTCGTATTTGATGACCGGCCCAGAAGCCCGGAGGATGTGGAGCAGGTATGCGGCCTGCCCACCCTGGCGGTGATCCCGGCGATGCGAAAAATGAAATAATTACCTGGCAAAGGATCGTATTTTATTATGAATCAACTGTATATCGGGCATTTTCCGGAACTGGAATACAGCGCCCAGGAAGCCATGAATACCCTTTGCACCAATCTTTCCTACTCGGGCAGGAATTTGCAGACCATTCTGATCACCAGCCGCTATGAACGGGAAGGAAAATCCTTTGTGAGCATGAATCTTCTGCGGACGCTTGCCCGGCTTCAGAAAAAAGTGGTGCTGGTAGATGCGGACATGCGCCGCTCCAGCGTCGTGGGGTGGTACCGGGTGCTCTTTGAAAAGGGTTAGACCAACGGACTTGCCCAATATCTGGCAGGCATGTGCCGGATGGAAGAGATCGTTTATGAAACCAACATCCCCAATGCCTTCCTCGTCCCTGTGGGGCGGGAGGTGGTGAATTCCCTGCAATTGCTGAATTCTCCGGAAATGCCCGGCCTGATGGAATACCTCC
>CAYUQN010000112.1:0-2421 GCA_964446815.1 uncultured Oscillospiraceae bacterium | reverse complement strand
CCGGGCTGGATCGGGAAGCCGCCATGGCCAATATGCGCTTCCAGTTTTTGGAGACTCTCTGCCGGAAGACCGTGGTTCGTCCCCATGAAAGCAAAGAGCACAAGCGCAGCATGAAAATGGATGAGATCCTGACGGGGAAATTCACTGCCATTCCCTGTTTTGTGGGCATCATGGCGCTGGTATTCGTGCTGACCTTCTCGGTCATCGGCGGCACCTTATCCTCCTGGATGGAGGTGGCTGTGGGCTGGGTCACCGATGGTATCGATCTGGCATTGACCCTTTGGGATATCAATCCCGTTGTCCATGACCTGGTGGTCAATGGTGTCTGCGCCGGTGTGGGCAGCGTGCTGTCCTTCCTGCCTACCATTGTGACACTGTTCTTCTTCCTGTCCATTCTGGAGGATACGGGCTATATGGCCCGGGTGGCCTTCATTATGGACAGGCCTCTGCGCAAGCTTGGCCTCTCCGGCAGAAGCTTTGTGCCCATGCTCATCGGCTTCGGCTGTTCCGTTCCCGCCATTATGGCGACCCGGACACTGTCCAGTGAGCGTGACCGGAAAATGACGATCCTGCTGACTCCTTTTATGAGTTGCTCTGCCAAGCTACCCATTTATTCCATGATGGTGGCGGCTTTCTTCCCCCGGCATTGGCAGCCGGTGGCCATGATCGGACTGTACCTGTTTGGCATTCTCTGCGGCATCGGCTATGCGGTGGTTTTGAATCACACCAGTTTCACCGGTTCTCCCGTGCCCTTCGTCATGGAGCTGCCCAACTACCGGCTGCCCAGTGCCAAGAGTGTGGGGCAGCTGATCTGGGAAAAGGCCAAGGGCTTTATCCAGAAGGCATTTACCATTATTTTCGCCGCTTCCGTCATTATCTGGGTACTGCAAACCTTTGATATCCGGCTGAATGTGGCAGCCAGTCCGGAGGACAGCCTGCTGGCCTGGATGGGCAGTCTCATCGCCCCCATTTTTAAGCCCTTGGGCTTTGGGGATTGGCGGGCTTCCACCGCCCTCATCACCGGCTTTACCGCCAAGGAAAGCGTGGTGTCCACCCTGACACTGCTGTTGGGCGGCGATGCCAGCCGGATCACCACCATGTTTACTCCTCTGACGGCGGTAGTGTATCTGGTGTTTACCCTGCTGTATACCCCTTGTGTGGCGGCCATCGCCACGGTACGCCGGGAAATGGGCTCCTCCAGAGCTGCCTGGGGCACGGCACTGCTTCAGTGCGGTATCGCCTGGGTAGTGGCACTGGTGGTGCGCTGTATCGGTTTGGTGCTGGGGTTTGTGTAATGAATCTGCAAAGTATCGTCCTGGTGATTTTGCTGGCGGGAGCCTTCCTGCTGGCAGTGAAAAAAGGAAAGCACACCTCCTGCTGCGGCGACTGCGCCCACTGCTCCGGCGGGGAAGGGTGTAAGAAGAATTCCGGGATTTGAGTTGCAAATCCAAAACCATCCCCGAAGGGGATACCATAACTCTCCACTATCAACTACCATTCGACTGCGCAAATTTGCCCCATCGGAGAGGACTTTTTTCTTGACGGTGGGGCTGTTTTGCAGTATGATATAAGTGATCACTTAGAACTCCCCCTGACGGGTGAAGGCTTCTGAAAGGATCGATACCAAACCGGAGCGCATTTGCCCTCTGGGAAGGAGTATACTTTGAAAAGATTTTTGTGTATGCTGCTGGCAGTTCTGGTACTGATGCAGCCTGTGTCTCTGGTGACGCTGGCCGCGGAAGAAACGGAACCCACCGCAGAGACTTTTCAGCTGACAACAGAAGACCCGGAACTGCTTCCGGAGGAGACTGCCCCGACGGCTGCGGAACCTGCTGAAACAGCACCTGCCGAGACGATGCCGCCGGAGACCCTTCCTGCGGAAACGGAACCGGCCGTTGTGCCCGAACCGGAGACACAACCGGTGGAAGCGGAAACTGTGGAAACAGAAACCAGTCTGCGCCATAATGTGCCCCTGTACTTCCAGACGGACTACCCCAACACCATGTATGGCATCGGTACCGTTGCCAACAACGGTTGCGGCGTGACCTGCCTTGCCATGGTGGCAAGCTACCTGACGGGCTATGACTACACGCCGGACATTCTGGCAAAGTATTTTGGTGGCAAGGCCGAAAATAACATTGAACGGCTGGAATACGGCTCCGATGCTCTGGAGCTGCCTTACCACAAGGCAAAAAACTGGCACGAGACTCTGGCTGCATTGCAGGAAGGCAAGATCGCCATTGCCCTGATGGACAGCGATTCCATCTTCACCACTTCCCAGCATTTCATCGTCCTGACCGGTATGACAGAGGACGGCAGGATCCTGGTCAATGACCCCTACGAACCCAACTATGATTACTGGCTGCTGAAAAACGGCTTTGCCAATGGTTTCTCCACCGGTGATATTCTCTGCGGCTACAG
>CAYUQN010000111.1:0-2493 GCA_964446815.1 uncultured Oscillospiraceae bacterium | reverse complement strand
TGACAGCACAGGGAGTTTTTTTGATTTACTGCACAGAACAGTATAAATCCGCAAAAAAGTTGACAGGCAAGCAGGTATCTGATCTGTTTACCAAATATCGGGTGTGGGACTACATTTACTCCTGCTTTGAGGCACTGCACACCACTGGTGCCAACTATATCGTCGAGGATATCGACCTGTATATCGAAGCCCAGAAGCCGTCTATGGCTTAACCAAGCAAAATTCACATTCCGCACATTGCTGTGGCACGGTTTTCCGTGCCACATTTTTGCAGTCGATGGTTTGCCCCTTTGCAGGGAATCATCCTGTGATTTTATTTTGCAATATTTTTGCAAAATGCTATATTTTTACTTGACCATGGAGATTTATCTGGGTATAATAATTACGTCATTTTGAAGAAAAATCACAAAATGGAGGTATTTCAAATGCTTCTGGAATTCCGTTTTCAAAACTATAAGTCGTTTTACGAGGAAGCCAGTTTTTCCATGCTGACTGCACCTAAGCAGAAGGGCCTTGACTACAGCCTGATTCGGGTAAAGAATAGTGGCAAAGAAGTCAAGGGGCTGTGTTCATCCGTGATTTACGGCTCCAATGCAGCAGGTAAAACAACTGTTGTCGGTGCAATGGAGACATTTCGTTCTATTGTGTTGCGTGGCAATATCCGCAATTCTGAAGATTTCAGTTCCCCGAATCACGCAGCATCCAACTTATCCCTGATCCCCAACCAAGCGCTGACAAAGCCGGAACCTGTGGAATTTTACATTGACTTCATTGTGGAAAAGTTTCGTATTCAATATGGTGTTACAATGGATCTTGGGCTGTTTTTGGATACCAAATATGAACGCAAGATTCTTTCGGAGACGTTGACCATTAACGGAAATAAGATATTTACTCGCAATCATTTTGATGTAACAACACCGGTTCTGAATGTACAATCCTGCAAGGATATAGCAACGCTGTTTTCCAAAGTTGCTAAAAACGACAATGCCAGTGCTACGATGATTGCGAAGGAAGGGCTGGATCCGGAGGAACTGTTCCTGACCGGAGGATTCAAGCTCATTTTTGCGCCGACGCTGGTTAAAAAAATCACCGACTGGTTTGCAAATCAGTTTATCGTGGTATACCGGGCAGATGCTGCACATTTAGAGCGTCGTTTTTCCAACCCGAAAGAAAATTCCATCTATGTATCTGAGACACTGAACAGTGCCATCAGTCTGTTTGGCGTGAATGCAAATCCTGTTGGCTATACCATGGACAAAGATTCTGAGTCCAAACTGGTTTCCCTGATTCACGCTGGCGACAATCAACCAGTAGCACTTCCTGCTGAAATGTATGAGTCTTATGGTACCATCCGCTTTATCAATCTGTTCCCGCTGGTTTTGCGTGCACTCCAAACCGGAGCAACATTGATCGTGGACGAATTCGACGCTTCCATTCACCCTATCGCTCTTATGAACATCCTGAACCTGTTCCACAACGACGAAATCAATGTAAAACATGCACAGTTGATTTTTAATACCCATAATCCTATTTTTCTGAATTCCAATCTTTTACGTCGGGACGAAATCAAGTTTGTTGAACGTGACCCCGATACGCACAATAGCACATTATTTGCGCTATCGGAGTTTGGAACCGCCGGTGAGAACGGTGTGCGCAAGGACGATGACTATTTGAAAAACTATCTTGCCAATCAGTATGGTGGCATTACAGATGTTGACTTCTCTGCTATTTTTCAGAAGCAAAACGCAGATGGAGGTGACGTGTGATTATGGCAAAATCCACTGCATCCAGGAAACAAACGCGGACTTACTATTTTAGTGTAGAAGGAGAAACCGAATATTGGTATCTTCGCTGGCTGGAAGAACAAATCAACAATTCCGAAGCCAAGAAATTCAATGTAAAAATCGTTCCCGAAGTGCAACAGGATCCTGTATCCTTTGCCAAAAAGTTAGTCATTCAACAGAAGACTACGGTTTGGCACTTATCTGACATTGAAGGAAGTTCCCCTGAGCAAATACAATCTGTGAATGTCACTATTGGAAGGTTGAAAGAGGCCAAAAATCTCGGAAAATCTATCGATTATAAGTATGGTTACAGCAATCTCAGTTTTGACCTTTGGATGATCCTGCATAAGCTGAATTGTAATGCTGAATTGACCGATGTAGGGAAATACCTCAATTTTATCAACAAAGTCTTTGGGGAGCAATTCCATAGTATGCGGGAATATAAAGAGGAAGCCAGATTTAAGCGATGCCTTTCTAAGCTGTCTTTGGAAGAAGTTGTATCTGCTGTAAACCGGTCCAAAAGTATTATGCAGCGGAATGAGCAGGACGCATATCCCCTAACCAAGTTCAAAGGATATTCCTACTATGTCCATAATCCTTCTCTGGAAATCTGGCAACCTATCGAGAAAATTTTGGCAGATTGTGGCCTGTTGTAGCATGTAAGCCAGCGCGTTTGTAAATGCCAAACCTATTTTAATTTCATATTTTC
>CAYUQN010000110.1:0-2569 GCA_964446815.1 uncultured Oscillospiraceae bacterium | reverse complement strand
TCAATATGAAAAAGCTGATTTTACTCATAGTCGTATTTTGCCTTGTGCTGTGCGTGTTCACCGCCTGCGATCCCGACCGTGGCGGAGTGTCCGACGACCCCGACGGCGAGATTTCGCCCTCTCCCGATGTCACGACCTCCCCAAAGGTCAGCGATTCCCCGAACGTAAGCCCCTCCCCCGACCCCTCAAGCCCCATAACTCCCTGAGGAGTCTTAGACGGAAACGATCCCCCATCCGCTGCGGATGGGGGATCTTTGAATTTGGCTTTTGATTATCTTGTGCTCTTGTCGTAGGGGATGCCTTCGGCCTTGGGGGCTCTCGAACGTTTCGAGGTGAAGGCAAGGACTACGATGGAGATGATATAGGGCAGCATATTATACACGCCGCTGGGGATCTTGAGGGCTTCGAGGAAATCAAAGCCGGAGTGGACATTGCCGAGAGCACGGCAGAAGCCGAAGAGCAATGCCGCCCATGCTATATGCTTGGGCTTCCACTGACCGAAGATCATAACGGCAAGTGCAAGGAAGCCGAAGCCCGCAACACCGTATTCAAATGACCACTGGCTGACACCTGCTGTAATGTAAACGATACCGCCGAGGCCGCCCAGCAGACCGGAGAGCAGGACACCAGCCCAACGCATCTTATAGACGTTGATACCGACGGAGTCGGCAGCCTGCGGATGCTCACCGCAAGCCATAAGACGCAGACCGAAACGGGTCTTGTACATCATAACGGCAACGAGGATGAGTGCGATGATCGCCAGAGGGACAAAGAGGTTGAGCTCGAAGTTGCCGATATCCACGAGGAATGCCTGTCTACCCTCACGGTAAATGATATCGGAGGAGGGGTTATTGGGGTTCTCCGCAGTGTTGATCGCCTTGACGATGACCGTTGCGGCGGCGACACCGAGGAGGTTAAGTGCGGTACCGACTATCGTTTGGTCTGCTTTGAAGTTTATACAGGCGACTGCAAGCAGGGACGAGAACACAACACCCGCAGCGATAGCGGCAAGGATAACGAGAACTATTATGAGCAGAGGGCTGCTGCCGGAGGGCAGGTACTTCATAACAAGAGCACCGCCCAAGGCACCGATGACCATGATGCCCTCAAGGCCGAGGTTGATGACACCGGAGTGCTCGGAGATACAGCCGCCGAGTGCAACGAGCATAAGGATGGAAGCGAAAATCAAAGTATACTGAATGAGCAATATCATTTCGCGTCACCTCCATCGGTATTTTTTTCAACAGGTACCGGGATTTCTTCGGTCAATGCCGCCTCCGCTTTTGCCTTTTCCTTTTCCTCGGATCTTGCTATCAGCTTATTCATTGCATACTTGAAGAACAGAACGAAGCCGCAGAGGTAGATGATGAAGGAGGAGATAAGGCTCGAGATCTGAGAGCTGTAAACGCTGAGGTCGATGTAGTTTGCACCGCCGAAGGTTATATGCTGGATAAAGAATGCCGCAAGGATCGAACCGATGGGGTTAAGACAGCCGAGGAAGGCAACGGCGATGCCGTTGAAGCCCATAGCATTGACGCTGGAAGCATTGACTTCCCACTGCTTGATATCGGTGAGGTAGAACAGAGCAGCACCGAGACCGGCAAGAGCACCGGAGATGCACATGGTGATGATGATGTTCTGCTTTTCCTTCATGCCGCTGTATTTCGCGGCGTTCTTATTGTTACCGGTAGCCTTGAGCTCATAGCCGAACTTGGTCTTATTGAGGATGACCCAGATCAGTATCGCCATCAAAAGTGCGATGGGGACGGCAATGGTGAAGTAGGAATAGCCGACTTCGGTATTGACGATGAGCTTGTCCAGACCGAGGGTGGGGAGGATCGCATCGGGGTTCTTGTGCAGGATGTGATAGGTCTCGGCGGTGGGGCTCTTTGTAACATCGGAGGACAGGAGCATATTGACCGAGTAGAGGATTATCCAGTTGAACATGATACCGGAAATGACCTCGTTAACATTGCGGTATGCCTTGAGAGCACCGGAAAGAGCACCGATGAGAGCACCTGCCACGACGGCAAGGAGAAGGCATACATACCAGGGCATCTGCCATGCAAGTGCGGCGTAGATAGCAATACCGGCACCTGCCATATACTGACCGGATGCACCGATGTTGAACAGACCGACCTTGTAGGAGAACAGGATCGAAAGGGCACACATGAGCAGAGGCACGGTGTACACTATAGTCTGTGCAAAGTACTTATCACGCATCGGGCCTTCGGGCCAACGGAAGAAGTTCTGCAAAACCGCGGTTATGGCTTCCCATGCACCGTCGGCGTTAATGATGAGCAATGCTACATAGCCGAGTGCAAGACCGAGGATAACACAGAGGATCGAGGAGATCAGCGACTGAACGCCGCCGTTTTTGAAGATTTTTCTGATAAAGTTCATTTTGCCACCTCGTCTCTCTTGGCACCTGCCATATAAAGTCCGAGCTCTTCTTCGGTAGTATTCTTGGGATCGAGCTCACCGACTATCTCACCCTCGTACATTACAAGGATACGGTCGGGAACGTCCATTACCTCGTCAAGCTCAAGCGACACCAAAAGGCAAGCCT
>CAYUQN010000109.1:0-2576 GCA_964446815.1 uncultured Oscillospiraceae bacterium | reverse complement strand
GCACGGTGCTTCATCTTGCCAACCCAAGCTTCGTCACGGTTGGTGTATGCCTCGAGGAGAATGCGATTGACCTTCTCCATGGAGGGGATGACGCGAGGATCGATGCCGCCGTCCATCTCGTAATTCCACTTGCGGAAGAGCTCGTAGCAAGGTCCGAGGATCTGAGGATAAGCAGTCTTGTTGATCTCCCACTTCTGGAGCTCATATGCAGTCTCGGTGTTGAAACGCTTCATGCACTCAAAGTAGGAATCCCAGCTCCACTTTGCACCGGTCTTCTCTTCGATGAACTTGATGCAAGCCTTGATATCGTAGGCTGCGGAATCAAGAACGGTCTCGTCCTCGTAACGGACGGGGAAGCAGAGGTGGAATACGGGGATGTCGGGGAAGCGACGGGAGAAGTAAGAGGATGCCATGGTGGAACCGTCACAAGGCATGGAGCTGGAGATGAAGCAGGAGCCGTAGTCGGGCAGTGCGTCAAGAACCAGTGCACCACACTCGGAGGAAGGAACCGGGCAGCAGTCTGCAGGCAGACCGAAGGACTCAACAGCGTCAATGTAAGGTACGCAGGTGAGCTGGTCGATCTCGGAAACGAGGAACACGGGGAGAAGCTGGTGAGGAATGCCCGCGAGATCGGGGAAGCCTGCCATGATCTGACCCATGGTCATTTCGTCGAAGGTTACGAGCATCTTGTTGAGTTCAGCGCTGTTACCGTTCTTACGGTCAGCCTTGGAGAGAACAACGAGGTTTTCTGCAACGTAACGGAAAATGTCATAAATCATGATGTGTGCCATCTTGAGGGCACGGCCGCGGAGGCCCATGATGTTCTTGTCCATGAAGCCATGGCAGCAGAAGTAGGAGATCATCCAACGATAATGCAGAGCAGTGTTGAGTGCGGGGATGAGGTCCTTGGAGAAGGTCATGAGGAGCATGCCCCACATACGAGCCCACTCATAGAAGTCGTATGCGGTATCGGCAATACCACGCCACTCACGGCGAACGGTTGCCATTGCACCCTTGGCATAAAGTCTGCCGAGACGTCTCTCACCGTGGAGAATAACGTCGATTCTGTTCTTATGATCAAGCTCTACGAAGGCGTTGAACTCGTCCTTTATACGGGCAACGTCAGCGGAAAGAGTGTCCTTCCAGCCCTGAGCGAATGCCTGCCAATCGGTCTCCTTGAGCATATCTGCAAAGATACCGCCGCAAACCTTGAGGTTTTCCCACTGGGCTTTCCAGTCGATATTGTCTTTGCACTTCCAAATTTTCGGGTTGGGATACTGAGGTTTCTTAGCCATTACTTATTTTCCTCCCTTTCCTTGCGAATACGCTTGATCTCCAGGGATTCAACGAATGCCTGGACACGGGTACGGAGCTGACCGGAATTACCGTTGTTGTACAGTCTGTCGATGGACAGTACGGGCCAACCGTATTCCTCAGCCATGATGTGGCTGACGAGGGCACGCTCGAAGCCCCAGTAGTCGCAGTACTTCATCTGTTCGTAAATGATACCCTCTGCGTTGTATTCCTTTGCAAGGCGATCTGCGGTCTCACGACGCTGGAGCACCTTCTCATCGGCTATGTAACGGGCACACTCAGAGTGCTCCATAACATGGCGGCAGAGCTGGGTAAGAGCATCTTCCTCATCATTGAGCTCGATGATCTCACGGCCGGGGGTGGAACCGAAGCAGTAACGGTCGGATACAACATATGCACCGGCACCTTCGATAAGCTTGGTGAGGTTGGGATCGTCGATCTCGGAGCCGACGATTGCAACTCTTGCACGGAACCAAGGCTTGGGATCGGGCTTACGTGCCTTGAGCTCCTCGAGGGTTTCCTTCAGGTAGGGCAGGATGAGGTACTTGGGGCAAGTGAAGGATACCAGGTTGAGAAGGTGGAACTCATAGCCGGTAACTACGGGGTTCTCTGCCTTACGCATCTCGCCGATCTCGGAGATGATCTTGCAGACCTCATTGTGCTCCTCAACTGCCTTGCGAATTGCCTCGTCGGAGGTGTCTACGCCGAAGTTCTCATGCAGACGGTCCAGAACGCGAACACGCATCTGGGTGACGTATGCTTCGATGGTGTAGTCAACTACTTTGTAAGGGATGTCGCAATGGGTGACAAAGAACTTTTCCTTGTCGTTTACATTGAGGACCTCGAAGTGCTCCATTGCACGGTTCATCATGGAGCAGGCGTCAACACCGATCATGGCATCGAGGAACTTGTATCCGCCTTCTATGCCACGTTCAACAAGTGCTCTTGCGTACTCGCAAGTGTAGTTGGACATGTAGTAGGTGGAGATGTCGATCGAGCCGGTGTTGGGTGCGCGCAGACGCACGGAGAAACAGTCGCCCAGATTGAGAAGAACCTCGGGAACATGGTAGCAAGTATAGCCCAGGCAGATTTTGCCGTCCGCCTGTGCCTTCTGTACCAGCTCGTTGTTGGCATTCTCAAGAAGGCTTTCGAAGTAGATCAGATGTTTAAGATCTTTCAAATGTTACACCTCTTCTTCAAAGAATTTCTATTTTTTGGAGTGCTTCCTTTACTCCATTGAGCATAAGAGAATCTTCCGGCAG
>CAYUQN010000108.1:0-2581 GCA_964446815.1 uncultured Oscillospiraceae bacterium | reverse complement strand
CAAAGGGGACAGACTGTAAATCTGCTGGCAATGCCTTCGGTGGTTCGAATCCACCTTCCCCCACCAGAAAAACTCACTTGCGAAAGCAAGTGAGTTTTTCTACTAAGTATGCCTTTCGGCACGTTAAGTACACTTGCGTGTGCGAAGCGATGCTACGCATCTTGAAGTATCTGCGAAAGTGTTAGCATCACGTTACACAAGGCACAATGCATCACGGCGGCATTGCCGCTGCTTCACAATCGGCGTTAGCCGAATACTTCACTAAACTCCATATTCAATTCATTCCAACCCTCAACTGTCCTCTTTACACCCACTCCGATTTCGTATATAATGGTACAAAAACGAAAGGAGACGCAGAATGAAATATATCATCAAAGCAGGCTGCAACTTCACCGTAGACCATGACGAAAACGTCAGGATATTCACAGCAAGAACGGAGGACAAAACTCCCTACTACCGCAATTTTACTACCCAGCTTTGCCTTTCCATACCCGAGCTTTTAAGCTTCTTTGACGACTTCGGTATCGACATCATAAAGCCCGATGAGCTTACCTGGATCGACGAGGGCGAAAAGATCCGCTACACCGCTCTCTACGAGTGCATAGGTTCCTTTGAGGGGGACAGCTTCAGCCACCGTATAAGCAGGATGAACATAACAGCAGAGCGTGTTGACGACAGCCGCTTCCGCTTTATCGTTAAGGACATTGTGCTCCCCAAAATAGCCCTTGAGCTTCGCACCGAGCAATTGGCCAAGGCATCGCAAAAGCCCGATCTCCTCTCCGGCATACTCAAGCTCTTTAAAAAGTAACACTCTCAAAGCCGTTCAGAAAATTCTGAATGGCTTTTTACTTTTTGCGAAAACCGCCTCGCTTCCGATAAGCTCCGCCTTCTCGATCCGACTCAGTGCATCGAACTTTGCGTCAAAGCAATCCTCACACAAATAGCCGTACTCACCGTTTTCGTACCACGAATAGACCGTATCCCAATCGTTAAAAATTGCACAACATTCGGTGCAATGCGTTTTATGCCTTAGCATGATTACCTCCCAACGAAATTATGCAAATGCGTATTTACAGTTTGAATAATAGCCGCTTTCGGATAAAAAGTCAAGCATAATTTTCATGCAAAGGTAAAAACAGTAATATCCGCTTGTTTGAAAAGCTTAAAAAATCAATAATGTTATTGTGAGAATTGCTCTAAAATTTGCTCAATAATTCGGTAATTCTCACAATTGTACTTTTATAACGATGGGTCTAAAATCAAAAAGGATGGGGCATTAGTATTCTTTATACTTGCCACACCGTATTGAACGTCTTAAATTTTTTCAAAACAGGAGAGAAAAATCTATGATTACCAACGAATACCTCAAGAGAGTTTATGACTCCGTAGAGCAGCGTGACCCCGATCAGCCCGAGTTCCTTCAGGCTGTCCGTGAAGTTTTCGAGAGCCTCCAGCTCGTCGTTGACAAGCACCCCGAGTGGGAGAAGGCAGGCCTCATCGAGCGTTTTGTTGAGCCCGAGCGTATGATCATGTTCCGCGTTCCCTGGGTCGACGACAATGGTGTAACTCACGTCAACCGCGGCTACCGTGTACAGTTCAACTCCGCTATCGGACCTTACAAGGGCGGTCTCCGTTTCCATCCCTCCGTCAACCTCTCCGTTATAAAGTTCCTCGGCTTCGAGCAGATCCTCAAGAACTCCCTCACCACCCTCCCCATGGGCGGCGGCAAGGGCGGCTCCGACTTCGACCCCAAGGGCAAGTCCGACAATGAGATCATGCGTTTCTGCCAGAGCTTCATGACCGAGCTCTATCGCCACATCGGCCAGTTCACCGATACTCCCGCAGGCGACATCGGTGTCGGTGCCCGTGAAGTCGGCTATATGTACGGTCAGTACAAGAAGATCGTCGATCGCTTCGAAGGCGGCGTTATCACCGGTAAGGGTCTCACCTACGGCGGCTCTCTCGCTCGCACCCAGGCTACCGGCTTCGGTATCTGCTACTTCTCCGACGAAGTCCTCAAGTACAACGGCAAGTCCTTCGAGGGTCAGACTGTTGTCGTTTCCGGTTCCGGTAACGTTGCACAGTACTGTGCTCAGAAGTGCATGGAGCTCGGCGGCAAGGTCGTTGCAATGAGCGACTCCAAGGGCTACATCTACGATCCCAACGGCATCAACCTCGACGTTCTGTTTGACATCAAGCAGAAGAGAAGAGCTCGCATCTCCGTCTATGCCGACGAGGTCCCCGGCTCCGAGTACGTTGAAGGCTGCAAGAACATCTGGAACGTCAAGTGCGACATCGCAATGCCTTGTGCATCTCAGAACGAGATGGACGAAGCAGGTGCAAAGGCACTTATCGCAAACGGTGCATTCGCAGTATTCGAGGGTGCAAATATGCCTCTGACTCCGGAAGCAATTGCGGCAGTTCAGGAAGCAGGCCTCCTCTACACTCCGGGCAAGGCATCCAACGCAGGCGGCGTTGCAACCTCCGGTCTTGAGATGAGCCAGAACTCCCTCCGCATGAGCTGGAGCTTCGAAGAAGTCGACGAGAAGCTCAAGGGCATCATGAAGAGCATCTTCCAGGC
>CAYUQN010000107.1:0-2593 GCA_964446815.1 uncultured Oscillospiraceae bacterium | reverse complement strand
ACTTAGTCATTGGGTATAGATAATTATTTGAAAGGGGTATCATTATGATCACCAAAGAGACTAAGACCAATGTTATCGCAGAGAACAGAACCCACGAGACCGACACCGGTTCTCCCGAGGTTCAGATCGCCATCCTCACTCAGCGTATCCGTGAGCTGACCGCTCACCTCAAGGTTCATCCCAACGACGACCACAGCCGTCTGGGTATGTACAAGATGGTAGGTAAGCGTCGCAGACTGCTTGACTACCTTGCAAAGAAGGACATTGAGCGTTACCGTGCGATCATCGCAAAGCTGGGCATCCGTAAGTAAGCCCGCAATTTTCCGAAGGGTATGAAGGTTTTAAAGGCAGACAAGTGAATATTGTCTGCCTTTTTCCTTGCCCTGACCCAAAAACCCCGAAGCTTGGATAGCTTAGTATTTGAAAATGTGCCGTGCATTAAGCGGTATGTTTTCAAGTGCTATGCTCCGAGCTTCGTACAAACGATATTGAAAGGAGCAAAATTCATGATAATCACTCACAAGGAATTTCCCAACTACAAGTGCTTTGAGATCGACTATGAGGGTCGTCCTCTCAAGATGGAGGTCGGCAAGCTTGCGGAGCTCTGCAACGCCGCTGTCCTCGTAACCTACGGTGAGACCACCGTTTTAGTCACCTGCACCGCCTCCGCCCGTCCCAAGGACGGTATCGACTACTTCCCTCTCGCAGTCGATTTCAACGAAAAGCTCTACGCAGTAGGCCGCATCCCCGGCAGCTTTATGCGTCGTGAGGGCAAGCCCAGCCTCCCCGCTGTTCTGGCATCCCGTCTCATCGACCGTCCCATGCGCCCTCTGTTCCCCTCCGACCTCCGCAACGATGTTGTCATCGCCTGTGAGGTTCTCTCCGTCGACCGTGATTGCAGCCCCGAGATCACCGCAATGATCGGTGCATCCGCAGCAGTCTCCATTTCCGACGTTCCCTTCAACGGCCCCATCGCCGGCATCGTCCTCGGCTGGGACGGTGAGAAGTTCCTCTTTAACCCCACCGAGGAGGAGCGTAAGACCAATCGCATGACCACCACCATCGCCGCAACTCACAAGAAGATCGTCATGATCGAGTCCGAGGCGGATCAGGTTCCCGACGACGTTATGTACGAGGGTATCGTTCAGGCTCATGAGCATCTTCAGCCCGTTCTCGACCTTATCGACAAAATGGTCGCAGAGGTCGGCAAGCCCAAGTTCGAGTATGAGCACGCTTCCTTTGATGAGGAGCTGTTTAACAAGCTCGTTGAGAACGAGTTTGAAGGCATGGAGTACTGCATGGACACCGATGACAAGAACGTCCGTGAAGCCCGTGTCAACGAGTGGGTCACCGCCATGGAGGAGAAGTACGGTGAGGAGCATCCCGACATCATGCAGTACATGGACGAGATACTCTATAAGCTGCAAAAGAAGGTCGTCAAGAAGTGGCTGCTTGCCGGTAAGCGTGTTGACGGCCGTGCCATGAACGAGATCCGTCCTCTCGGCTCCGAGGTCGGCGTTCTGCCCAGAGTTCACGGCTCCGGTCTTTTCACCAGAGGTCAGACTCAGGTGCTTTCCATTGCAACTCTCGCCACCCTCTCCATGTCCCAGAAGCTCGACACCATTTGGGAAGAGGAGGAGAAGCGTTTCATGCATCATTACAATATGCCCTCCTACTCCACCGGCGAAGCCCGTGCCAGCCGCAGTACCGGTCGCCGTGAATACGGCCACGGTGCTCTTGTCGAGAAGGCGCTCGAGAGCGTCATTCCCTCCGTTGAGGACTTCCCCTACACCATCCGTGTAGTCTCCGAGATCCTGTCCTCCAACGGCTCCACCTCCCAGGGCTCCATCTGCGGCACCACCCTTGCGCTTATGGATGCAGGCGTTCCCATCAAGGCTCCCGTTGCCGGTATCTCCTGCGGTCTCATCCAGGACGGCGACGACTTCACCACCTTTATCGACATTCAGGGCGTTGAGGACTTCCACGGCGAGATGGACTTCAAGGTCGCCGGCACCAAGAACGGTATCACCGCCATTCAGATGGACCTTAAAAACGACGGTCTCAAGCACGAGATAGTCAAGGAGGCGTTCAAGATCACCCGTGAGGCACGCTTCCAGATCCTCGACGAGGTAATGCTCCCCGTCATCTCCGAGCCTCGCCATGAGCTTGCAAAGACCGCACCCAAGATGATCCAGATGAAGATCAATCCCGACAAGATCCGTGAGGTCATCGGCTCCGGCGGTAAAGTCATTCAGAAGATCACCGCAGACACCGGCTGCAAGATCGACATCGACGACGACGGCTCCATCTTCATCGCCTCCGAGGATATCGAGGCCTGCCGTGCAGCACGCACCATTATCGAGAACATCGTGTTTGAGCCCGAGGTCGGTGCTCTGTACTACGGCAAGGTATCCAATATCCGCTCCGAGTTCGGCGCATGGGTAGAGCTTGCTCCCGGCAAGGACGGTCTTGTCAAGATCAAGGATCTCGAGTTCAAGCGCACCGAGAAGGTCGAGGACGTTCTCAAGATCGGTGATATGACTTGGGTCAAGGTCATGAACATCGACGACAGAGGCCGCATCGACCTCTCCCG
>CAYUQN010000106.1:0-2721 GCA_964446815.1 uncultured Oscillospiraceae bacterium | reverse complement strand
GCCAGAGACAGAACCATGCACAGAGCCAGCAGCAGAGCCAGGATCTTTTTCATGTGTTATTCCTCCATAAAAATCTTTAGTTGGTAAAAAACATACCATTTATATTATGGCATACTTCTTTCCAAAAATCAACCCATTTTTCTGCATTTGCCGGGCTTTGGGGAGAGTTCATCCCTCTGCGCGTCTACTTGCCCGAACCATTATCATCTGGGCGGCGATGGATATGGCGATCTCCGCCGGGGTCTCCGCCTGAATTTCCAGACCAATGGGGGTGGTGACCCGGTTCAGTTCCTCTTCCGTCAGGCCGTATTCTTCCTTCAGCACCTTCCGGACACCGGCGGCTTTGTGGCGGCTGCCGATGACACCGCAGTAAGCAGGATGGCACCGCAGGACTTGCGCCTGGATCACCGTGTCATAGGCATGACCCCGGGTCATAACGCAGACATAGTCTTCCCTGCCGATGGTAACAGAGGCAGCGATATTCCGCAGATCCCCCTGTATGACAGCTTCCGCCCCGGGGAACAGTTCCGGTTTGGTAAATTCCGGCCGGTCATCCAGCACCACGCAACGGAAGCCCACATGGCTCAGCACCGGCACCAGCTCCTGTGCCACATGGCCGCCGCCGAAGACATAGACCCGGCCGCAGGCGTGAATTTGCTCGGTCAGCAAATTCCCTGTCAGTTTGGGCTTCCGTGGCAACGGCAGAGGCACTTCCGTATCCAGCCCCCAAAGGCCTTCCTCCCGGGTGTACAGACCCATTTTTCCGTTGCCGCTGACATCCGTCAGCAGCCACAGATCCCGACCCAGCCGGAAGGATTCCCCGGCTTTTTCCGCCAGCGCCAGATTGTGGGGATCAGAAGCCGGGAGATAGTGGAAAAACACCTGACAGGCACCGCCGCAGATCATGCCCAGATTTTCCACATCGTCCCGGGTCAGGGTGAAGTCGTGCCCCAGGGAGCTTTTGGTTTCCAGCACAGTCTGGGCGATGTGTTCGGAGCGGTATTCCACCGCACCGCCGCCGATGGTGCCGTAAAGGCGGCCTTCCCGGCCAATGAGCATCCGGGCTCCCGCTCCCCGGGGGGTGGCTCCGGAGGAAGCGGTAACGGTGACCAGCACCAGATCCTCCCCGGCGGATAAGCGTTCAGCCATCATTTTCAGCAGTTGACGCATGTCAGTTTTCCTCCTGTAAGTAAAATTTCCCCGCATCCCAGCACAGGGTCAGAATTTCGGTGTAGTCCGGTTTCCTTGGCGGCAAACCGGCAGCGCGCAAAAAGCAGGCAATGATCCCCCCGTGGGCTACTATGGCAATGTCTCCGGAACTGCTTTCCAGAGCGGTAATCAACGCCCGTCGGAACCGGTCGGCTCCCGCTGCGGCATCCTCGCTGCCCGGAATGGGGATGGTGGGATCCAAGCCCCGGACGGCATACAGTTCAGAAAAATCCTTCCGGATCCGAGTAAAGGTCAGACCATCCCAGACTCCGGCATGCAGCTCCCGCAGGTCATTCAAAACAGTAACGGGCATTTTGAGCGCCGCCGCCGTCTGACGGCACCGGGTCAGGGGGCTGGAAAATACCGCCGTTACCGGTGGAAGATCCATTGCCATGGCTTCTGCCTGACGGAAGCCCACTTCGCTCAGGGGCAGGTCGGTGCTGCCGATGCACATCTTTTCTCCCCCTGGAAATTCCGGCAGGCCATGACGAATGAGATAGAGCCGTCTCATGGGAAGATCCCTCCAAAATATTCCGGGTACAGCTCCCCGGCCACTTCCCGGAGCCGCTGCTGATAGGCGTTGTAGCGTTCCAGCAGTTCCTTTCCCCGAGTGGTCAGCACACTGGTGCTGCCACCGGCGCCCCCCTGACTGCGGGCAATGACCGTGAAGTTCAACTGACTTTCCAGGGCTTTGATGCTGTTCCAGCAACTGGAATAGCTCAGCTGCATCCGGGCTCCTGCCGCCCGGACGGAGTTGGTCTCCTCGATGAGGGTCAACAAGGTAGCCAGCTTCTGGTCGAAAAAAGGGATCTCCTTATTTAACGAGACACTCACCACCGGCCGCACCAGTTGGGAATTGTGGTATTGCAGCAGGCTTTCAAATTCCTCCGGGGTATCCGCATCGTGGATGGTACCGGGGTCTTCCACTTCCATTTTATAAAGAGGAACAGAGCACCGATCCATAGCCCCTTTCAATCCCTGCTGACCGGAGTCCGCCAAAATCTCCGGGATCAGGTGATTGGCGATCAGGATAGGATGGCCCTGCTTTCCCTGACAAATGGGGCAGGCCAGATCTTCCCCCGAGTCCAGCAGTGCCTTCACTGTCCCGGCGGTGAACAATGGCACATCCACCGGGGTGAACAGCACCTTGTCGCACTTGTCCTGCAAATAGGAAAGGCCGATCTTCACCGAGTCAAACATCTGGGTAGTGGCGTAATCCTCGTTCCGCAGGAAAATAATGCCGTTCCCTGCCAGATGCCGCTCCAATGTGGTGGCATTGTAGCCCGTGACCATGACGATCTTGCTGACCCCCGCCTGGGAAAAGGTGGCGATGACCCGCTGGGCCACGGTGATGGCACCAATATTCAGCATAGGCTTAAACTCCCCCATCCGGGAGGACATTCCGGCGGCGACGATGAGAACGCCGATCTGCATACGAACCACTCCTTTTGTGCAGGCAAAAGCGAATTGCAAATGGATGTAACTTCCTTTTGCACTACTATACGGGAAATT
>CAYUQN010000105.1:0-2762 GCA_964446815.1 uncultured Oscillospiraceae bacterium | reverse complement strand
AAACCTAGTTCCTGGAAACAATTTCATGAACTCATTTGCCTGTTTCACATACCCAGCATACTCCGAAGATTTTATTAACTTTTTTATATAGCTTACAGCAGCTTTCCTGTCGCCAGTACCTTCACGAAGCATAACCGGAATCACATATTTTTTAAGCTGTGGCAGAAGATAATACGAGAATCCCGGATTTTCCATATTGTATGTAAATACAAAAAGACAATCATTCTTATATTTTTTCACAAGCTTTTCAATATATTTGCATGTCATCTGATAATCCACAGGATCGCAACCAAACTTCTCTGATAAATCAAATACAATTACGCCCCCACAATTATTCTCTATTATCTCTTCCAAATGATTATTTGTTTTATATAAATCTGGTTCAATTTCACTAATAACTTCCATACGTCTACCCTTTATACGATTAGCCTTTGCCAAAGATTGGGCAAGTGTTTCCGTCATATCGCATGCCGCTTCGACACTTCTACTTGAAATTATGTAATGAACCAAATTTCCTTGATATTCAGTATTATTTGAATGCTGCTCTATATTTGAAAGTTCTTTAATAAATTCTTCATCATAAATTGCTATTTTTTCAGCTTTAGTTTCGGGAATAATTTTTTCATTGAAATTAAAATGATATGATTTTGAATTATCTGCATAATATTCATATATGAATAAGTTTGATAACTCTACAAATCTAGTTCCATGATTATCAAACGCTCTTCTTTTGGCCTCTCTGTAACAGTCCAAAAATTCATACATGGTGATTTCACTTGGTGTCAATTGTATCCTTTTAATTTCAAATACACTTTCTAATACTTCGATAATATAATCATACGCATTTTCCAACGTCTCTCTCTTTTCGTCCAAAAACAAAACTGCTAAAATCTTATCATTCGTTTCCTGCCTATAGGCTAAGAAACCAACGTTATTTTTTAAATTGTGATACATATAACTGTTAACCGCACAAATTGCATTTGACCATCTATACTCTCTAAGACACTCCTTGTCCTGTAACAATCCCTTTATCTTTTCGGCAACTCCACTAATTGCAAATTCATAGTATCTCACTCTTTATCCTCTCCAATCTATCTAACGAAAAACATATCTAAATGGCTAAATAATTCCATTAAGCCTTCAAATATGCCCTCAATCACTTGAGGACGCCATACATACCTTTACAGTTGTAAGTGTCGGCATAAGATATCTTGCCGAGGTATCCCTCTCGTCTTATCCGTCGATAAAACTCATATCCTATAGACTCTGCATATAAGTTTCCTTACTGCAGACAGAAGCCCCTACTAATACAAACCTGTCTAGCTTTCACTCGCCACAAGATTCTCCTGGTCGCATCCAAAAGATGCCTTGAGCTACTTACTTATGCTTTGGTTCCTGATACATATCCTTTTCAGATATGCCCCAGCATCATTGCGCTGTTTTCCAATGTGCTATCGGTTTCGGTTCTGTTTCTATACCTTTCGGGTATGGCATAAACTGTTCCTCCTCTGCATTGAGGCCGCCTATCGAACCATTGGGAAACCTATCATAAACATGTTTCCATGCTCAACCATTCGTTAAAATGATTTTCAGTCTGTAACGATATGTATAACGCGCCATAACCGGATACAATAGACATTCACGGTCAACTAACCATGTCTGTATGTCGCCATACAGAACTGCTCATATAGGTTCTCTTCTTGAAATAGCTCCTATCATTACAGTTATATCGTTCTTCCGATTATACAGCCTCGATTTTTGTTTTAAGGTACTCATAATCTATCATGTATACATTTTTCTTATTTACATTCCCCCATCCAATCCATTCATTTCTTATATCAACCGCTTCCTTTGCTTTTTCCAAGGTTTTGTACGATCGAACAAACCTTCCCACTTTACTATTTTTTATATAAGCACAATAAAGTTCCTCGAAATCATTTATTTTTTGCACATTTATATTTTCATATTTCTGCCAAAAAAGGTTATAACATTCAACTCGTGCATTTTCACTCGTACAACCTTCTTTAATTTGTTCCTTCTGTTCTTGAACAATCCATCTATATCCTGAAAATGTCGCATCATCATTTTTGCGAATCCAAAAACGAATATGTCCATCGCACAAAACATAGCTATACTTAATCCACGGAACCTCTACGACAGATAAACGATTCTCTACTCTTTCTTTTTTTTCCGTTTCTTCTCGTTGTCGCTCTTTGTCCCAATATTCTTGATTTTTTATGTATACCATTCTTTCAGCTGGTACAGTCACTTCTTTTCCGAATATATTCCGAACTATACCCAATGGTAACTTCCTATTCCCTTCACCTGTTAATTTGTACACATCATGAAATCTTTTAAAATAATCATTTCTGACCAAAAGTTCTCCACAAAAAATAGGTATAGTTTTCCAATTCCCTACATTTTTAAAACCATACTCGTCCAAGATGTCATGCTCATCACTCCAATACACCTCATATATTTCGGGAAAAAGCTCTACGATATCATCTACATCCCACTCCGTTCCGCTCTCACTAATTATGTATTCGTCACCTCCTCTAGTGAAAAAAATTACACACCCCGGATTTCCCATTGCTGGATAGGAAATATAAAAAAAAGTAATTTCATCTATCAATGTTTCATTTATATCCGCCAACTCAAATGTATTTTGCTGTAAATTCATATGCTTACCTCTATCCTTCTGTCAAACCTTTTAGTGTCATATCTAACCATGCTTTATACTTTCGTAAATATTCCTCCAACTC
>CAYUQN010000104.1:0-2765 GCA_964446815.1 uncultured Oscillospiraceae bacterium | reverse complement strand
AAATATGAGAAATCCGACTATAGTAAAAGTAGGTACGGAAAAACCGTACCTACTTCAGGAAAATTAGGATATCAGATGTTTGCTATCTGCAAATAAATTCTGAGCAGAATGGTTACAGCCTGACCGCGGTTTGCGGTGTCATTGGGACGGAAGCTGCCATCGGCAAAGCCCTTAATATAGCCGGAATTTGCCATGATGTTGACCGCATCGACATAGTTTGAGTCAATGCTGTCTGCATCGGTAAAGCCATATGGGACCTTGAGGTCAGAGGGAGCTTCGGAACCGTCAAAGTATACGCCGTAGCGGTATGCGAAGGTGGACATCTGTGCACGGGTGATCGGTTCATTGGGGCGGAAGCTACCGTCCTCAAAGCCGTTGATTATGCCGTTCTCGACACCCCATGCGATGGCGGCGGCGTAGTTTGCGCTGATGCTGCCTGCATCGGTAAAGCTGAGCTTGGTGTTCTCGGCGGTGGGACGACCGCTCATCTTCCACAGCATGGTGATGAACTCGGCACGGGTAACGGCCTTGTTGGGACGGAAGGTGCCGTCGCCGAAGCCGTTTATGATGCCGTATCCGTATGCGGTGACGATGGAATCACGGTAGCCGCTGTTTTTAACGTCGGTAAACACATAGTGGTTGGCGGAGAGGTTGGCTCTAAGTGCCGCGATCTCACTGTCGCTCAGACCGATCTCTTTGAAGAATGCCTCTGCCTCTGCTGCGAGATCTGCGGTCTTGAGATCGGAGACGTCGAATGCGGACTCAAGGCTCTTTATGATATTGGAGGATGCGATGGCATCGTACTTGTCGGTGCCTGCTTCAACGCCGTAGTAATTGTAGTAGGTGGTCATGTAGTCTGCAACGACTTCGTCGTAGCTTGCACCCATGAAGCACTCAAGCAGAGCGGAAACGAAGCCCGCACGGTCCTTGCCCTCGGTGCAGTGGACATAGTAAACGCCCTTGTTTTCCGCGAAGAAGCGAAGACCGTCTGCAAGACCTGCCTTGAACTCGTCTGCCTTGAAGTCAACGCCGAGGTTTAAGTAAATGACCTTCTGATTGGAGTAGTAGGTATCGGCAAAGCCTTCGTATGCGGAAGCTGCCGCTTCATCGTTTGCAAGGTTCATGATAACGCTGACGCTTGCACCGCGAAGTGCGGTATCGGCATAGCCGTTACGTCCGAGCTCGGGATTTATCGGAGAGGAGCCGCGGTAGAGGACATAGTCGCCCATGCCGGTGGTCGCAACATTGCGGAAGTTTGCAAACTCGGCATCGGTGAGATGAAGGTAGTCGCCGCGGAAGTTGGTGCGCTGGAGGTCGTGGATGATGTACTCTGCGAGATAGCCGTCCTTTTCGGACATTGCAAAGCTTATCTCAACGGGGAAGGTAACGCCGTCACAAGCGGTCCAGTACCAAGTCTTATCCGCATTGGTGTGCTTTTCGGCAATGCCGTAGGTCTCGGCGAAGTTGCCCATGTTGATTGCCATGGAGACATAGCCGGAGGGATTGCCGTCCTCACCCTTGGGGAGGATGATGGCAGGCTTGCCGGAATCGACATAGGAGTAGGTGGGAACGACGGGGAGAACAAGCTCGGTATCGAGGAAGCTGACCTTTACGAGGTCGCCCCACTCATAGCCCATTGCGGTAAAGGCGGCTGCGGTGCAGTCGGTATTGACGTTGCCGTACTTGGTCATCCAAGTGTCGTTCTCCAAACCGCCGATGGTGACGGCACTCTTGGAGAGGTTTGCCTTGAGAGCCGAAATCTCTGTGGCACTCATGCCTATCTCAAGCAGGAAAGCTTCGGCTTCTGCTGCAAGGTTTGCTTTGGAGAGATCCTCGACGGCAAAGAGGGACTTCAAGGCGGAGATGATGCCTGCACTGGCGACGCTGTTTGCCTTATCGGAGCCGAGAGCAATGCCGTAGTAATTATAATAAGTAACGAGGTAATCCGTTACGACCTCATCGTAGCTTGCACCCATGAGGCATTCGAGAACGCCGGAGGCTATGCCACAGCGATCCTTGCCCTCGGTGCAGTGGATGTAATAGGGACCCGAGTTGCTTGCAATGTAGCGGTAGCCGTTTGCAAGACCGGTCTTGAACTCGGCGGAGCTGAAGTCAACGGGCATATTGAGGAACACGATGTTCCGGGTGGAGTAGTAGCTGTCGGAGTAGCCTTCATACTCCGCTGCCGCCGTTGCGGAATCGGCAAGATTTATGAAGGTCTTTACACCGAAGGCCTTTGCAGCCGCATCGGCGTAGGTGTTACGGCCGATCTCGGGGTTTATGGGCGAGGAGCCTCTGTAAAGGATGCCGCAGCCCATGCCGGTGGTGGCGACGTTGCGGACATTTGCAAATTCCGCATCGGTGAGGTTTGCATAGTCACTGCGAACATTGGTGCGCTCGGGAAGCTGTCTTGCGTTCCACTGGTCGTAGTAACCGCCCTCTTCCCTCAGTGCGATCGTGACCTGAAGAGGGAAGGTGATGCCTTCGCTGGGGACATAGTAGCCGCTGTCGCCATCATACACGCAGATTCCCGATGCGACTGCAAGCTTGCCGTAGTTGATAGCCAAGGTAACTACATCCTTACCCGGAGCAGCACGGACAAGGAGCCGGTTGGCATCGACATCGTCGTAGTTGGAGCAAACGGGCAGGGTATACTGATGGCCGTTTATCCAGACATCGACAACATCACCGTATGAGTAATACTCAAGGAATTCCTCGGTGGAGATGTCAAGATCAACATGACCGTACTTCTTGGTGTTGTTACC
>CAYUQN010000103.1:0-2768 GCA_964446815.1 uncultured Oscillospiraceae bacterium | reverse complement strand
CTCATAGCTGGGATAGTAGCCGCCTGCACCGATCTGGCCTTCGCCGTTGCCGACCTCGACGAGGGTTATACGGCTGTCGGAAACTGCATCCCAATAGCTGAAGTCGGTGAAGTTGCCGAAGGTGGTGCCGGGGTGGTTGAACTGGCTGATGGAGTCAGCACCCTCGCTCTGGCTGAGAAGTGCATAGTATGCCTTCATGCCGGAGTCGTTGGTCTTATTGTTGAGGGTGGAGTTGTTACGAGAGACTATACCGGGAGTATTGAAGGTGTTGATATGTCCCGGGCCACCTGACCAAGTCATCTCAAAGCCTGCGATGGCAACGAGATCACCTGCATTCTCCTCGTTGAATGCCGCTACTGCACTCTTATATGCTGCCCACTTCTCCTGTGCGGATGCGGATGCAAGGCTCATATCGTAAAGTGCCTGCTCGGGGTTTGCGGAGGAGGTAGAGTCAAAGTAGTTGGAGTGATCGGTGAATGCGACAAAGTCGACATTTGCACTCTCGGGAAGATTCTTGACATAGTTCAGTGCATCGGAAAGGGTGCCGCTGCCGTCGGAATACTCACCGGTATGGCTGTGGAGCTGACCGAAGTAGAGCTGGAACTGTGCCTCACCGACATAGAAGAACCAAGAGACATTGCCGGTCTTGCCGTCTGCTCTCTTCACGGTGACGGTGACATTGACCTTACCGTCTTCCATATCCTCTGTCGGAGTGTAGGATACTACACCGTATTCAGGAGAAAATTCATCGGGCGTAAAGACTGCCTCGACCTCCGTGCCGTTAACGGTCATCGTAACGGTAGGGGGCTGGATGCCTACGTTGGAAACACTGACGCTTATAGTGGGCTTCTTGTCCTCAGCGGTCTCCGAACCGTTGGCGGGAGTAAACTCGCTAAAGCTTACTTCGTCGGAGATTGTAACAGTGAGCTTTCCGGTGTAGGAAAGACCGTTGCTGTTGCTTACGGAGACCTCAACATCAACTGAGTCGAGATCGTCAACGATGTTGGTGATATAGAAGGTATAAGTCCTGTCCTCAACCGTGTAATTGCCGGCAGAAAGGCTCTTGCCGTTTACCTTAATGTCGACAGAAGTGATGTTTTCCGCAAGGTCATCGAGCGTAAAACTTCCGATGTAGGTAATACCCTTGTACTTGACGTCATCGGAATTGAACACTACCTTGGGATCCTGTACAACGCCGTTTACGAGCTTAACGCTGTCGGCTACGGGATAGAAGTAGAAGGAGTAGATAGTATAATCGGTGACATTGTACATGGAGTAGGTCTTGTAGCTGTCTGCATAGTACTCGAGCCACTGACTGTATCTATCGTTAAACTTTGCTGTACGGCTTTCCATCTCAAAGCCGCCGACACCGCCGGAGCAGGTGCGGACAAGCCAATCGGCATCTTCTGTGCTGACACCTTCCTCGGAGAAGTCCTTGGAATAAAACGCATTATTGCCGGTGCCGTTGGAGCAAAGGTAGCCGTAGGCATCGTTCTTAAAACGCCAGTATTCGCCGTTCTTCTCAACGGTGAACACTACGCCGCCGTTTTCGGGAACTGCCTTGCCATCAACGATGGTGCAGGCTGCATTGGTGAGGCTGTTGGTATCGTTCTCAAGGCTCAGAACGCCCTTTGCGTTCTGGTTGTAGATAACGACCTGAGCACCGTCGGTGAGTGGATCGCTGCTGACGGGCTTATCGTCGCCGCTTTCATCACCAACAACGAGGTAGATCTGCTGTGCGAAAAGTCCCTCATTGGAGCCGATGCTGTGGTAGGAGCTCCAGTTGCCCCTATCGGCGTACCACTCGACATACATACTCCTGCCTACATTTTTAATGTAGAAGCAATCTGCGGTAGACGCTGCAACGATAGTCCAGGTATCATTGACATCGTCAAGAGGCATACTGGTATAGGCGTCGCCGATGGAAAGCTTTTTACCTTCCGAAGTGGAGAAGGTATATTCGCCGTCTGCGGTAATGCCGACTGTCCATATGTCTGACGCAGTGTAGCCGCTGAGCTTGCCTGCGGAAAGCGTAACGTCAGTGCCCATATTGTAGAACGCTGAGTACTGGGAAGAAAGGGCCTTGCCGTTAGCCGGATTGAAGATAACTATCTTCGCTCCGTCCGTGAGCTCGCTGAGATCGGTGACGACATGGTTTACAACGGGAGCAGAGAGCTTGTAAAGAGCAATTGCCTGCTGATTCGTGTAGGAAGAGCTCTTGTAGAAGCGGAAGCGCATCTGATTGGCAGCGTTGTTAAAGCGCAGGTGGGTATTTTCGCAAACAATGTCCGCACTGCCGTCGGCTGCGATGGAAACGGTGATGGGGTGCTTTGCCGCCGTCGATGCATTGTCGGTCGTTGAGAGCATATTACTGTCAGACGATGCGTAGATGTACTTGCCCGATGCGGTCTTCAGAAGATAGCCGCCATCGATCTTCTCAAAGGTGACCGCTATGCCGGCGGGAGCAGTTACGGTGTTGCCGTTGATGCTTGCCTGCTTGTAATTGCTGGCTGCATCAGGAGCACTGAGACTGCCGTCAAGAGCATACGATGCATCCTCGTAGACTATCAGGTAATCACCCGACCAGTCATCCGGAGCAGTGGTGACCTTTGTTGCGGTAACAGAAGCCGTGCCATCTGCAAACACCGTCATCGGCATAAGGGTCATTACCATGACGATGACGAGAAGCAGCGACAGTATTCTGTTTCGCTTGCTTGTTCTCATGTGTGATTTCCTCCTTAATAATTCCATTTAGGGCTATGCCCGTA
>CAYUQN010000102.1:0-2775 GCA_964446815.1 uncultured Oscillospiraceae bacterium | reverse complement strand
CCCTCTCCGGAAAATCCCCTCAGGACTATGCCGACGATTATTATGACACCATGGGATACGGTCAGGGTAGCGATGCCAGTGGCATGCTCCTGCTGATTTCCATGGAGGATCGGGACTGGTATCTCTCCACCTGCGGCGATGCCATTTATGCCCTGACGGATTATGGCATTTCCCAACTGGGAAACGTGCTGGTATCCGACCTGCAAATCGGTTACGCCACCGGTGTGGAAGCTTTCCTGGAAGCATTGCCGGAATATCTGGATGCCTATAAAGCAGGCTCTCCCATTGACGGCTATGGCAGCCCAAACGACAGCTTCTACCATGGCGACCGGGAAGATGTAGTCTATTACGAAAAACCCGCTTCCCCCAATTTTGTGATATCCGGCATTCTGGGGCTGGTAGTTGCCGCAATCGTTGTGGGCATTATGGCAATGACCATGAATACCAAACGCCGACAACACAGCGCATCCAGTTACATGACCGCCGGGAGCCTGCGTCTTCGCCGGAATCAGGACATGTTCCTGTACAGCAACGTCACCAAAACCCGCAAACCGGAACCCCAGAATCATTCCGGTGGCGGCAGCAGCGTCCACCACAGTTCCGGCGGCAGAAGCCATGGCGGCGGTGGCGGTAAGTTTTAAGATACGAAAGGAGTACCATTATGGGTCTGATCAAAGCTGCGCTGAACAGCGCAAAGGGCATTTTTGCCGATCAATGGAAGGAATATTTTTACTGTGACAGCATGGATGCCGATGTTCTCATCTGCAAAGGTCAGCTGAAAACCAAAGGCCGCAGCAGCCACGCCAGCGACAATATCATCTCCAACGGTTCCGTCATTGCGGTGAACGAGGGCCAGTGCATGATGATCGTGGAGCAGGGTGCCATCGTGGAATTCACCGCAGAACCCGGTGCCTTTACCTGGAACGCTTCCAGTGAACCCTCCGTCTTCACCGGTGACCTGGGGGACAGCCTGCAGGAATCTTGGGAAGCCTGGAACCGCCGCATCGGATTCGGTAGCGGAACCGGAAAAGATCAGCGGGTCTACTTCGTAAATCTGAAGGAGATCACCGGCAATAAATATGGCACTCCCGCCCCCATTCCCTTCCGGGTGGTAGATGCCAACATCGGGCTGGATATGGATGTTTCCATCCGCTGTAACGGCAGTTATTCCTACAAAATCACCGATCCTATCGCCTTTTATCGGAATGTCTGCGGCAACATCGCTCAGGACTATCGCCGGGATCAGCTGGACAGTCAGCTGAAGTCCGAATTCTTAACCGCATTGCAGCCCGCTTTCGCAAAAATCTCCAGTCTGGGTATCCGCTATTCCGCCCTGCCCGGCCACACCATGGAGCTGGCCGATGCCATGAACGAAGTGCTGTCCGCCAAGTGGCAGAAACTCCGGGGCATTTCCGTGGTGACCGTAGGCGTCAATTCCGTCACCGCTTCTGCTGAGGATGAAGCAACGCTGAAGGAACTGCAAAAATCTGCCGTATTCCGCAATCCCAACATGGCCGCCGCCCACATGGTTCAGGCCCAGGCCGAAGCTATGAAAACCGCTGCCGGAAACAAGGCCGGCGCCATGACCGGGTTCATGGGCATGAATATGGCTCAGTCCGCCGGTGGATTCGATGCCAATGCCCTGTATCAAATGGGGCAACAGGCAGCCCCTGTCTCTCCCGCTTCCTCTGCCTCCTCCGCCAACGGCTGGAAATGCCAGTGTGGTGCCATAAATACCGGTAAATTCTGCACAGAATGTGGAAGCCCTCAGGGCTGGGTACGCCGCTGCGGCAGCGTCAACCGGGGAAAGTTCTGCCCGGAATGCGGTGCTAAAAAGCCGGAAGCAGAACCCCTCTACGCCTGCGACAAATGTGGCTGGGAACCGGAAGACCCCAGACATCCACCGAAATTCTGCCCCGAGTGCGGTGACCCCTTCGACGACAAGGATATTCGCTGATGTGTAATAAAAAACAGGTGTGCCGTGGGTGGCACACCTGTTTTTTCATTATTTACGTTTCTTTTCCCCATTCAGCAGGAAATATCCAAATGCTCCTGCCCCCCAATAGGTCAGGGCGATGTTGCGGTACTGGAAATAATGGTGCATGGCCAGAGGCTGGATCGTCGCCAGGAACCAGCCGAAGGGCAGCAGTGCCAGCACAACCAGCGGCAGCAATGCCGCCACACGGCTTCTTGTTACCTTTCTGCGGAAAGCGGCAATACCAAACCCGGCGACGCAGAGCACCAACGCCGTCAGGAAAATAACCTTTCCTTCCGCATCGCAGAAAATGGCTTTTCCCAGCCGCTCAAAAGCAAGAGAAAGGCTGTAGTATTCCTCCAGCCCATCGGTCTTCGTCACACCCAGTCGGCCAAAGAGGGCCTGTAATCCGTTGTCAAGGGCATCTACATCCGTCAGCAGACTGGTCAGGGTCAGCTTTGCCAGCCACATCAGGGCATAACCGATAATCCACAGCAGCAGATTTTTCAGGAGTTCTTTGATCGACATTCCCTGCCCCTGCTTTTGTTTCAGCGCAAACAGATATACCAGCGGGAAGCCCACGGTGATGAGAGGCATGGTGTAAAAGTCAAAGTACATGGTCACAATGCCGATTTCAAAGAAGAACAGTCCCTCCCACTTTGGGTGGTCATAGATTTTGGGCACCAGCAACATAGCCAGGAACATAATAAAAAAGCAGCAGCAATACTGCATACTGTTAACGATGACATAAGGCCGAACCAATGCCACGCTCATGGCAAACAGAAAAGCCAGCTTCCCGT
>CAYUQN010000101.1:0-2779 GCA_964446815.1 uncultured Oscillospiraceae bacterium | reverse complement strand
AACACATCTGTTATATAGCATAATTGGTTATGCAATACATAAATGTGCCTTGTGCAAAATATTGCCCCGTATTCTAACGGCAAGAATGCAGTCTCTAAAACTGTCGGAAGCGCACCTCTGAAGTGTGATATGTAGGTTCGAATCCTACCGGGGCAGCCATAAGAGGGGATAGGCGAAAGTAATTAATTCGTTGATAAGACTCGGCTCGGTCTTCCCCCTGTTTTTATAGAGCCAAATAATTTTTAAGGAGCCATAAAGAATGAAAAAAGAAGAGATGATCGGATAGCGTTTTGAGCGCTTGGTTATTGTAGAAGAAGATTTCGAATACGCAAAATAGCGTGGTTTAAAATCTAATTAGAATTATTGGAAATGTAAGTGCGATTGTGGAAATATCAAAACTGTTGTGCAATCCAGTCTAACCGGAGGAAAAACCAAGTCTTGCGGTTGTTTAAATCAAGAAAAACGATTAGCTTAGAGAGAAAATCTAACAGGACTCGTTTTTGGTCAATTAACTGTAATTGGTCCTGCTGAGAATGTCGGTGGAAGAACAGCTTGGCTGTGCCAGTGTTCTTGTGGAAAATAGAGCGTTGTAAGAGCTTCTCACTTGAAGAGTGGTAATACCAAGTCTTGTGGTTGTTAGCAAATCGCAAATCTTAATAACGGAAGAAATAAAAATGATTTAACCGGACAGGTGTTTGGAAAATTGACTGCTTTATATCCTACCGACAAGCGTATTAATGGTTTTGTTGTTTGGCAATGTAAATGCGAATGTGGTAACATGAAAGAAGTTGCTTCTACTCATCTTCTTCGAGGATAGACTAGCTCATGTGGCTGTTTAACCTCCAAAGGCGAGGGAGAGATTATAAAAGTTCTTCAAAACAATAATATTGCTTTTGAAACCCAGAAGAGTTTTGATGATGCTTTTGAAACAAAAGGGCATCCTTATAGATATGATTTTTATTTACCAGATTATAATCGTTTGATTGAGTTTGATGGAGAATAGCATTTTCCTCGAAAGAGAACTTCTGGAGGATGGGACACAGAAGAGCATTTTGAGAAAGTTTAGCAAAGAGATGCATTAAAAAATGCTTATGCGTTGTCTCATAATATAGAATTAGTTCGCATTCCCTATTGGGAACGAGATAAGATCACATTAGATCTCCTCTTGGGAGATAAGTACTTGATAAAAGATTAACCGGTCGCATAACCAGCGACCGCAAATAGAAAGGAATGAGTCCAATGGGTTTTGTAAAGACGTTTGGAAATGGTAAGTATGATTACAACTACTGTAAGTATGTAGCAGATACCATTGAAGATGCAAAAAAAATTAGAGTAAGACCTATCAACGTAGGTTCAGAAGTATATATTATCTCGGAAAAGCATGATTATGTTCTTGGTTCTGATGCTTTGTGGCATGAACGAGGCGGAGATGGCTCGTTTGGTTGCAACTGTGATCACGAGGGTTGGATTTCAGAAAGTACAATTTGGTCCGAGATCGGTGACCCTGAGTAAGTAATAAATATAGGCACGCACAGCAAGTCTTTTTTACATATTGCGGTTATGTGAAACGTGCCTAGCAGAGTATGGCCGAGTGATGAAATTGGTGATACATATTGGTCTTAAAAACCAAGGCCTTTGGGAGCGTGGGAGTTCAAATCTCCTCTCGGCCACCATGTAGTTTTAAGGGATAGGTAAGAGTAATTAACTTACTGATAAGGGCAATGCTCCCCCTTCCTTTAAGACTCTAAAATAACTTTTGGGAGCATTAGAAAGAGAGCATCTTATGAATAAAACAAAAAAGAAATCTAGATAGTATTAGATTGGAGATATTTTAAGCGATAAATATCAATTAATATCTCGTGATTATAAACAGTCTAATGGAAATTGGGTGTGTACGTTTAAGTGCCTAGTTTGTGGCGAGTCCTTTTAGACACGTTTGAATCGTTTGAATGAACGAAAAACTATCTTATGTAAATGTGTTAAACCTCTTAAGAGTGATCTACTTGGAAAGACTAAAGGCGTTTATACAATTATTAAAGACCTTCCCCCAAAGCCGCCTAAAAGAGATGCTTATTGGCTTTGTCGCTGCGATGTTTGTGGCAGTGAGTTTGAAATTACTACTACAAACTTTAATCGGCACGAGCATAAGGTTTGTCCTCATGGCGAAAATGTCTCTGGAGCTGGTCGTCCACCCAGCTTGAAAATTGGAGATATTTTTGATTAGTTAATAATTATTTCTTATCTAGGTGATCAACATTGGAAATGTCAATGTAGGTGCGGAAAAGAGTGCATAAAAGTAACATGGCAACTTACCAGTAATGAATATAACTCTTGTCCGGAATGTTCTAATATTAGTAATGGCGAACAAAAACTCATTGATTTATTTCAAAAAATGGATATTCAATACGAATATCAAAAGAGTTTTGATTCTTGTCGTTTTCCCAACACCAATAGTTTAGCACGTTTTGATTTTTATTTACCAGATTTTGATATCTTAATAGAATATAACGGTATTTAGCATTATGAGTATCGAGAAAATTCTAAAAGTTGGAATACTAAAGAGAATTATGATAAAACTTTGTATCGAGACAATTATAAACAACAATGGTGTCAAGAAAACAATAAAGTACTAGTAGTTATCCCTTACACAGATTATAACCAATTAGATGCTAATTATATACAAAAAATAATAAATAATAATGAATTTATAATATAATAACTGGCTTATTACTTTTATAAAAGACCTCTCTCAAATATATTATTTAATTATCGAGCATAT
>CAYUQN010000100.1:0-2996 GCA_964446815.1 uncultured Oscillospiraceae bacterium | reverse complement strand
GATGACAATGAGCTGCTCAGAGCGGTAAACAGGTTCTATGCTCTCGAAGACGGTGGAGCAATTTCTGCAATTGATAAGTTGACCGAATTGATAAAAAGTATCGATGCATATAACGCCGACGGCATTTATGTTTCATCTGCATATATAAATGATTTGTCGAGAATCGTTTATAGCGACTGGGCAATTATCAAAGAAAAGTGGGAAGCAGAATATGAATGTGAGCATAAAATCGGCAAAAACAAAGAGAGCTATTACAAAAAGCTTGAGGATGAATACAAAAGCATTAAGAGTTTCTCATTAAATGCACTCCAAAGCCTCTGCGGAAACGAAATAAGTATATCTAATGTGCTTGAAAATAAAGTGATTGCTTTAAGAAATGCTGTCGTTCAAAGCTACGATTCCGCTGCTCCCCTATTGACAAATGAATATGCAGGTGACAGAAAACTGGCAAAAAACGACGAAGCAATAGAAAGAATCAAAGAGCTTCTTGACGCCATAAAGGAATTTGAAAGGTTTGCAAAAATGCTTGTCGGAACCGGCAAGGAGGTCAATAAGGACAATGCATTTTACGGCGAGTTTTTACCTGCTCTTGAAGCCTTGAAAAGCCTCGACAATCTTTACAATAAGGTCAGGAATTATTTAACCCAGAAGCCGTATTCTACGGATAAGATAAAGCTGAATTTTGAGAATCCTCAATTGCTCGGAGGCTGGGATGTCAATAAAGAAAGCGATTATAGGACAGTCCTGCTGAGAAAGAGCGGAACGTATTATCTGGCTATAATGGATAAAACCAATAATAGAATATTTGAAGACGCTCCGATATCGCATTCCGACAACTATGAAAAAATGATTTGTAAGCAGATTTCTGACGTTGCAAAATATTTCAGCATAAAGCAGATCGGACCTCAAAATCCACCGGAAAACATACGAAAATACTTAGAAAAGGGCTTTGACAAAAAAACAATGTCAAAGCAGCAGCTAACAGAGCTTGTTAAATATGTTGCAGAGGACTTTATTCCCAATTATAACAAAATTCAAGACGAGAATGGTAACTGCTATTTTGATTTCAAAATCAAAAAATATGAAGATTACACTTCTTGGATGGAGTTTTTGAATGACTTAAAACCTGACGCTTACACGGTAAAATTCACTGATGTGTCCGCAGCTTTTGTTGAGCAAATGATATGCGAGGGCAAGCTGTACCTTTTCCGGATTTACAACAAGGATTTTTCCGATTACAGCAAGGGCAAGCAAAATCTGCACACACTGTATTTCAAAATGCTGTTTGACGAGAGAAACCTCAAAAATGTTGTATATAAGCTCAGCGGCGGTGCCGAAATGTTTTATCGCTATCCTTCTTTAAAAGAGACAGAGACGACTATACATCATGCAAATGAATCGCTTAAGAATAAAAATCCGGATAATCCGAAAAAGCAGAGTAAATTTGCATACGATTTGATAAAAGACAAGAGGTTTACAAAGCGTCAGTTCTCGCTGCATATTCCTATTCAGCTTAATTTTAAAGCTACTGACTCAGCAAATATAAACATGGATGTTCGTGAAGCCTTAAAGTCTTCTGACAAACATCATGTTATCGGTATCGACCGCGGCGAGCGAAATCTTATATATGTTTCCGTTATCGATGAAACCGGCAAAATAATATTGCAAAAAAGCTTCAACATAATTGAATCGGACAACAACCACAAGGTTAACTATCACGACTTGCTTGAGCGAAAGGAAAAGGAACGCGATAAGGCGAGGAAAAGCTGGAGCACTATAGAGAATATTAAAGAGCTCAAAGAAGGATATATCAGTCAGGTTGTGCATGAGATTTGCAAGCTTGTTGTAAAATATGATGCCATCATCGCATTGGAGGATTTGAACGGAGGCTTTAAAAACAGCAGGAAAAAAGTTGATAAGCAGGTTTATCAGAAATTTGAAAATATGCTTGTTTCCAAGCTACAGTACTTGACGGATAAATCTCTTGAGCCGGAAGCACTTGGCGGACTGCTCAATGCCTATCAGCTGACAGAGAGCACAAAGAGGCACTCTGCTACTTCACGGCAAAACGGGATTATATTCTATGTACCGGCATGGCTTACAAGTAAAATAGATCCGGTTACGGGCTTTGTGGATTTGCTAAAGCCTAAGTACAAAAGCGTTGCAGCGTCCATTGATTTTATAAGCAAATTTGACGATATAAGGTATAACCGCAGCGAAAATATATTTGAGTTTCTGATTGATTACACCAAATTCCAAAAAACCGATGCTGATTACAAGAAAAAATGGATCGTATGTACCAACGGAACAAGAATAAGAAATTTCAGAGATGCAAAGAAAAACAATGAGTGGAGTAATGAGACCATAGTACTTACAGAAGAATTTATAAAGCTTTTCGATGATGCCGGTATTGATTATTCTACTGAGCTTAAGAAAAAGATATTGCAGCAAAACGAAGCAAAGTTTTTCGGTAGGCTTTTGAAGCTCATAGCTCTTACGCTTCAAATGAGAAACAGCGAAACAGGCAATGTCGATGTTGACTACCTGCTTTCTCCGGTAAAAAACGACAATGGAGTTTTCTATGACAGCAGGAATTACACAAACAAAGATGCCCTCCCCTGCGATGCCGACGCCAACGGTGCATATAACATTGCAAGAAAGGCACTGTGGGCAATAAATCAATTGAAGCAGTCTGATGACCTCAAATCCGTAAAGATTTCGATTACAAATAAAGAGTGGCTTGAGTACACTCAAAAGTTATGAGTGAAACACCGCTTAACATCACAGCACTGAATGATTTCATATTTTGCCCGATATCGATTTATTTTCATTCACTTTACGGGGATATGTCCAAAATGACTTATTGTTCCACGGATCAAACCAACGGAACAAATGCTCATAAGGCTGTGGACAATAAGTCATACCCCGTCGCAAATACACTTAAAAGCTTGGAGGTCTATTGCGAAAAGTACAACTTAATAGGTAAAATCGACATA
>CAYUQN010000099.1:0-2996 GCA_964446815.1 uncultured Oscillospiraceae bacterium | reverse complement strand
CGCAAAAAGGCAAGATTGCCGTACTCACCGAAGTGAAGCTTGATCGCCGTAAACTTGTCCGCAAAATCGATATTCTCGAAGCCTGCCTTCTTCATAAGGCGGTGCAGCTTCTCAATAAGATTCTCATGCATGGTGGTTTTAAAGCTTGTAAAATAAACTTTTGAAGAGCCCATAATGCGATTTCCTCCAACATTTAATATTTTAATGTATATTATATCTCCTAAAGTCAAGGCTTGCAAGTATATATTTCCAACGATAATTGTTTGACAAAACACCTGTACATATGATATAAATACTTTATGCCTAAGTGAAATATGTCACAATATATCAAAAATTTTAATCAAAGGGAGAAAACAAATGGCACACAGACCGAATATTCTCAAGCTGGCATCCAAGATCAGCCTTGAGAGCCTGACCTACACAGGCATCACCTACGAGGACTCCGAGTACAAAATACTCGAGCCCATGGTAACCGACGAAATGTGCGAGGTTATGATGCACATGCGTTTGGAGACCGACCGCACCCCCGAAGAGATCGCAAGACGCTGCAAAAAGCCTCTGGACTTTGTTCAGGAGCAGCTCGACAAGCTCTTCGCACACGGCATCATCCGTACCCGTAAGAACGCAGAAGGCGTAGAGTGCTACTACTACCCCATCTGGGTCCCCGGCATCATGGAAGGCATTCTCGGCATCAAAGAGAACGTCGAGAAGTACCCCGTCGTTGGCGAGTGCTTTGAGCAGTACACCCGTGAGAGAGTCGCTATGCTCGCTCCCGTTCTCGCAAACGGCACCACCGGCATCATGTTCATGCGTGTTATGCCCGTTATGAGTGCTATCGAGAACAACTCCAGAGCAGCATCCTATGACGAGCTTGCCACCCTTATCGAGAATACCGACTACATCTCCGTCGGTGCTTGCTCCTGCCGTCGTTCCCGTCGTCTGATGGGCGAAGGCTGCGGCCACCTCGAAGAGGATATGTGCATGTACCTCGGTGACAATGCCCGTACCTTCGTTGCAAACGGCAACCATCGTCATATCACCAAGGAAGAGGCTTATGAGATCTTAAAGCGTGCAGAGGATAACGGCCTCGTCCACGAGATCAACCAGACCCCCGGCTTCGAAGACACCACCGCTATCTGCAACTGCTGCGGCTGCTCCTGCTATGCTCTCCGTATCGCAGAGATGTTCAACTCCGCCGCAGGTATCCGTTCCAACTTCATCGCCCGTGTCGACAAGGAAAACTGTGTCGCTTGCGGTCAGTGTGTTGAGAACTGCCAGACCAACGCTCTCCGCCTCGGTCAGAAGAACAGCACCGTTGATCCTCATGTCTCCGATGCTTACAAGAACGACAGAGAAGTTCCTTGGGATGCAAAGAGCTACAACGTCGAGTACCGTACCACCAGAAAGAACGTCATGGAAAGCGGCACCGCTCCCTGTAAGGCAGCCTGCCCCGCACACGTTCCCGTACAGGGCTACATAAAGCTCGCCGGTGAGGGTCGTTACGCAGAAGCTCTCGAGCTCATCAAGAAGGAAAATCCGTTCCCCGCAATCTGCGGCCGTATCTGCAACAAGCCCTGTGAGGCTGCTTGCACCCGTAACAACGTTGACACCGCAGTTGCTATCGACGATATCAAGAAGTTCATCGCAGAGAAGGATCTTGACGCAAAGACCCGTTTCGTTCCCAAGCTCCTCAACCAGATCGGCAGAGCTTACCCCGAGAAGATCGCCGTCATCGGTGCAGGTCCCTCCGGCCTGAGCTGTGCATACTACCTCGCAGTCAAGGGCTACTCCGTAACCGTATTCGAGAAGGAAAAGGAACTCGGCGGTATGCTTACCCTCGGTATCCCCTCCTTCCGTCTTGACAAGAAGGTCATCAAGGCTGAGATCGACATCATCCGTGAGCTCGGTGTTGAGTTCAAGTGCGGTGTCGAGGTCGGCAAGGACGTAACTCTCGACTCCCTCCGTGCAGAAGGCTACAAGGCATTCTACCTCGCGATCGGCGCATCCGCAGGTAAGGGCCCCGGCTGCGCAGGTCAGGATCTCCCCGGCGTCATGACCGGTGTTGACTTCCTCCGCAGAGTAAACCTCGGTGAGAAGCCCGAGATCGGCAAGGATGTCGCAGTTATCGGCGGCGGCAACGTTGCTCTCGACGTAGCTCGTGCAGCAGTTCGCCTCGGTGCAAAGACCACCATCGTTTACCGTCGTGATGAAGCCGCAATGCCCGCAGATCCCGAAGAGATCGTTGAGGCAAAGGAAGAGGGCGTCAAGTTCCACTTCCTCGCAGCTCCCGTTGAGATCAGCGGCAACGGCAAGGCAGAGGCACTCAAGGTCGAAGTCATGGAGCTCAAGGACGGCAAGCCCGTCGGCACCGGCAAGTTCGAGACTCTCGAAGTTTCCGCAGTCATTTCCGCAATCGGTCAGGAGATCGTTATGGGCGGCATCGAAGGCATCGAGACCGGTGCTAAGGGAACCGTCATTGTCGACAAGTTCCTCCAGACCAGTGCAGCAGACGTATTTGCAGGCGGCGACCTCGTAACCGGACCCAAGTTCGCTATCGACGCTATCGCAGCAGGTAAGGAAGCATCCATCTCCATCCACCGTTACGTACACGAGGGTCAGACCCAGTTCAACGGCCGTGACTGGCGTGAGTACAAGGCACTTGATGCCGCTACCGTCGCTATCCCCGTTGCAGGCTTCGACACTGCTCCCCGTCAGAAGGCAGCAGGCGGCTCCGCCAAGGAAGCAAAGAAGACCTTCGAGGACCTCAGAGGCGTTCTCACCGAGGATCAGATCCGCAAGGAAGCATCCCGTTGCCTCGGCTGCGGCTGTGTCGTAATCGACGAGGACCTCTGCGTCGGCTGTGGTATCTGCACCACCAAGTGCAAGTTCGACGCTATCCACCTCGAGAGAGTCATGGACGTCTGCGGTACTCCGTACTTCAAGACCCTGCTCACCGCTGTCAGCAATGCTCCCGCAGCAGCAGCTCGTCTCGTCAA
>CAYUQN010000098.1:0-3062 GCA_964446815.1 uncultured Oscillospiraceae bacterium | reverse complement strand
ACCGTCTGGACAAGACCAACATCATCCACTGCCCCATCGGCAAGGTCTCCTTCGGTGAGCAGAAGCTGTATGAGAACTACGCAGCACTCATCGGTGCTATCATCAAGGCAAAGCCCGCAGCGGCAAAGGGCCAGTACATCAAGTCCTGCGTCACCGCTTCCACCATGGGCCCCGGCGTTAAGATCAACGCTCAGAAGCAGCTCTGATAAAGCACACAGCTTAATATAGCCTAAGAAAAAGCACATCGCATAAGCGATGTGCTTTTTTCGCTTTGTCAAATTACAGGACACAAAAGCGGTTAAGAGAATTCAAAACCCACAAAAAACTTGGCATTATCAATGGCTTTGCCTTGGCAAAGCCCTCTCGGTCAGCTTCGCTGACAGCTCTCCCGGAGGGAGAGTCAAGAGATGATGCGGAGCATTTTTATGACTGCGATGCGACGACAGGCACCGACGCGGCAAACGTTTTGGCAGGGTATAAATCCATCGTCGGCAGCACCCTACCGACTTCCATCCGCAGAGCCGCACTCCTTGTGTCGATAGCAAAAAAATGCACCCCGAAGGTGTTATCCTTTGGGGCACATATCAAATACGATCTATTCTCCGATCATTTTACAACGGTGTCGGATTCGGCTTCTGCCTTGTCCACGCCCTTGTATTCCTCGAAGCTTGTGAGCTCGAAGCCGCTCTCAACGAACATGGATCTGAAGCTGTTGTCGTTGAAATCGTTGACATACTCGACCTCTGCGGCTTCCGCCTTTTCATCCAGCATATCGGAGAAGAGCTGATCCGCTGCGGTGGAGCCGAGGCTTACGGGGGTGCTCGAGGTATAGGAGGTCACGTTCTTTGCGACATCAATGGGCAGACGGACTATGATATGGTAGCCGTAGCTGCTCTTTACGGGATCGGATACCTGATACTCGGAAAGTGCGAGGCATGCCTCGTAAAACTCGCTGAGCATGGTGCCCTCGGCAAAGAGATAACCGTCGGCATTGTCGGAGTAGGTGAAGCTGCTTGCCTCATTTACGGTGCCGCACTCGGGGCAGGAGAGCTCACCTGCGTCATACTGGTTTTTGTGGATACCGAAAACGGTGGAACAGCCGGAGCACTTGACACGGTACTTCAGATCGTCACAATACTCTGCCTTGAGCTCGGCAAAGCGGCTCATGAGCTCATCGGGATCGGTGATACCCTGAAGCTCGGTGGCGATATCCTGTGCAAGCTGTGCATTCTGCTCTACAACGGCATCGGGAAGAGCCTCGTTGGTAGTCTCGTCAACGGTCATGATGAGGATATGGTTTGCGTTGACATAGCCGTTTTCGTCGGCGTACTTCAAAACGTCCTCCTCGGACAGCTTCTCACCGTTCTCACCGTAGAGCTCGGCAAAAAGCGCATTGGAGATGAGGTTCATCTCGAGATTCTTCTTGTAGTAATCATAGTTGATATTCACGCTCTTGAGGTACTCACGGAGCTGATCCTGAGTTGCACCCTCACCGCACCAGTTTACCGCTGCACCGGTCATGGTCTCGTCAAGCTCTGCCTTTGCCTCATCGCTGAGGGAGAGTCCTTTTTCGTTGAATTCGTTTTCAACGATGCAGCTTCTGATGATGGTCTCCTTTGCGTTGGTGACGCACCACTGGTAGTTGGTCATCGTCTGATCGAAGGGAGAGGTTGCGTCCCAATCAACAACGGTGCTTCCGGTGTAGCTGCTGTATACGTACTGAAGGTAGCTGACGGAGTAGCCCAGCCAGTAGCAATACTCATCAAAGGATACCTCCGTACCGTTAACGGTCATAACGGTGTCCTCTTTGTAGCTCGGTGAACATCCGGCAAAGCAGCCGATAACAATAACGGCGGCAAGCATAAGGGTCAAAAACTTTTTCATTTGCAAATCTCCATTCTGCTTTAAATCGCAATACGTTATTTTACTATATAACCGCCGTATAATCAACAGATAATTGTAAAATTTCAGTCGCTTATGGTTTTTGCGGCTTGGGTATAGATATCGTGAGGATGAGCTCGTCATCGGTCTCACGGCGTTTCATATCCGCTGCGATCCCACCCTGCTTCATGAGATCGAGGCCGTGCAGAACCGTGTTCACGAACACTCGAACGTCCTTCATTATAAAGGCTCTTTTGCCGACCCGGGGCTCCTCCCTTTCGGCGGCAAGCAGGGCATCTATGTAGCTGTCGGTCGTTGCAACGGTCATCTCACGACGCAGTATCTCCTTGAGTGCGGCTCGTTGCTTGTCCGCATCACCGAGACGAAGCAGAGCCCTGCCGTGTCGCTCCGTCAAGCCCTTGTCTCGCAGAGTCTCCAAAACGTCATGGGGAAGCTTTAGAAGCCTCAGCTTATTCGCCACCGCCGACTGCGATTTGCCGAGTCGCCGCGCCGCCTCCTCTTGGCTCATTCCGAACATTCGAATGAGCTGACTTATACCGTTTGCCTCCTCGATGAAATCGAGATCCCTTCGCTGAAGATTCTCGATCAGTGCGATGAGGCTCGCATCCTCAAGCCCGACATCGAGAAGGATACACGGCACCTCCGAAAGCCCTGCAAGCTTTGCGGCTCTTAGCCTTCGCTCACCTGCAACAAGCTCGTATTTGCCGCTTCGCAGCCTTACGCTCAGCGGATTTAATATACCGTATTCCGCAATGCTGCACGAAAGCTCCGTGAGATCGGCATCCTTAAAGATCTTCCTCGGCTGTACCGGGTTCGGGTAAAGCTCCTCTACGGGAATACTTATCACTTCACCGTGGCGGATCCCCATCCTCCGCTTAATTGCCTGCATAGTCATACCTCCTTAGTGTGCTTTTAAGAAAGCATACACCATGCAGTATGCAGATCTTGTCTAAATCGCTCTCAGGACAGCAGAGTTATGCTCCTGCCCTTGGAGGCGATAACGCCCTCCTCCTTCATAAGACGCAGCTCACGCATGAGCGAGGTACGGTCGACACAAAGATAGCCTGCAAGACCCGAGAGCGGAAGCTCCGTCTCAAAGCTTTTACCGTGCTGCTCCTCCATGTACTCAAAATAGCTCATGAGCTTTTGACGAACGGTCT
>CAYUQN010000097.1:0-3085 GCA_964446815.1 uncultured Oscillospiraceae bacterium | reverse complement strand
GGTATCGGGATCGCAAACGGGGCAAAGGGTATCCATGTTAACGAAAATGTCCTGCCACTTATCGAAGTTTCTTGCTGCGGTATTGCCGGGGACCTTGCTGCCGGGACCGGGCATCTGATTGCCGCAGGCTTTGCCGTTGCAAATGGGGCATGCCTTGCAGTAGGGGCCTACCTCACTGCGAGCTGCTGCCAGAATTTCATTGTAATCCATATAGATCACTCCTGTCATTGTGATGACTAAAGATTAACATATATATACCAAAGTGTCAAATAAAATACAAATTCGTGCAAAACCGCTCCGTATTTCTTGTTATACGGAGCGGTTTCGGCTTATTCGCTGACGATCTTAAAGTATGCGTTGCCGGTGATATGATAGACAAGGGCGTACAGCAGTGCGAATACCGCAAAGCTAACGGCGGTCGTACCGATGAGAAGCCATGTGTTGAAAATGTTCATCAGCAAGAGTATCTTGGAAATGAAGGGGAAGGCGAATACAAGGTGTACCGCAGCCAAAAGCAGCGGCAGATAAAAGACCGTGAGGAGCTGCGAGTTAATGCTCTTTCGTATCTCCCGTTTTGTCATACCGACATTTTGCATTATCTCAAAGCGGCGTTTGTCCTCATAGCCCTCGGAGATCTGCTTGTAGTAGATTATTAAAACGGCGGCGAATATGAAGATGATGCTCAGTGCGATACCGAGGAAGAACAGAGTGCCGAATGTCTCAAAGAAGTCGGCACGGTTTTGGTAAAGCATTTTTGATTCATAGACCTTCAAATTGCTGTTTTTCATGAACATATCGTGCATGTTGTTTATAATATGATCATCAAGCCGCTCCAAAACAGTCGGATCACAATCGGCGTTGAAGTTGTAGTACCAGTTGAAATACGGAAGATCCGTTTCACCCTGAGCCTTCATATCGGCAATTATACCGCCGAGGTAGCCCTCAAAATCGGAAACGACGACATAGATCGTGGGTACGATATAGCTGCCGCGGATACTGCCGTAATCGGGAAAGTCGCTGAGCACCGACTTAACGCTCATGCTCTTTCCGCCGTTTACGGAGAAGGTATCGAAATCGCAGCTTACGCGCTTGCTGTAAACATAGATCTCATCGTCTGAGAGGGAGAGACTTTCGTCTGTATTTGCAAGAAAGTCACTCAGAGGTACGATCTCAACGATCACGGTGCTGAATACATCGTCCACGACATCCTGCTCGGTGAGTTCACCCGAGTGCTCGGAGTCGATGATAAGCTCGCCGTCGCTTATCACACCGCCAATGGAAGCTGTGCGTATATCGATCACATCGTCGATTTTTTTCTCAAGCTCGGGATCGAAGTCATTGATCAGCCCCATGGTGTGGGAGCGCAGGGAGTCAAGGCTCTCGTCGCTTACGCCTTCAAGATTGTCCTCAAAGCTGTAGCAGAGGTTCATGTCACGGGGGTAGAGAGTGCTTATAGAGTCCTCCGCGCCGATATACAGGCAGGAGGTGGAGGATATCATGACCAGCACCATCGTTGCGAGTATGCATATTGAAGCCAGCCCCGCACCGTTGCGTTTCATGCGATACACCATTGACGAGACGGAAACAAAATGCTGCTTTTTATAATAGTAGCCCTTGTTCTTTTGCAATATGCGGCACAGCAGCACGCTGCCGGATATGAGGACAAGATAGGTGCCGACGATGACCATGACTACCGCAATGAAGAATACGGTGATGGCGGTGATGGGGTTTTCAATGCTCAAAGCAAGATAGTAGGCGGCAGCAAGGAGCAGTATACCGAGTATGCCGAGAAGGTAGTTTGCCTTGGGCGGTTTTTCGCCATGGCTTTCGCTCTTTAAAAGCCTGATGGGATTGGATACGCTTATTCTGAGCAGTGAGCTTATAAACTGCAAAACGAAGATGAAGACGAACAAAATGACGGTGTAGTATACGGATTCCGGCGAGAGGTAGAAGTCAAGACCGGCAGTCACACCGGAGAGCTTCAGCAGTGCCGCTTCCGCAAGCTTGGAGAGCAGGATGCCGAAAAGCAGACCGCCGCCGAGTGCAATCATCGCCTCGATAAGAGTTTCCCAGAGCAGTATTTTGGCAAGGTTTCGTTTGCCCATACCGAGGACATTGTACAGACCGAATTCTTTGTCACGGCGACGAATGAGGAAGGAGTTCGTGTAAAACAAAAAGATGACCGAGAATATGCCGAGAACTATCGCACCGAGACGAAGCGTAACCATTGTCGTGTTGCGTCCGGAGGGCATAGCGGCTATGGCAGGTGAGCAGGAGATCGCAAGCAGAATGTATACCATTGCGACCATGCCCATGCAGGTGAGGATATAGGGCTTATACAGCTTGCTGTTTTTTCGCATACCCTGTAGGGCAAGCTTGGGGTAAAAGAGCTTTTTCATTTGCGGTCACCACCTGTTGCAAGCATGGTGAGGGTATCGGAGATCTTCTGATAAAGCTGCTGACCGGTGCAGTCGCCCCTGTATATCTGGTGATATACCTCGCCGTCCTTTATAAACAGGACACGGCCTGCGGTGCTTGCCGCTTTAACGGAGTGGGTGACCATCAAAACGGTTTGACCGGAGCGGTTGAGATTTTCGAAAAGCCGCAGCAGCTCATCGGTAGAGCGTGAGTCAAGGGCACCGGTGGGTTCATCCGCAAGCACGAGCTTGGGATTTGTGATAATGGCTCTTGCGACTGCGGCACGCTGCTTCTGACCGCCGGATATCTCATAGGGATACTTTTTCAGAATGTCGGAAATGCCGAGCTCCTTAGCAATGGGGACGATGCGGGAGTGCATCTCATCGTAGCTTTTACCTGCAAGCACGAGCGGAAGATAAATATTATCCTCAACGGTGAAGGTGTCGAGCAGGTTAAACTCCTGAAACACAAAGCCGAGATTGTCACGGCGAAATGCGGCAATGTCACCCTCTTTTATGCTTGAAAGCTCCATGCCGTCAAGCCTTACAGTGCCCGAGGTCGGCTTATCCAAAGCCGCAAGGATGTTTAAAAGCGTCGTTTTGCCGGAGCCGGATTCGCCCATTATGGCGACATATTCGCCTTCCTCTACGCCGAAATTCACATTTTT
>CAYUQN010000096.1:0-3226 GCA_964446815.1 uncultured Oscillospiraceae bacterium | reverse complement strand
CCAACTGAGCTATGCCGCCATTTCTCAAATGAGCAATGAGAATTTTAGCAGATGATTCCCCGATTGTCAACCGTTTTTTTGATTTTTCTCAAATTTTTATTGCGGAGGCAGGTAGGTCAATGGGTCTACGCTCTCTCCGTCAAGGCTCATGGCAAGGTGAAGGTGCGTCGGCTGTCCGATCTCGCACAGGGCACTTTCACCCACGGAGCCTATTATATCCCCTGCTTTTACCGTATCGCCAACGTTAACGGTCGGCGTTTCCGCAAGATTCGAATACACGGTCTTTATGCCGCCGGAGTGCTTTATCGTCACGGTGGTTCCGTACAGATCGTCACTTTCTATGCTCTCAACCGTACCGTCGGCTGCCGCTCTGACTACCGCTCCGGCGTCCGCTATTACGTCTACGCCGTCGTGAGTACGCCAATCTTTCATCGTAAGGTCATAGGCAAGTGCCTCGACACTGTAGCCTCTGTCAAGCTTTCCCACAACAGGCCACACCCACGCTGTGGGGATGCTGTCATTTGTCATCGTGCCCATGATATCACCCTCGGTGATCTCGACCTCGGTTTTGATCTCGGGCTCTTGTGAGGTGATGACCGGTAGGGTGCTTCCCTTGTCATCACCGTTTTTTATAACGTCGGCTACCTTGATCGCAGGCTCATCGGCTGTACCGTTATCTCTCGATGCAAGGCTCCACACCGATGCTCCTATAACCGCTACACATAGTGCAAGGACTATGTAATAGCCCTTACCGGCAAAAAACTTTTCCGCTTTTCCGGCGGATCTACCGTTATCCATAAGAACGACCTCCAATATTTCGGTTGCTCTTATTTTTGCCGACTTTTTCGCCGTTTATTCAAATCATTTTGTTCCGGTCGATCCGAAGCCGCCTCTGCTTTCATCACACAGCTTGTCAACCACCTCGAACCTAAGCTCCGGCTGATTCTCCATGATGCGAAACTGGCATATGCGGTCGCCCTTTTTTATTGTCGTATCCCTCAGTGCCACCGCAGGCATACACCATTCGTCCTCGTCGCCGCAATAGGAATTGTCCACAACGCCTACGGCGTTTGCCGTTATGATCCCGAACTTCTTGAAGGTAGAGGATCTCGGTGCGAGATGTGCTTCATAGCCCTTGGGCAGTATCATTCCCACACCGAGGTGTATGAGTCTGAATTCTCCGCTTTTCATCTCAACGTCCTCGGCGGAACGAAGGTCGATCCAATCGCCCTTGGATATCGCCGCTACGGGCTCAACGTCGCTGAAGTATTTTATCTTTATCGTTTCCATGTCATTCTCCTGTTTTGATATTTAAAAAGTCTGCCTTGCCGTTAAGGTCAAACAAGCTGCTTACAAAGCTTTTGTAAAAGGGTATGAAGCGGCCCTCGTCTATCATCGACATGATCTCCGCCTCATCTGCCCATCTTACCGCCTTGACCTCCTCGGCTTGCAGCCTCACCTCGTCAAGTGAAATGTCCTTCGTCACGAGGAAAAAATCGTCAAAGCCGTTTTCGAAATTGTGCGTAAAGGTCGGTCTGAGGCTTTGAAAATCAATGTCGAGTCCGAGCTCCTCCAAGGTCTCCCTGTGTGCGGCTTCCCTTGAATTTTCACCGCTGAGGGCACTTCCGCCTACGGATACGTCCCAATATTCTCCCCATGTCTTTTGCATTTGCCGCTGCTGGATCAGCAGTCTTCCGTCACTGCCGAAGATGCAAACATGGATCACAAGGTGCATATCGCCCTTTTTCATCGCTTCACCTCGGTGGATCGTTTTGCCTGTCTTTACCCTGTCTATATCGTAAATATCCCAAAGCTCCGTCATTATTTATCCTTCTTTCCCAACGAAAACACGCTGCCGCCGTTTGCTGTCACGGTACGTCGCCACAAAAGCTCCGCTCCGAGCTTATAAAACAGTCTCGGCATATCCGCAGTGACATAGCTGACTTCCGTGCACTCACCCTTTGCCGCAGTCTTTGCCAGCTTCGACAGCTCCTTTACTATGCTTTTTCTGAATCTGTGTATATTCTCAAAGCCCTCCGACATCGAAAGCAGTCCTCCGGCTCCGACTCCTACGCCGCCGCAAAATTCAAGCCCTGCTCTTTTGGCGAAGCTTTGCAGCAGCCTGAAGGTACAGTCCGTTTGCTCTCCCTCGTAAAAGCCGCAATTGCACACTCCGTAGAGCTTCACCGTCTTGGGCTTGGACAGCGTTTCAAGCTGCATAAGGCAAGACAGCAGATGCGAGGGCAAGCCGTCAACATACAGCGGATAGTACAGTATCCATGCGTCACAGCCGAAAAGTCGCTTTTGTATTTCCTCGGAAACAGCAGGCTTATGCATATCGATAAGCTCTATATCAGTTCTGACCGGAAAAAGTCCCACCGTGGAGCGGATCAGCGTTCTGCTTGAGGAATGGGATACCTTGGGGCTTGCATTTATCAGCGCTATCCTCATATCCCCACCTCCTCCGATGATGCGAAAAAGCTTACATTTTCAAGCACACCATCGAAATTTTCCGTCACGGCAAGGGCAATACGCTTTGCGGTCTCACGCTCATCATCGGTCATATCGCCGTAAAAGTACGCCGAAAGCCTTATCTTATTACCGTATCTTCTGCGGTGGTGCATCTCACCCTTGCGAAGTCTGAAATCGGGGTGAACGTAGGAAATGCTCCTGTCGAAAATATTCTTTACAAAGGGGCTGAAGCCTCCGTATACGCAGCGGCTTATGATCATCGCCTCATCGCATTTTCCCCAAATACCGCCGAGACCCTCATAGCCGTCTTTGAGCACACATTTTCCCGGGGTCTTGAGCCAGCAGCCGAAGCAGCCTGTGCAGCGGCAAAGCCTTTCATCGGGGACTATCAGCACATCCTCCGGTGAAAGCGAGGGCTTCTTATCCGGTATGTCGCAGATAACAAGTTTCATTTGCAGACCTCACTTTTTCGTTATATCGATACCGTCGCAAAACAGGACTATGCTACCCTCAAGGTCTGTTCTGTAGACCGTGATATCGGCATCGGAGAGGCGGCTCATGACCTCATCATGCGGGTGACCGTAGCTGTTGCCCTCACCGCAGGATATCACGGCGATCGACGGCTGTGCTTCATATATAAAGCGGTAGCTTGACGAGGTGGAGGAGCCGTGGTGTCCCACCTTCAGGACATCGCACTTCACCGATGCCCCGGAATCCATAAGGTCGTTCTCCGCTTTACGCTCCATATCACCGG
>CAYUQN010000095.1:0-3252 GCA_964446815.1 uncultured Oscillospiraceae bacterium | reverse complement strand
GGATGACACAAAATGTTTACAAAGGAAAGTCAATGGGCGAAGTATACAAAAGAGCCTGCCCATTTTTTCTGTGCTTCATACTTTCTTAATAATTTCACCCTTATTTTTTAACACCCTGAGGATATAATTATTTATGAAATAAGCAATCAATTTTCATTCTTTTTCATTTTCTTACCTCTCTTTTTCTCTGAGAAAGAACCCCAACTTGGTCTGGTCAACCAAGCTGGGGTTCTTTCGTTTTGATTTGTGACTGCAAGTCCGGGGGAGGGGACTTGCAAAATGCCGGGCGGCAGAGGATTTTGCAGGTTTTCCGTCATTTTGTCCTATGTTTTTGGGAAAAACAGTTGTCCGTGTACAAAAGGCACAAAACGCGGGCGGGGAAAGTCGGTTTTTTCGGCTAATTGATTCGTTGAAAAAAACGGGTATCTATACTATAATTTAACTTATATTCGTATGTGAAGGGATAATGCCGAAAAACAGGAATAAAATCGAATAAAAAGTAGTGTAAGCTGCTTTTTGTGGTTATCTCACAATAACCCGCGCCTGCCCGGTAAAACACAGAAAGGACAGATCCTATGAATTCCAAAACCCTAATGTACATCCTCAAGCGCATCGCGCTGGCGATCCTGACGGTTTGGGTAGTCATTACGGTTACCTTCTTCGTCACCCGTGCCGTCCCCGGCGGCCCGTTCATGGCGGAGAAAGCGGTATCCGAAGCTGCTCAGGCTGCACTGGAAGCCAAGTACGGTCTCGATAAGCCTGTTTTCGAGCAGTACGTCACCTACCTGAAGGACATCGTTACCAAGCTGGACTTTGGCCCCTCTCTGAAGCTCAGAGGCCGTATGGTCATTGATGTCATCGCCGACGGTATGAAGACCTCCATCAAGCTGGGCGTCATCGCCGCCTTCCTGGCACTGGCCTGCGGCGTTGTGCTGGGCTCCGTGGCTGCCTTGCGGCGGAATACGCTGCTGGACAATGTCATCATGGTCATCGTCACCGCCTTCGTGTCCATGCCTTCCTTTATTATGGGTACCCTGTTGCTATTGGTCTTTGCGGTGATCTTCCCCATCTTCCCGGCCAACGGTTCCACGGCTGAGGGACTGGTGCTGCCCATCATCACCCTGTCTCTGTACCCCATGGCGTACATCACCCGTCTGACCCGCTCCTCCATGCTGGACGTTCTGGGTCAGGACTACATCCGTACCGCCAGAGCCAAGGGTGTGGCTCCCATGAAGATTATCTTCGGCCATGCGCTGAAGAACTCCCTGATTCCTGTTATCACATACTTTGGCCCCATGCTGGCCTATATCGTCACCGGTTCTCTGGTGGTTGAGCAGATCTTTGCGGTGCCCGGCATCGGCAGAGCTTTCGTCAGCTCCATTACCAACCGCGACTATCCCCTGATCATGGGCACCACCATTGTGCTGGCCTGTCTGATCGTTGTTATGAACCTGGTCAGTGACATCCTGTACAAGGTCGTTGACCCCCGAATCACCCTGGAATAAGGAGTTAACCGATGAAAAAGAAAATTTTCTCCATGCACGTGGACGTGGATGATTTCCTGCCGGCAACGGAGGAAGAAAAGGCATATATGGTAACCATGCGCCCCTCTACCACCTTCTTTAAGGATGGTATGAAGCGCCTGATGAAGAACAAGATCGCTGCTATCTCTATGATCCTGATCATCGTCATTACCCTCAGTGCCATTTTCCTGCCCATGTTCTGGCCCTATAAGTACGACAAGATGCTGGGCAATACCCCCGGTAAGCCCATGGATGCTTCTTACAACAACCTGGCTCCCTTCGAGTACAGCACCACCGAGCAGAAGAAGATCGATGCCGGTGAATCCGTATTCCCCCACATTTTCGGCACGGACTCTCAGGGCCGTGACTACTTCATCCGGATCGTCTACGGTACCCGGATCTCTCTGGCAGTCGGCTTCTTTGCCTCCATCATCGTGCTGATTATCGGTCTGACCATCGGCTCCATTGCCGGTTATATCGGCGGCAAGGTGGATATTATCATCATGCGCATCGTGGATATCATTTACTCCCTGCCCGATACCCTGATGGTCATTCTGCTGGGCTCCGTTATGAAGGAAGCCCTGGGCCCCCTGCTGGAAGGCACCGTTCTGGAAAAGCTGGGTACCAACATGGTCTCCCTGTTCGTGATCTTTGCTCTGCTGTACTGGTGCTCCATGGCCCGTCTGATCCGTGGCCAGATCCTGTCCCTCCGGGAGCAGGAGTACGTTCTGGCTGCTCAGGCCACCGGTGCCAAGGCCGGCTGGATCATCCGCAAGCATCTGCTGCCCAACTGCATCAGCGTGGTCATCATCTCCACCTGCCTGCAGATCCCCAGCGCCATCTTCACCGAAAGCTACCTGTCCTTCCTGGGCCTGGGTGTTAACGCTCCCATGCCTTCTCTGGGCTCTCTGGCTTCCGATGCTCTGAATGGCTACGCCACCTACCCCTACCGTTTGATCATCCCCGCTGTGGTCATTTCCCTGATCGTCCTGTCCCTGAACCTGTTCGGTGACGGCCTCCGGGATGCCTTTGACCCCAAGCTGAAGAAGTAAGGAGGAAAACTGCATATGGCAATGTTAGAAGTTAAAGACCTGCACACTTCCTTCTTCACTCCCGCAGGCGAGGTAAAGGCCGTCAACGGCGTTTCCTTTAATCTGGATCGGGGCAAAGTTCTGGGTATCGTGGGCGAATCCGGTTCCGGTAAGTCCGTTACCGCTTACTCTATCATGCAGATTCTGGAAAAGACCGGCAAGATCGTCGGCGGTTCCATTAAGCTGGATGGTCAGGAACTGGTTGGCATCGGCGAAAAGGGTATGAAGAATATCCGTGGCAACAAGATCTCCATCATCTTCCAGGACCCCATGACCTCCCTGAACCCCACCTATACCATCGGCCGTCAGCTGATGGAGGCTATCATGCTCCACACCCCCCGCAACAAGCAGCAGGCCCGGGAGCGCGCCATTGAAATGCTGCGGCTGGTCAACGTCAACGAACCCGAAAAGCGTATGAACCAGTATCCCTTCGAGTTCTCCGGCGGCATGCGCCAGAGAGTTATGATCGCCATGGCACTGGCCTGCGAGCCGGATATTCTGATCGCAGACGAGCCCACCACCGCTCTGGACGTGACCATTCAGGCTCAGATCCTGGAGCTGATGCAGTCTCTGCAGAAGGAACTGGGCATGGCTATCATTATGATCACCCATGACCTGGGCGTTGTGGCACAGATGTG
>CAYUQN010000094.1:0-3409 GCA_964446815.1 uncultured Oscillospiraceae bacterium | reverse complement strand
AGCGCCAGGTTCGCAATCTGGAGGTCAGGGGTTCGATCCCCCTATGGTCCACCAACAAAAAGCCTCTTTTGTCTTTGACAAAAGAGGCTCTTTTTGTTGAAGTGCCTTGCCGCACGTGAAGTGATGCTTTGCATCGTGAAGCAAATGTCCCGTTTTTGCCCCATGAGCCAATGTAATATCGCCTTTGATCTGATAAAATAGTGTAAAGGATCAGCTTGCAAAGGCTTTAGAGAAATATAACGAGGTGGAATTAAAAAGAGAAAAGCATCGGAGCTCAAAAAGCGTTATGAGCTCTTTTGGGGCGAGTAAGCTAACGCAGCTTACGCATCCTGCGTTGTTTTTCGGCAGCCGATTCCGCTTTCAGCCTGTTGTAAACAAGCTGATTGGGGTAGCAGCGGTAATCGGCAAAGACCTCGATACCATCACCGAAAAAGTGCTCACGGATAGCGGCGGCACATAGAATATCCGCTCAGATTATTCGCTGTAATCGAGCGGTACCGAATCCGGATCATAAAAGGCGATAACGGCACTGCCTGTGGGAAAGTCCTCACAAAGAAGTCTTTAGGCGGCAGAGCGTGACAGAATACCGATTTTCATTTTTCGATCCCTCCGAGCATTTACTGTTGTGCAAAGATAATACCTCACTGCATGGGACAAAAAAGGTATATTGAAAGCCGTATTGCAAAGCAATACGGCTTTTTAGTATTCAGCCTTGATCGTCTATGATGCTGACGATCTTTGCCGGAGTGGGATCACCCTTGTGCTGTCTGATGCCGAGAAAGGCTGCAACGGCGATGCCGAGTACAACTCCGACGAAGGCGGCAAGAATACAGCCACCCTCACCGAGACCGATAAATGCCCCGACAAAATAACCAACAAAAAGCATTATGAGCGGTATCACATAAATATAGATCGCGCCCTTTAAAACACCCGAGGTAGGCATTTCGATATAAACGTGCTGACCTCTGTGAGCGTCTATGGGATTTTGCACAAGGGTCTTCATCAGCTTTTCATAGCGACAGGAGTTACACTCATCACAGTCGCCACCGCATATACCGGAGCGTTCAACAACGACCTCCGCCAGACCGTCATCACGAATTTTGGTGATTATAGCTTCTTGGAGCATGGCAATGCCTCCGTGTTTAAGAATGTTTTTATATTATACTATCGGTAAAAATAATTGTCAACTTCACCGATTTACCTTGTTAGTAGCTTACAAATATGTTATTATAAACATAAGCAGAAGGCGAGACTACGAACTGTCCGATGTCAATCGGTGCAGGGCAGTTATTAAAACCGTCGGCACCGCTGTAGGGGAGTAGTAGTTGATTGGGGTTTCGACAATTGATTCTACTTGCGAATCACGAGTCGAGTTTGTACCATAATCCTCAGCTTAATCAAGGTCGGAGGTAATACATATGCCAAGTGTCCTGAAACTGAAGAAATCAAATTGCAAGAACTGTCACCGCTGCATACGCCGCTGCCCTGTCAAGGCGATACGCTTTACAGGCAACCAAGCCCGTATCATTGAGGATGAGTGTATACTTTGCGGTCAGTGCTTTGTTGTATGCCCTCAGAACGCCAAGGAGATAGTCGACGATACCGAACGTGTAAAGGTGATGCTCCAAGGGGATGCACCGGTCATAGCAAGTGTCGAAGCCTCGTTTTACGCCTGTTGGGACGGTTGCGGAATCAACTCTGTTCGCAAGGCTTTGAAGCAGCTCGGCTTTGACGATGCCGAGGAGACCGCAAGAGGAGCAACGCAGGTCAAGTGGGAGTATGAGCGTATGCTCAAGGTGGGGGAGCAGGATGTTATAATATCCTCCGCCTGTCCCTCTGTGAATCTTCTCATAGAGAAGCATTTCCCCGATGTCAAGCAGTACCTTGCACCGGTGGTATTGCCCATGGTGGCCCATGCCATGGATATCAAAAAGCGTATCCCCAATGCCAAGGTGGTGTTCATAGGACCCTGTGTTGCCGCGAAGGAGGCGGCCTTCGGCTCATGTGTCGATGCGGTTCTCACCTTTGAGGAGTTTGACCAAATGCGACTTGCCGCAAAGATCGAGATAGAGCCGGAGTTCGGAGAGAGCGAAGCAGGCAGAGCAAGGAGCTTTCCGGTGACAGGCGGTCTGTTGCAGTGCATGGATAAGCCGGAGGGCTATCAGTATATATCCGTCAACGGCCCCAAAAGCTGTATGAATGCCTTGAATGACATTCAAAAGGGCGGTATCCATAAGTGCTTCATCGAGATGGCAGCCTGTGACGGCAGCTGTATCGACGGCCCCATAATGGAGAAGTATATCAACTCACCGATAAGGCATATCTGCTCCGTGCTTGTGAATGCAGGCAAGGAGGACTTTGACGTTGAACACCCAAAGGAGGGTGAGCTTTACACCACCCACAGCGGCATGGCGGTGAAGCTTCCCATGCCCACGGAGAGTGAGATCAGAACGATACTGACAAAGCTCGGCAAAAACTCCAAGGAGGACGAATTAAACTGCGGCTCTTGCGGCTACGATACCTGCCGTGACAAGGCGATAGCGATATACAGGGGCACAGCGGATTACAGTATGTGCCTCCCCTCGGCAAGGGAGCGTTCGGAGAGGATAAGCAATAAGGTGCTCAATAATATGCCCTCGGGCGTCGTCGTTGTAAACGAGGACCTTGAGGTGCAGGAATTAAACCGTCCGGCACTGAAGCTTTTGAACATCGGCCATGAATCCGATGTTTTGGGCGAAAGCGTTGTCAGAATACTGGACACTGCACCGTTTTTCACCGTAATGGAGACGGGTAAATCCATCAAAAAGCTCAGGAGCTATTTCTCCGACTACAACAAATATTTTGAACAGACGATAGTGCATGACCGTTCCTCCAAGATGCTTATAGACATAATAAGCGACGTTACGGAGGAGGAAGAAGAAGCGATAAGAAAGCATGAGACGGCAGCCAAAACAGCGGAGGTTGCGGACAGGGTCATTGAGAATCAAATGCGTATAGTGCAGGAGATAGCCTCCCTTTTGGGAGAGACGACTGCGGAGACCAAGATAGCACTTACGAAGCTGAAGGAGTCGATGAGCTTAGATGAAGATGAATAATCTTTGTGCCGACATCGGTTATCTTAGCATAAATCACTACGGTGAGCAGCTATGCGGTGACCATGTTGACGTGGTTGAGAACGATAACAGCACGATAATCGTACTTGCGGACGGATTGGGAAGCGGTGTTAAAGCGAGCATACTTTCGACCCTGACCTCCAAGATCATATCGACGATGCTTGCAGCCGGACTTGATATAAGGGATGCGGTCGAAACCATAGCGGACACCCTGCCCATATGCTCCGAGCGTCATTCCGCATTCTCGACCTTTACCATAATCCGACTTGTGAATAATGACAGAGCGGATATCATCC
>CAYUQN010000093.1:0-3447 GCA_964446815.1 uncultured Oscillospiraceae bacterium | reverse complement strand
CGAACAGAATGCCCTGGATAGGTCCGAGGATAGGACCGGTACCGGCAATGTTCAGAAGGTTGATCAGGCTGTTCTTCCAGCCTTTCATGGGTACATAGTCGACGCCGTCCTGCTTGGTGTATGCAGGAGTCTTGCGGTCGTCGGGTCCGAAGACCTTTTCACAGAGCTTGCCGTAAAGAGCTGCACCGACGAAAAGAACCACGAGACCGATTATAAATGTGTACACAGTGTTTCCCTCCTTATACGGATAACTGTATTTAAAATGTTCGATCGTGTAGAAAATGATATTTTTCTCACAATCCTGTCGTTTGACAGTATACCCCCTAATTTTGCAAAAATCAAGGGTAATTTCACAATTTCGACTATGTAAATTTAGCACCTTGCACAAAATAATGTTAATTTAGTGTGAATGAAGCGACAAGTGACGCAAATTGCACTTATATTTGTGCATTTTCAGAAAATTCACAAAATTATGAACAAATTTTACATCACCTAAACACCATCCTTGACAAAAAATGCACGGGGTTTTGAACATTTTTTGGATGTTTGTTTGTTTTACTTCAAAAATTTGTGCAAATTACCTACCCGATAAAAAAGCAAAATGCCGCCTCCCGACAGTCGGCGGCGGCACATTTTCGGCTATTTTGCAAGACGGGTATATAAAATGCTCCGGAGCAGGATGCTGCACCTGCTCCGGAGCGGGACGGCGGGGGGCGCCGCCCTCGGCGGATGTGTGTTACAAATATAACACATACTGTGCATAAAATCAACACCTAAGCAGAAAAAGTTTATACATTTTTTGCGAAAATGACAGTTTATTTTGAAAAATCCCCTACTTTGGCACTATCAACGTCGTGTTCGGGTAATAGTGAGCAAGGATCTCGCGGTAGTCGCTGCCCTGCTTTGCCATCGCATTGGCTCCGTATTGGCTCATTCCTACCCCATGGCCGAAGCCGGTGACACAAAACTCAAAGCCGCTTGACGTTCTTTTTAGCTCGAACGCCGTCGATCGCAATGAGAACAGCGATCTGAGCTCCGTTCCTTTGATACTTACGCCGCCTATCGTGATGCTCTCCACCCTGCCGCCCTCCGTGTATCTGATCTCGCCCAGCCAATCATCCGCAGGAACGCTGAAATCCGCCTCAGGATACAGGTACAGCACCGTGTCACGGAAATCTATCTCGCTGAGGCTGAGGCTGCTTTTGTAGTTCGGTACGCTTTCTTCATCCTCCGGTGAGCTGACGCTCACAAGATACGGCACCTCGCCCCACACCGAGGCACTGCTTTCCGTCGCCCCTGCCGATGACGAATGAAACGCCGCAAGCACCGCCTCTCCTTCGTAGCTAAGATACTCTCCATCCGTAGCCTGTACCGCCTTGCGTATCTTTTTAATATATGTGTCGTATTTGTCGCCCCAAGCCTCCTTGAGCTCGTCAAGACTCTTGTATGCCTGACAGCAATCGGGATCAGAGCATATGTCCGCAGCCTTGTGTCTTGAGCCCTGTTCGAGATATCGCCGCAAATAGCTCCTTGCCGCAACCGCCTGTGCTTTTAACGCCTCGGCATCAAAGGATGCAGGCATTTCGGCTGCCACAACGCCGACCAGGTAATCGTATATGCTAAGCTTTTTTATCTCCTCACCGACTTGCAGATCGATCTGCTCGTCCCTATCGCTTTGCAGCTCGGCGTATTTTGTCCGCTCCGTCGGTTGCGGTGACTCACCGACAGTCCCCTGCCACATAACAAGCGGTGTTCCCACCATGAGCAGGGACAGCGTAAACGATGCTAACAGCGTTCTTTTCATCAGTCTTGTTTTCATACGGCACCTTTCGTTCTTGACTCATAAGCCAAATGAGTATAAAATGTATTCTATTATAATAATGTATTCCGATTGGACTGATCCTATGTCTCCCAAGAAACCGTTTAAGCATTATATTAAGAACCCTCTCATCATAAGCTGCTTTGTCTGTGCCGCAGGGTCCTTCGGTGCCTTCTTCCGTTGGCTTATGAATATGCTCGCATTCGAAAAGGATGCCGAGAGCTATCTCATGAATCCTTCGGCGTGGCCCTATATTCTCATCGTGTTCTCTATCGCCGTGGCAGTGCTGTTCTCAAAGGTGATCGGCCACTTCATCAAAAGTGGCTTTGTGCCGGTGAGCGATGCCAAATCCGCTTTCCGCAACAGAACTCCCCTGCTGCCCATCGTCGCATGGGGCGTGGGTATCCTGATGATCGTCGGCGGTATCGTGACCTTGGCGGAGATCGACCCTACAGACAGCACAACGCTGCTTAGCTGTATCGGTATATTCGCCATGCTTTCGGGTGTATCCTTCCCTTCGATCTGCACCAGCTCAAGGCGTAAATTCTCCCCCGGGCTCGTCTGCTGCTTTATGTATCTCCCCGTCATAATGTTCTGCTTATGGCTGGTGTACAGCTACAAGACCTACGCCACCGTCCCTGCGGTCTGGGTATATGCCGTTGAGATCGTTGCGATATGCTCTGCGATATTTGCGTTCCTGTCCAATATCGGCTACCCTGCCGGTAAGGTAAAGCCGAAAAAGGCGATACTCCTCACCATGCTGGCAAGCTTCTTCTGCTTTATGACGCTGTCCGATGAGAGGTCAACGGGGCTGACGATCCTCATGCTTTCATCGGCGCTGATGCTGCTTGTTGAGAATTGGCTGATACTCAGCAATATGATCGACACCAAGGCCGAGGAAGAAGCCGAAAAGGCAAGGGAAAGGGCAAAATCCAAGGCTGAGCAAAAGCTTGAGCAGGTAGTCGAGGAAAAGCTCGATGAGCCGGTCATCGAAAAGGGCGGCGAGGTTTTGAATGAGCCGACGCTCGATTATTCCGATAGCGACGTTAAGGAGTGGAAAGGCTCCGGCAAAAAGTAATAGTGAAAGCTTGATCGGATAGTCATCGACTATCCGATCTTTTTGTTTGCAAAAAGCCCTCTCGGTCAACGAGAGGGTTTGGTAATGCCATGATGTACACCGTCTCAAAAAGTGCCGCACCCTCTCAGTCGGCCTTTCGGCTGACAGCCCTCCCGGAGGGAGAGCCAAGTGTTGGGCATGGCAATTGTTGTTACTGCCGACGATGGATTTATACCATGCAAAAACGTTCACTGCACCGTCTCCGGCGTTGCATCGCAGTTATAAAAATGCACCGCACCAACAATCGCACAAGCAAAAAAACACCTTGAAGCTCGCTTCAAGGTGTTTTTTATTAAGTTTACTCAGATGAGTTCGATGACTGCCATCTCTGCTGCATCGCCGCGACGGGGTCCGATGCGGGTGATGCGAGTGTAGCCGCCGTTACGATCGGCGTACTTGACAGACAGTTCGTCAAAGGTCTTCTTGGCAACGTCTTCACGAGTGATGAAGGCGAGAGCCTGACGGTATGCCGCCAGATCCTTCTTCTTGCCAAGGCTTATCATTTTCTCGG
>CAYUQN010000092.1:0-3484 GCA_964446815.1 uncultured Oscillospiraceae bacterium | reverse complement strand
ATTATATACATATTAGAATATAAGAAAAATATTATTAAAATCAGGAGGTATCGCCAATGCTTACTCCTTGGGGCGAAAAGCTCGACAAAAGCAATGTTCTCACAGAATACCCCAGACCGCAGATGGTGCGTGGCGGCTATGTCAATCTGAACGGTATTTGGGACTATGCCTTCCGTGACAGTGACGAAATGCCTTCCGAATGGGACGGTGAGATACTCGTTCCCTTTTCACCGGAGTGTGAGCTCTCCGGTGTCGGCAAAAAGCTTGAGAGTGATGAGTTCCTTTGGTATCGCAGAGGCTTCGATCTGCCGGAGCATGAGGGTCATGTGCTGTTGCATTTCGGCGCAGTGGATCAAACGGCGACGGTATATGTAAACGGTGTCGAGGTATGCCACCATGTCGGCGGATACACCGCATTTGAATGTGATATCACCGACTGCCTTATGCCGCATAATGAGCTTTGCGTCTGCGTCAGTGACGTATCCGACGGCAGCTGGCACTCAAGAGGTAAGCAGTCCGGTAAGCCCGGTGGTATATGGTATTCGCCGCAAAGCGGAATCTGGCAAACCGTTTGGCTTGAGTGCGTTCCCAAGTCTTACGTCAAGTCTCTGCATATTACGCCGGATTTCGACGCTGCGAGTGTTGAGATCTCTGCCGAAACTGTCGGAAGACGTGACTGCTATGCGGTATTCGGCGGAGTGTACTACCCCCTCCCCTGTCGCATACCGGTACCGAATTTCGAAGCGTGGACTCCCGAAAATCCCAAGCTCTACGATTTCTCCGTCATCTGCGGCGATGATAAGGTCGACAGCTATTTTGCCATGCGTAAGTTCTCCGTGCAAAAGGACGGCAACGGTGTAAGGCGGCTGTTTCTCAACAACAAACGCTACTTCCACAACGGACTTCTCGATCAGGGCTATTGGTCCGACGGTATGTACACCGCTCCCTCCGACGAGGCGCTGATATTCGATATAAAGACCGCCAAGGATATGGGCTTCAATATGCTCCGTAAGCATATTAAGATAGAGCCGATGCGTTGGTATTATCACTGCGACCGTCTGGGTATGCTCGTCTGGCAGGATATGATAAACGGCGGCGGTGCATATAATCCCGTCATCATATCCGCTCCCCTCGTCACCGGTATCCATCTGAATGACAGCAAGTACAAGCTTTTCGCAAGACAGAGCGAAGCGGGACGAAAGCAGTATGAAAAGGAGCTCGATGAAATGCTGCATCAGCTCTACAACTGTCCGTGCATCGCAATGTGGGTGCCCTTTAACGAAGGCTGGGGACAGTTTGACTCGGCTCGTATCGCAAAGCATATTTCCGACTATGACCCCTCCCGTACCGTGGATCATGCCTCCGGTTGGCACGATCAAAAGATAGGGCAGACCAAGAGTCTGCACGTTTACTTCAAAAAATATGTGCATCGGCAGGACAAGCTCGGTCGTGCCGTGCTGCTCAGTGAGTTCGGCGGATACAGCTACTATTGCAAGGGGCACAGCTTCTCCGATACCGAGTTCGGATATAAGAAGTTCAAGTCGGTAAATGAGCTTGCCGAGGCACTGCGTAAGCTGTACGCAGGTCAGATAAAGCCCTCGCACAAGCAGGGGCTTGCCGCTGCGGTCTATACCCAGCTCACGGATGTTGAGGAGGAGGTCAACGGCCTCATAAGCTACGACCGCAAGATAGTCAAGATCCCACCGGATATTATGCGTAAGATCATCTCGGTAGAGTAAAAAAATCACCGCATACTTTTTTGCTACGGGTTGATAAGGCAGTATCAGAGAACGTACCGTTGCCTCGGTCTCGGGGTCGACCTCCTCACACAGCCACAGATATTCCTCATAGCCTTCGGGATCGAGCTCTTTGCCGATATCCTCCGGACTGTCATGGAAGTCAATGTCGTCGGTGTAAATCACTATATCAGAAAATCCGGGGATTCCCTCATAAGACAGCGTCATCTCACGTCCTGCCTCAAATTCAGCCTCGGGAAATATAAAGGTCGCAAGAACTTTCAGAGATGTGCCCATATACACATCCTCAAGGGAGCGATAAAATGTATAGGCGTATACGGGGCATGAGAGAGGATTCCGATCTGCTGCAAAAGGATGTTGCCGCATATTTGCAGTGCACTCAGGTGAGCTATTCGCATTACGAGCGCGGGAAAAGAGATATCCCCACCGAGGTGCTTATAAAGCTTGCCGAATATTACGGTGCGAGTACCGATTATTTGCTCGGTCTTACCGATGTCAAAGCCCCATATCCGAGATCATAGCGGAATGTGGGTATGTCGGAGATACAAAAAATTACCACAGTCTTTTGACTGTGGTAATTTTTATTGCTATAGCTTACTTGAAGTCGTGAGCGTTTTTGAGTACCATTTCCTTGACCTTGAGAAGTCTTACCTTGGTGGAGTTTTCGTTCTCCTCAAGCTTCATCGATATGTACTTGATATTGCCCTCGAGCTCGGGGATCATAACATACTCAAGTGCATTGACACGTCTACGGGTCTTTTCGATCTCCTCCGCAAGAAGCTGCATAGTCTTTTCGACCTGTGCAAGCTCCAGCATATCCTCGAAGACCTTCGCCATCTGTGCCAAAGCATCGTCAAGCTCTCCGCTTGTCTGTGCAAAGCCGTAGGGATAGATCTCCGCAGGGTCATCGTTCTTTGTACGGAAGGAGTACTGCGGCACGTTTACGCTCATTATGTTTTTGAACTTCATCTCAAGCTCAACGCTCTGACGGGGATACAGGAGTGCCTGCTCCAGCATCTCGGGGCTCATGATGGAGCTTGCCACCTGCAAGGCGGCAAATGCCTCCGTGAGTCCCTGCTCAACACGGGTCCTCAGCTCCTTGTTCAGTCTGACGACATCGAGGAACTGACGCATAAGCTCGTCTCGCTTATCCTTCATGAGCTTATGACCGCGTCTTGCTGTTTTAAGGCGTCCCTTGAGCTGCTTGAGCACCATTCTGGTGGGTGTAACTGTGGTGCCTGCCATAAAGCTCACCCCTTACTTCATGTATTTTTCGATAAGCTCCGGCTTGATTCGCTTGAGCTCCGCTCTGGGCAGGATGGAAAGCAGCTCCCAGCCTATATTGAGGGTCTCCTCAATGGAGCGGTTAGTGGTATTGCCCTGATTGACATAGCGTTTCTCAAACTCGTCGGCAAACTTTGCAAAGAGCTTGTCGTCATCGCTGAGTGCCGCTTCACCGAGTATGGTCATGAGCTCCTTTGCATCCTTGCCTCTGGAGTAAGCGGCAAAGAGCTGGTTCATGGTGCCGGAGTGGTCCTCACGGGTCTTGCCCTCACCGATGCCCTTATCCTTCAGACGGCTGAGAGACGGAAGAACGTCAACGGGAGGAACGATGCCCTTGCGGTGCAGCTCACGGCTGAGGATGATCTGTCCCTCGGTGATGTATCCGGTAAGGTCGGGGATGGGGTGGGTCTTGTCGTCCTCGGGCATGGTCAGGATGGGGATCA
>CAYUQN010000091.1:0-3509 GCA_964446815.1 uncultured Oscillospiraceae bacterium | reverse complement strand
TCATAAACGAGCCTACCGCAGCGGCACTTGCATACGGTCTTGATAAGGAGACCGATCAGAAGATCATGGTCTACGACCTCGGCGGCGGCACCTTCGACGTGTCCGTTCTCGAGATCGGTGACGGTGTCATCGAGGTTCTGGCAACCGCAGGTAACAACCGTCTCGGCGGCGACGACTTCGATGCTTGCATCACCAAGTATCTTGTTGACGAGTTCAAGAAGGCAGAGGGCATCGACCTCTCCTCCGACAAGGTTGCAATGTCCCGTCTGCGTGAAGCAGCGGAAAAGGCAAAGATCGAGCTGAGCGGTGTCACCACCTCCAACATCAATCTGCCTTACATCACCGCAGATGCAACCGGTCCCAAGCACCTCGATGTGACCCTCTCCCGTGCAAAGTTCAACGAGCTGACCCACCACCTCGTTGAGAAGACCGCAGGCCCCGTAAAGCAGGCTCTTTCCGACTCCGGTCTTTCCGCAGGCGAGATCTCCAAGGTTCTCATGGTCGGCGGCTCCTCCCGTATCCCCGCCGTTCAGGAGATGGTAAAGCAGCTCACCGGCAAGGAAGGCTTCAAGGGCATCAACCCCGACGAATGTGTTGCAGTCGGTGCTGCTATCCAGGGCGGTGTTCTCGGCGGCGACGTTGAAGGCATCCTCCTTCTTGACGTTGCTCCCCTCTCCCTCGGTATTGAAACTCTCGGCGGCGTATGCACCCGTCTTATAGAGCGTAACACCACCATCCCCACCAAGAAGAGTCAGGTATTCTCCACTGCGGCTGACAATCAGACCTCCGTTGAGATCAACGTTCTCCAGGGTGAGCGTGAGATGGCACAGTATAACAAGAGCCTCGGTCGCTTCCATCTTGACGGTATTGCACCGGCTCGCAGAGGCGTTCCTCAGATCGAGGTCTCCTTCGACATCGACGCAAACGGCATAGTCAACGTCTCCGCAAAGGATCTCGGCACCGGCAAGGAGCAGCACATCACCATCACCTCCTCCACCAATATGTCCAAGGAAGACATTGAGAAGGCTGTCAAGGAAGCCGAAATGTACGCAGCAGAGGATGCAAAGCGTAAGGAGGAGATCGACGTTCGCAATCAGGGCGACCAGATCGTATACCAGACCGAAAAGGCACTCGAGGAAGCAGGCGACAAGATCGATCCCACTCTCAAGGGCGAGATCGAGAGCAAGCTCCAGAGCCTCAAGACCGCACTCACCGGCACCGATACCGAGAGCATAAAGAAGGCGACCACCGAGCTCACCGACGTATTCGGCAAGATCTATGAGCAGGCACAGGCAGCAGGCTTCGATCCCTCTCAGGCCAGCGGCTGCGATCCCAACTGCGGCGGTGACTGCGGCGGTAACGGTCAGAACTACTATGATGCTGACTATACCGTTGTCGATGACGACGACAAGAAGTGATCCTTAAAGCGAAATATCATGTGGGCGTACCCTGTACGCCCACGTTTTGAGGTATAGCTATGGCAGAAAAAAGAGACTACTATGAGGTGCTCGGCGTAAGCAAAACCGCTACCGAGGACGAACTCAAAAAGGCATACAGAAAGCTTGCCAAGGCAAACCACCCCGACCTTCACCCCGGTGACAAGGAATGTGAAGCTCGCTTTAAGGAGATCAACGAGGCATATGAGATCCTCTCCGATTCCGATAAGCGTGCCAAGTACGATCAGTACGGTCATGCCGCATTCGATCCGTCACAGGGCTTCGGCGGCGGCGGCTTCGGTGGTTTCGGTGATTTCGGAGGCTTCGGCGGCTTCGGTGATATTTTCGGAGACATATTCGGCTTCGGCGGCGGTGCGAGAAACAGCAATGCTCCGCGTAAGGGTGACAACATAAGGGCTTCCGTGAATGTCAAATTCGAGGAAGCTGCGTTCGGCACCGTCAAGGAAATATTCATCGGCAGAGTTGAGCAGTGCGGTGACTGTAAGGGCACAGGCTGTCAGGAGGGCACGACCCCCGAGACCTGTAAGGAATGCGGCGGCAGCGGTATGGTAAAGACCACTCAGCGTACCCCCTTCGGTGCGATGCAGTCCAGCTCCCCCTGTCCCAAGTGCGGCGGCAGAGGCAAGATCATACATTCACCCTGTAAGACCTGTCGCGGTGCAGGCAGTGTCCGTAAGCAGATAAAGGAAGAAGTCAAGATACCGGCAGGTATCGATGACGGGCAGACGCTCTCCAAGCGTGGTAAGGGTAACGCAGGTGTAAACGGAGGGCCGTCAGGTGACCTTTTGGTGACGGTCATCGTTCAGCCTCACTCCATCTTTGAGCGTGAGGGCAGCTCCGTTTTGTTGGAGCACGGCATATCCTTTACTCAGGCGGCATTGGGTGCGGAGCTCGAGGTTCCCACTCTCGACGGTAAGGTGAAGCTGAACATCCCCGAGGGCACCCAGACGGGTACGACCTTCAGGCTCAAGGGCAAGGGCATCCCCTTCCTCAGAGGCAACGGCAGAGGCGACCAGTTTGTCACCGTGCGAGTCAATGTCCCCAAAAATTTGACTTCGTCACAAAAGGAGCTTTTGCGTCAGTTTGCTGCGGAAAGCGGCGAGCAAACCGACGGCAAGGGCATCTTTGGCAAAAAGAAACGCTGAAAATCAAAAGAATTTCAAAGATCGGGCACCGGTTTTTATCGCAGTGCCCGATCTTTTTCGCAGTAAAATAATTTTTTAAAGCAAAGGCATCGTAAATGGCGTTAACTATTCAAAAAATTCAAATTTTTATTCAAAACATTTTTTAATAATTGTTTGGCTAACGTACAGAAAGCAATTGATTTGTCTAAAGAAAATTCATGTCATTTAACAAACTAAGTTTTTTAAGTTATTAAATAATATTTCACTTGACTTGGATTGTCGACTTTGGTATCCTAAGAGTGGAAATAGTCAAACACACAAGGAGGAAAAACAATGTTTTCTGATCTCTACAAGTTCATCCGCGACATCATTCTTAAGCACGAGCCCAACGCAGCAGACGAGTTCGAAGCTCTCGACAAGATCTTCCTTCCCAACCCCTGAACTCTGAATTAAGAAACTAAGCACCGCCAAGGCGGTGCTTTTCTTTTGTTTATAAACTATACGTTTTATACCTATATGTCCGAGTCGGCGTTTTTGTTATTTCCTAAACTATTTTTTTAAAGTTATTAAAATAATTTGCTATTGACATAATGGGCGATATTTGGTAATATGACGGTGGAAATAGTCGAAACCATTTAGGAGGATAACATAATGAATCTTTACGATTTCATCAAGAACCTTATCATCAAGTACGAGCCCGACGCAGAGAATGACTTCCAGGATTTCGAAGATTTCTGGAACAAGATCATGCCCTGAGCAAATCTAAGCGAATTATTTAAGCGACGGTTTATGCCGTCGCTTTTTCATTTCCCTATTTGATCAGCACTGACCCCGTGCTTTATGAGCAGGTCTTCGATGGCTTCATCGAGAAGCCTGCTTTTCGGTATTCGTGTTTGCTTTGCCAATTCATCGAACAAAGGGACAAGCT
>CAYUQN010000090.1:0-3664 GCA_964446815.1 uncultured Oscillospiraceae bacterium | reverse complement strand
TCTTGTTGATAAACTCGTATCCCTTGCCCGATTCATTGGGCTCGACGATGATCTTGCAGTGTGCGAACTGACCCTTACCGCCTGTCTGACGGACATAACGGGTATCGACCGTTGCGCTGCGGGTGATGGTCTCCTTATAAGAGACCTGGGGCTTGCCGACGTTGGCTTCTACCTTGAACTCCCGAAGAAGTCTGTCAACTATTATCTCCAGGTGGAGCTCGCCCATACCGGCTATTATAGTCTGACCCGATTCCTCATCCGTATAGGTCTTAAAGGTCGGATCCTCCTCTGCCAGCTTCTGAAGGGCTATCGCCATCTTCTCCTGACCTGCTTTGGTCTTGGGCTCAATAGCGACTCTGATGACGGGCTCGGGGAATTCCATGGACTCAAGTATGATCTGGTTCTTTTCATCACAGAGAGTATCGCCCGTGGTGGTGTTTTTAAGACCTACCGCCGCTGCGATATCGCCGGAATAGACCATATTGAGGTCTTCGCGGTGGTTTGCGTGCATAAGCAGGATCCTGCCTATTCTCTCACGCTGACCCTTTGAAGAATTCATGACCGTTTTGCCGGCCTCCAGTGTACCGGAGTACACTCTGAAGAAGCTCAGCCTGCCGACAAAGGGGTCGGTCATTATCTTAAATGCAAGTGCGGAGAAGGGAGCATCGTCGGATGATTCCCTGCTCTCCTCCTCGTCGGTCTTGGGATTTGTACCCTTGATCGCCGGAACGTCCAGCGGAGAGGGCATATAGTCCACGATCGCATCGAGGAGCTTCTGCACACCTTTATTTTTATAGGATGTTCCGCACACTACGGGAACCATGCTTACGCTTACGGTTGCCTTTCTGATGGCGGCACGGAGCATATCCTGCGGGATCTCTTCGCCTTCGAGATAAAGCATCATTATCTCGTCGTCGAAGTCGGAGACGGCCTCAAGCAGCTTCATACGATACTCATCAGCAAGATCACGCATATCCTCGGGTATCTCCTCGGTACGCATATCATTGCCGAGATCATCGTAGTAGATGCGAGCGTTCATCTCTACCAGATCGATTATACCCCTAAAGTCAGACTCAGCACCTATAGGGAGCTGGATGGGGACCGCATTGCACTTCAGTCTGTCATGTACCATGTTGAGTACATTATAGAAGTCCGCACCCATAATGTCCATCTTATTGACGTAGATCATTCTGGGGACGTTATAGTGATCCGCTTGTCTCCATACCGTCTCGGACTGGGGCTCTACACCGCCCTTTGCACAAAGCACGGTAACACAACCGTCGAGAACTCTCAGCGAACGCTCGACCTCAACCGTGAAGTCAACGTGACCCGGGGTGTCGATGATATTAATACGGGTATCCTTCCAGTGACAGGTGGTGGCTGCGGAGGTTATGGTTATACCTCTCTCCTGCTCCTGCTCCATCCAGTCCATGGTGGCGGTACCCTCATGGGTCTCACCGATCTTGTAGTTTACGCCGGTGTAGTAAAGAATACGCTCTGTGGTCGTAGTCTTGCCGGCGTCGATATGAGCCATGATTCCGATGTTTCTGGTTTTTTCAAGTGAAAACTGTCTGGGCATAATCTTCTCCGTTTCAGATTACCATCTGAAGTGTGCGAATGCCTTGTTGGAGTCTGCCATCTTGTGAGTATCCTCACGCTTCTTGACAGATGCACCGAGATTGTTGCAGGCATCCATGATTTCGCCGGCGAGACGCTCCTTCATGGTCTTTTCGCCACGCTTGCGAGCATAGCCTACGAGCCAACGGAGACCGAGAGTCTGACGACGTGCGGGTCTTACTTCGATAGGAACCTGGTAAGTTGCGCCACCTACACGGCGAGCCTTAACTTCCAGGCTGGGCATGATGTTATTCATTGCCTCGGTGAAGGCGTCAAGGGGATCCTTGCCGGTCTTCTCCTTGATGATGTCAAAAGCATCGTAAACGACCTTCTGAGCAACACCTTTCTTGCCGTCCAGCATAATTGCGTTTACAAGCTTGGTAACAAGCACGCTGTTATACATAGGATCGGGTAAAATTTCTCTCTTGGGAACATTACCTCTTCTGGGCACTGTTGCTTCCCTCCTTCATTAAAGAATGATTTCACAGGTACTCGGTGACGCCAAAGCGTCCCCGTCTGCGCCCCGAGGTTATCCCTTATATGATAACAACAGGGCAAAATTTGCGATGCTGATGATTACTTTTTCTTTGCGGCCTTGGGTCTCTTTGCACCGTACTTGGAACGGGACTGCATACGACCGTTAACGCCCTGAGCGTCGAGAGTGCCTCTGATGATGTGGTAACGAACACCGGGAAGGTCCTTTACACGACCGCCGCGGATCATTACGACACTGTGCTCCTGAAGATTGTGGCCGACACCGGGAATGTAAGCGGTGACTTCGTAGCCGTTGGTCAGGCGAACACGGGCGATCTTACGCAGTGCGGAGTTAGGCTTCTTGGGGGTGGAGGTACGGACTGCGGTGCAAACGCCTCTCTTCTGAGGAGAGCTCAGATCGGTCTCGCAATTCTTGAGGGTGTTGAGGCCCTTCTGCATTGCAGGGGAGGTGGACTTGTAGGTAACTTTCTCTCTGCCCTTTCTTACGAGCTGGTTAAACGTAGGCAAAATTCATTACTCCTTTCTTCGAAAATTTCCTTGAAATAACAAGGTTTTTGCGTGGAAACTGCCTTTTGGGCGTAGTTAACCCCACACGGTCTAAAATTTTATCAGATTGCACAAAAATAGTCAAGGAATTTTTTGCACAAAGACGATAATATTTTACGCATTTTTTCTGCAAAATTGCATAGATGAACAGCCGAAAACGACCGCAGTATACAAACCGCGGTCGTTTGTTCGATTACTTGGGATTAAAGTGCGTTGGTGCGTCCGACAAGTGCGGAGAGGTCAACGAAGCTTTCCGCCTCTGCCGCTGCGGTCTCATCGGTCTTTTCCTCAAAGTCACGGTACATTGCAAGACCGGAGCCTGCGGGGATCAGCTTGCCGATGATGACGTTCTCCTTCAGACCTACAAGGTGGTCGACCTTTGCCTTTATTGCGGCATCGGTGAGTACCTTGGTGGTCTCCTGGAAGGAGGCTGCACTCATCCAGCTTTCGGTAGCAAGGGATGCCTTTGTGATACCGAGAAGGAGCTGAGTGTAGGTCGCCTTGGTGAGTCCTTCCTCACCCTCGGCTATGCGGCGGTCGATCTCACGGTTTGCGGCTTTGAGCTCACCGATATCGACGGTAGCTCCGGAGAGCAGCTCGGTACTGCCTGCATCCTCGATCTTGACCTTACGCATCATCTGGCGAACGATGATCTCAATGTGCTTATCGTTGATATCAACACCCTGCTGACGGTAGACCTTCTGAACCTCCTGGATGATGTAGTTACGAACGCCCTGGCGGCCGAACTCGTCATCGTCAACACCTCTTATGCGGAGGACATCGTGGGGGCTGAGAGCACCGGAGGTAAGGGCTTCGCCCTTATCGACATGGCTTCCGTTCTTGACAAGGATGCCTGCGGAATGAGGCACGGTGTAAACTCTCGTATCGCCCTCTGCTTCGTTTATAACGCTTATCGCAAACAGGGCACCCTTCTTGGTCTCCTCGATGGACACGGTGCCGGAGGTCTCGGACAGGACTGCCATCTTCTTGGGCTTGCGTGCCTCGA
>CAYUQN010000089.1:0-3789 GCA_964446815.1 uncultured Oscillospiraceae bacterium | reverse complement strand
TGAGAATGTCTATCTGGTGGGCGATGCCGAAAATCCCGGTAATATCTTAACAGCAGTGCAGAAAGCCACAGAAGTGGCCAAGGCTATTTGACGAAAGGAGTTTTCAGAATGAATAAAAATATTGGAAAAGGACAGACCGCGCTGGTAACCGGAGCGTCCGGCGGGTTGGGCAAGGCATTCGCGGAAATCTTTGCAGAGCATGGCTTCGATCTGGTAATCGTGGCCCGCTCCAAGGAGAAACTGGAACAGGTGGCAGAGGAGTTGAGCCGGAATAACGGCATCAAAGTCACCTGCATTGATGAGGATATCTCACAGGTGGAAGGCTGCAAGCGCGTCTACGAGCGCACCAAGGAGCTTGGCATCCGTGTGGATCAGCTGGTGAACAATGCAGGTGCCGGCAAAATGGGCCGCGTGGTGGACGCAGACATTGACGCCATGGTTGGGCTCATCAACCTCAACTGCACCGCCCCCACAGTTCTCTGCCGACTCTTCGGTGCAGACATGGCGGCTCGCGACAGTGGCCGCATTCTGAACGTTGCTTCCCTCGGTGCGGTCATGCCCGATCCCTATTTCAATGTCTACGGTCCCTCCAAGGCTTTTGACTATTTCCTGTCCGCCGCCATGTACGGCGAACTGCTGGACAGCAAGGTGACCGTCACCACCCTGCTCTCCGGGCCGATCAAGACCAACTGGGCCAAGAACGCCGGCAAAGCCGACAGCGGCATGGCCCGAGATCCTCGCGACATTGCCTTGGAGGGCTTCGAGGGAATGCAGAAGGGCAGATTAGTCGTCGTGGCCACGCTGCTCTATAAGGTTGGCGCTGTGCTGACCCGTGTGCTTCCCCTTGCCACTGTCGCAAAAACCATTGCGGGCTGGCAGTCCGGTCTGATTGAGAAGAATGGGAAGTGAGCATGAACATTCGGTTTGATACCGTCGTCATTGGCGCTGAGAATCCTCGGCGCCTTGCCGATTTTTACAAAAAGGTCTTCGGCTTTTCCGAAACCATGTCCGACAGAGAATGGAATGATCCTGTGGGCAGTATCCGTCTGGTAGCTCCAAACTTTGATGGTCACGCCGCGATGTTCTTGTTTACGAAAGCGGAGAACCTCAGTCCCGCGACGGACGCAAATGACATGGGTTACGCGCATCTATGCTTTGAGACCCTCAATATGCGTGCGCTGATGGGCGCGGTGCTTCGCAACGGTGGCGAGATCATCAGCACCTTCCGCGACTGGAAGCTGGAGCTGGGCCTCTATGGCCGGGATATTGAGGGGAACATCATCGAGGCACACATCCCCATGCCGGAGAGTAAGGATGTAAAGGTGATCACCCGTGCGCTGGGTGCTGTTGCGCTCACCGTCACAGGCATTGCGACCAGAAGTGACGCAAAGTCTCGCTTCCTCCATGTGAACATCGTCACGCCCGACTGGAAGCGCAGCGTGAAGTTTTATCAGGACGCTTTCTATGGGCACCGTGTCGGCAAGCCGAGGGATTATGATAATGATTATATCCAGCAGATCACCGGCATGCCGGAGCATGTGCGGGTGACCGGGGAACATGTGAGTATGCCGGGGAACGACAAGAGTGTGACCACGCTGGAAATTTTCACCTACTCCAAGCCTTCCGATAAAAATCCGCTGGCTCTGACGGATCGGGGCGTGTGCTGCCTTGACTTTACAGCGACGCCCGAGGAGCTTCGGCACGTGATTGCCTCCGGTGCCTCGCTCTTGAGCGAGGACAAAGGTCTTGCAGTTTTGCGCGACCCAGACGGAAATCTTCTCCGTATACTGAGCAAATGAGGTGAGTTCATGATCAAGATGCATGTCTTTCATACAGGGAAGGTCAAAGTGGATATCGCCATCCCTTTGGGTGAGAGGAATCCTCTGGCTTTTACCGGCTTATTCCGAGGTAAAGAGAAAAAGCGCCTGCTTCCCGTGTCCTGCTATTTGCTTGAACATCCCAAGGGCCGTATTCTGATCGATACGGGCTGGGATTCCAAATACGCAACGGAGGAGCTGACCACTTTCGGCGGACTATTGGATAAGATCAGCGGCCCGGTAATTAACGCCGATGAAGGCGTGGACAGTAAGCTGAAAGCGATGGGACTGACCGTGCAGGATCTGGACGCGGTTTATCTGACGCACTTGGATTTCGACCACACCAGCGGTCTCCGGCTGGTTCAAGACGCAAGGAGTTTTTATGCCTCACAGGAGGAAATCGCAGACGCGAAAAAGTATGTTTTTCGTTACATCAAGGACACCTACGATTTTGTGAATATCGAACCCTTTGATTTTCAGAACACCGGGATCGGCCCGGTTGGGAAATCCTACGATGTGTTTGGCGATGGTACAGTCCTGCTTGTGAACACGCCGGGGCACACGCACGGTCTGTTCAGCACGGTAGTCAAGGGGGCGGACGGGCGGTATCTGGTCCTTGCCTCAGACACGGTTTATCTACGCGAATCCTGGGAGCAGCGGCACTATCCCGGCTTCCATGTGGACGTCGACATGGCACTGAAATCTGTGGACTGGATACGGGAATGTGTTGCCGATCCCAATTGCATCGGCGTATTTGCCAACCACGACCCGGAAGTGGTAGAATGTGTTATCGAGCTTTAGGAGGAACAAGCTATGGATATTATGGAAGCTATGTGGCAGCGGCATGCGGTGCGCAGCTATCTTGACAAGTCTCTGGAGGGAGAAACGCTGAGAGCCTTGGAGGGCTGTATCGCGGAATGCAATCGGGAGAGCGGCCTCCACATTCAGTTGGTGAAAAATGAGCCGAGGGCTTTTAACAGTACCATGGCTCACTACGGAAATTTTTCCGGTGTGACCAACTATATTGCCCTGATCGGCAAAAAAGGCCCCCAACTGGGCGAACTTGCGGCTATTTCGGCGAAAAAATTGTCCTACAGGCGCAAATGCTGGGTTTGAACACCTGCTGGGTAGCACTGACCTTTAAGAAGATCCCCGACGCCTATCGGGTAGACGCCGGAGAAAAGCTTGCCATCGTGATTGCACTCGGCTATGGAGCTGAACAGGGGGTGCCCCACAAATCCAAACCGATGGATGTACTCTGCGAGGTGAACGGCGAGACGCCGGAATGGTTCCGCAAGGGCATGGAGGCCGCTATGCTGGCTCCCACCGCGATGAACCAGCAGAAGTTCAAGCTCACACGCAATGGCAACAAAGTCACAGCCAAGGCGGCTTTTGGCCCTTATACCAAGCTGGATCTCGGTATTATTAAATACCACTTCGAGATTGGTGCCGGGAAGGATAACTTTATCTGGGCGTAGCTTGTTGCACTCTGCAATGTAAAATGGCATGAGAGCAGACCACATTCAAGATAGCAAAAAAGAAGTCCCTTTTTCAGAGCTTCTTCGGTAAGATTATCCATTGTGAAGAGTTTTCATTATGAGATCATAATTTGCCTCTGTTTCGCAACTTCACAGAAACTATCTGGGGTACATTTTACCTCAAATTGAACGATTTACCCTCTGTGAGAACGATACCCCTCAAATTGAACGATACCCCTCTGTGAGAACGATTTGTCCGGGAGGGGCAGGCCGGAAGGCTCCAAAAACGCGAAAAAGCCGCTGCGGAAATAACTCCGTGGCGGCTGTTTTCGTGGTGGCTGATGGCCGGAAGTGCTGAAATCAAGGGATTTCCGGGCAAAAAGAAAAGAACGGCAATTCTATCAAAATTACCGTTCTTTTATGGCGGAGAGTAAGGGATTCGAACCCCTGTGGCGTTGCCGCCTAACGGTTTTCAAGACCGCCCCGTTATGACC
>CAYUQN010000088.1:0-3817 GCA_964446815.1 uncultured Oscillospiraceae bacterium | reverse complement strand
CACGACGACGACGCTCGCCCTGGGGCTTGTTCATATCCATCACACGGGGAGTGGTGCGGAGAGTCTGGGAAAGGACCTCGCCTTTGTAGATCCAAACCTTGATGCCGATACGGCCGTAGGTGGTGGCTGCTTCGGCAAAGCCGTACTCGATGTCGGCACGGATGGTCTGGAGGGGAATGGTACCGTCATGGTAGCACTCGCTGCCTGCGATCTCACGTCCGCCGAGACGGCCGGAGCACATGATCTTGATACCCTTTGCACCCATACGCATTGCACGACCCATTGCGTTCTTCATTGCACGGCGGTGAGAAATACGCTTCTCGATCTGCTGTGCGATGTTTTCCGCTACGAGCTGAGCATTGGTATCGGGAGTGCGAACCTCGACGATGGAGATAGCTACGGGCTTGCCGATGAGCTTCTCGACTTCCAGACGGAGACGCTCTATCTCGGCACCGCCCTTGCCGATGACGACACCGGGTCTGGAGCAGTGGATATAGATGCGAACCTTTGCGGAGTCACGCTCTATCTCGATGGTGGGAACACCGGCGGAATAGAGGGTCTTCTTGAGGTACTTACGGATGTTGTAATCTTCGACGATAAGATCGCCGACCTTGTCTGCACGGGCGTACCAGCGGGAATCCCAATCTTTGATAACGCCTACACGCATTCCATGAGGATTAACTTTCTGTCCCATTTATTCTGCCTCCTCCCTTATTCTTTCTCAGCCACGCAAATGACGATGTGGCTGGTACGCTTATTGATGCGGTACATACGACCCTGGGCTCTGGGTCTGCCCCTCTTGAGGATGGGGCCGCCGGTTGCGTAGACCTGTGCGACGTAGAGCTTTTCGGGATCCATCTCGAAATTGTTCTCTGCGTTTGCACAAGCGCTCTTTAAGAGCTTGGTCATGTATTCGCAGCCTGCCTTGGGGGTGTGCTCCATAAGAGCCATTGCGACGGAAGCGTCCTTGCCGCGGATCATGTCGCAGATTATCTGAACCTTGCGGGGAGATATACGGGCGTACTTAACTTCCGCTCTTGCCATTTTCTTTTCGTCCATGTTGTATATCCTCCTTACTTACCGGTCTTGCTGCCTGCATGACCACGGAAGGTCCTGGTAGGAGCAAACTCACCGAGCTTGTGTCCGACCATGTCCTCGGTGACGTACACGGGAACGTGACGACGACCGTCATGGACTGCTATGGTGTGACCTACAAAGGACGGGAAAATAGTAGTGGCACGGCTCCAGGTCTTGAGAACCTTCTTCTCGCCCTTCTTATTCATTTCGTCGATCCTCTTGAGGAGCTCGGGAGCTGCGAAGGGTCCCTTTTTAATGCTTCTGCTCATTTACTTCTTTCCCTCCTTACTTAGCGTTACGACGCTTGACTATGAACTTATCGGTACGGTTCTTAGTCTTGCGGGTCTTGTATCCAAGTGCGGGCTTGCCCCAAGGGGTAACGGGTCCGGGACGACCTACGGGGGACTTGCCTTCGCCGCCGCCGTGGGGGTGATCACAGGGGTTCATGACGGAACCGCGGACGGTGGGACGTACACCCATGTGACGCTTACGGCCTGCCTTGCCGATGGAGATGTTGGAGTGGTCAACGTTGCCTACCTGGCCGATGGTCGCCATGCAGTCCATACGAACCTTGCGGTACTCACCGGAGGGGAGACGAACGGTAGCCATGCCGTTTTCCTTTGCCATGAGCTGTGCTGCAACGCCTGCACTGCGGACAAGCTGAGCACCCTTGCCGGGATAGAGCTCGATGTTGTGGATAACGGTACCTACGGGAATGTTCGCCAGAGGCAGAGCATTGCCGGGCTTAATGTCGGAAGCCGCACCTGCGACTACCTTGTCGCCGGTCTTGAGACCGACGGGAGCCAGAATGTAACGACGCTCGCCGTCTGCGTACTCGACAAGAGCGATGAACGCACTGCGGTTGGGGTCGTACTCAAGGCGGAGAACCTCGCCCTCGACATCGATCTTATTGCGCTTGAAGTCGATGACACGGTACTTCTGACGGTTGCCGCCGCCCTTATGGCGAACGGTGATGCGACCGTAGCTGTTACGGCCGGAGTGCTTCTTGAGCACCTCGATAAGAGTCTTTTCGGGCTTTGCGTGCTTGTCAACACCGTCAAAGCCGGAGACAGTCATCTGCCTGCGGGCAGGAGTGGTAGGTCTGTAAGTTTTAATAGACATTATCTTTTACCTCCCCTTATGCCATGCCTTCGAAAAGCTCGATGTTCTTGGAATCCTCACTGAGCTTTACAACGGCTTTCTTCCAAGAGGCGGTCTTGCCTGCGGGGTATGCACCCTGACGCTTGGTCTTGCTGCGTACGTGGCTGGTGGTGACCTTGATGACGGTTACGTCGAAGATCTCCTCAACGGCCTTCTTGATTTCTATCTTGTTTGCGTCCTTCGCGACTTCAAAAGCGTACTTCTTGATGTCCAGGTCTTCCATGGACTGCTCGGTGATGATGGGGCGAATGACTATATCATAAGCGGTTCTCATCAGGCGTACACCTCCTCGATCTTTGCAAGTGCTGCCTTATCGACAACGAGCTTGCGATTGTTGAGAATCATATAGGGGCTCAGGATCGTTGCGATGGTGGTGGTGATGCCCGCAATGTTGCGTGCGGACTTGACGACCTTCTCGTCAACGTTCTCGGTGATGACCAGTGCCTTGCCGGCTACGCCGATCTTATCAAGGAAGCCCTTGAATGCCTTGGTCTTGATCTCCTCGACCTGAAGACCGTCGATAACAATGATTGCATCCTCTGCTGCTTTTGCGGAAAGAGCGCTCTTCATTGCAAGACGCTTTACCTTCTTGTTGAGGGTGTAACCGTAATCACGGGGCTTGGGAGCAAAGGCTACGCCGCCGTGGGTCCACACGGGAGAACCCTTGTAGCCTGCACGGGCACGGCCGGTGCCCTTCTGACGCCAAGGCTTTGCGGTGGTGTAGGAAACCTCGCCCTTGGTGAGTGCGCTCTGAGTGCCCTGACGGCAGTTTGCCAGATGATTCTTGACGGAATCGTGAAGGACAGACTTGTTCGGCTCAATACCGAAAACGGCTGCGGAGAGTTCGATCTCACCGACCTTTTCGCCTGCCATATTGTAAACATTAGCTTTAGGCATTTAAGATACTCTCCTTTCCTTACTTGTTCCTTGCGGAAGCCTTCTGCGGATTGACACGTGCGGAAGCCTTCTGCGGGTTGAGGCTGATGCCGGCACCCTCGCCCTTCTTGACGGGAGCCTTCTTTGCGGTGCTCTTGATGTATACAAGACCGCCCTTAGGACCGGGGATCGCACCTCTGATAACGAGCATATTCAGCTCTGCATCGACCTTGACAACGTCAAGGTTCTCAACGGTGACCTGCTCAACGCCCATGTGACCTGCACCGATCTTGCCCTTGAAGATGCGGCTGGGGTCAGTGCTGGAGCCCATGGAGCCTGCATGACGGTGGACAGGGCCGCCGCCGTGGCTCATCGGGGTACGCTGTGCACCGTGACGCTTGATAACGCCTGCATAGCCGTGGCCCTTGCTGATACCGGTAACATCGACCTTTTCGCCTTCTGCGAAAACGTCTGCCTTGAGAACGTCGCCTACGTTCATTTCGGCGGCATTGTCAAGCTTGAACTCCTTGAGGTGCTTCATCATGCCTACTCCTGCCTTCTTCAGGTGACCTGCTTCGGGCTTGGAGAGCTTCTTTTCCGCGACCTCCTCGTAACCGAGCTGAACTGCGTCATAGCCCTCTTTTGCTACGGTCTTCTTCTGAGTCACGGTGCAGGGACCGGCTTCGATGACCGTTACGGGAAT
>CAYUQN010000087.1:0-3858 GCA_964446815.1 uncultured Oscillospiraceae bacterium | reverse complement strand
AGATATCGCATTTGATACCAATCTGATCTTCCGCTTCAATCATCAAAGTGCAGAAGTCTATCTGGAGGGGGAACTGGTTTACAGTTTGTATCCTTCCAACCCAATGCGGATCGTCCGCACCCCCGGTGGACAATGGGCCATGATCCCTTTGTACCGGGAAGATGTGGGGAAAGAGGTTCTGGTGGAACTGCGCCCGGTTTACAGTGATTATCAGCACCAGAATATTCAGTTCCTCATCGGATCGAAAATGGCGGTCTACGCCAGGCAGCTGCTCCAGGACTTGCCGGAGATCCTCCTGTGTCTGGCAGATGTATTTGCGGGGCTGCTGCTGTTCGTCATTGCTGTGTATCTGTCTTTTCGGAAAGGAAATCCCGGAAGCTTGTACGCGCTGGCGGCATTGTCCATTTCACTGGGCATCTGGAATTTTACCCAGAATAATTTTGCCCTGCTGGTTTTACCGGATAAGAATACTTTCCTGTACTATGTTTCCGTGACCTCGTTGGCTGTTACCGTTATGGCTCTCATCAAATCCGTACGGAAGCCGAAAAAACCTGTCTCTCAAACCATGCTCCGCAGGTGGATGGTGCTGTATTGCGCATTCCTCATCTGGCAGCTGGCCTTCCAGCTTTTGGGGATTCTGGATCTGCGGCAGACTTTGAAAGGCATCCACGCCGCCCTGATCGTTACCGCTGTGGTTTTGATCGTCAGCAATGTGGCAGACCTGTACAACGCCCGGAAGGTCACAGGCGAAAAGCCCCGGGTGGATGTGATCTGGATCCTGGGCGTTGGTATTCTGCTGGATCTGCTGAACTATTATGTCGGAACTTCTGATTCCAAACTGATATTCGTGCTGCTGGGTGTCTTTATCTATGTGCTGATGGGCGGCTGTCAGATGTTCACCAACTATATCAAACAACGGCAGGTGCTGGAAGAAAAGGAGAACCAGCTGACCATGAGCCGCATCACCACCATGATGAGCCAGATCCGCTCCCACTTTGTCTTCAATGTCCTCAACGCCATCAGCGGTATGTGCAAGTACGACCCGGAAAAGGCGGACGAAACCGTGGTGCGGTTTTCCCGGTATCTGCGCAGCAATATCGACATCATGGAAGACGACAAAAACGTTCCCTTCCTGCAGGAAATGGAGCGGCTGGAAGATTATGTGGTGCTGGAACAGATCCGCTTTGGCGACCGCATTGAATTTACCACCGACATTCAGGCAGACCGGTTTACCATCCCGCCCCTGATTTTGCAGCCCATCGTGGAAAACGCCATTAAGCACGGCATCAGCAAGCGGCAGGAAGGAGGCAGGATCACCCTGTCCACCCGGGACACCGGGGAGAACATCCTCATCACCATCACCGACAACGGCATCGGCTTCCCTATGGAAGCTTTGCAAAAAGAAACATCTGTGGGCCTGCGGAACATTCGCTTCCGGCTGTACCATCTGGTCGGCGGCACCATGGATATCAAGAGTCAATTGGGCACGGGAACCACTGTGACTCTGACCATCCCCAAGGAGGACGAACATGAACGTGATCTACGTAGATGATGAGCAGCCGGCCATCGACAATTTCCGCCTGACCACCGCCGGCTTTTCGGAAATTGAACAGCTGCACACCTTCCGCAGCGGAGAGGAAGCCCTTCGGTTTGTGGATACAAATGTGGTGGACGTGGCCTTTTGTGACATGGAAATGCCGGGACTTCACGGCCTGGAGCTGGCCAGGAAACTGAAAACCTCCGACCCTTCCATCCGCATCGTCTTCGTCACCGCATATAGCCAGTATGCGCTGGAAGCCTGGAGCGTGGATGCCACCGGGTATCTGCTGAAACCCTACACCCCCCAGGACATCCACAAGGAGTTGGCAAAGTGTGCCTATCGGCCTCTGCCTTCCCATCAGGTGGAGATCCAGACCATTCCCAGCTTCTTCATTACCGTCAACGGAGAGCCCCTGCGGATCTCCAGTGCCAAGGAAAAGGAACTTCTGGCCCTGCTGGTAGACCGGGGAGACCGGGGCTTTACCGCCAGTGAGGGCATTGCCTGCCTGTGGCCAGACCGGGCCAGTGATGCCAGTACCCAGTCGCTTTTGCGCATGACCTACAAGCGGCTGCTGTCCACGCTGGAAAACGCCGGGGTGGCCAATATTCTGGCTACCAGGGATAACCGCCGGTATCTGAAGACCTGTGCGGTGGAGTGCGACCTGTACCGTATTCTCAACGGCGACAAGCAGGCGGCACGAAAATATAACGGTGCCTACTTACAGGAATACGAGTGGGCGGAGGAACGAAATGCCCAGCTGTACTGGATCCTCGGGGGGGGACAGATGTTACTTCCGTGGAGACAAGGGATAGCGCTGATATGAAAATTTGATATGTTGCATCCCTGCCGGAAATTGCTGTTGCAATTTCCGGCGATTTTTTTGTCCATGGAAAAGGAAAAACTTTCCACAGCGTTGTTCTTTTTCCTTCCGTGAGAAAAAATTTTCAAAATTTGTGAGACATCTGCGAAATCTGTTACGCTCCTGTTACGCTCCCCGTGTTATACTCCTTCCGAAAAAAAGGCGAGGACTGCAAGGATATGCACAAACACCATTTTTCTCCATGGGCCAACATCGCACTGTATCTTGCCTGCCTTCTGGCGGTGGGGGCGGTATGTTTTGCCCTGCAACAGCCCCGGCACAGTGAACCGGCGGGAGATCTGACCGAACGGTTCCAATCGGAGATCACCTGTCAGGTGGGTGACACCACTTACCACTACCGGGAATCCGTGCTGACCAATCTGCTGCTGATGGGCATCGACCGGACAGAGTCGACCCGGCCGGAAACCACCGCCCAGGAAGGCGGTCAGGCGGACTTTCTGCTTCTGCTGACGGCTGACCGGGAAACAAGAACGCTGATGCTGACCCACATCGACCGGGATACCATCACGGAAATGACGACCTACGGCATTTTCGGAGATCCGGCGGGAAGCATCACGACCCAGATCTGCCTGTCCCATGCCTTCGGCACCACGGAGGAGCAGCGGTGCGGGAATACGGTGGCAGCTGTCAGCGCCCTGTTCGGTGGAATTCCCATTGACGGTTACGTTGCCATGGACATGGAAGACATTGCCACACTGAATGATGCCCTCGGGGGCGTGACGGTGACACTGGAAGAGGATTTTTCCCGGGAAGATCCTTCCATGACACCGGGAACCACCATGACACTGACCGGGAATCAGGCAGAGATCTTTGTTCGCTACCGTGCCACCGTAGCCGACGGAACCAATACCAACCGCATGAAGCGCCAGCGAACCTATATGACCGCCGTTCTGGAAATGTTGGAAACCGATGACGACCCCTCAGCACAGGATCTGCTGGAAACAATGGAAGCGGAGATCTACACCGATTTGACCCAACAGGAACTGCTGGCCGATTTCGACCGCTGGCACCAATATCACAGGGAAACGATCCAAACCATGGAAGGAAGGCACACCGTGGATGAAGACGGATTCGTGGCCTTCTATCCGGAAAAACAATGGCTGGAGACTTATCTTTTGCAGCATTTCTATGAATGATCCCAGGTTACAGGAGGGAAAACATATGAAAAAAAGATTATGGGCCATGGCGGCATTGCTGGCACTGTTCCTGACCGGATGCGGTCAACCGGATACGCCGGTGACGGTGCCCCCTCCCGATAACGGGAATGTGGAAGCGACCGAAGCAACGGATTTTACCGTAACGCCCATTGACCCGGCGGTCTCCAGGGAGCTGCGGGATCAGGCCTACACCAATGTCCCCGGTACCCCCACCCAGAATGCGGTGCTGGATTACACCATCACCTTCTTCCCGGAGACGGAAGAGAAAATCGTATACCCGG
>CAYUQN010000086.1:0-3926 GCA_964446815.1 uncultured Oscillospiraceae bacterium | reverse complement strand
CCAGACCGTTTATGAGGGAAACGGCAACGGTGTCGTCACCGACAACGGGGAGGGAGTCCTGAATGGCCTGCTCAAGCTGAGTTGCCTTGGTCATATAAATGATGATGTCGACCTTGCCCTCGGCCTCGGCTGCTGCGGAAGCGGAGGTATAGGTGCGGAAGCCGGTAAGGAGCTTAACGATGTCATGATACACACCGTTTTCTTCCTGGTGGATAATAAAGTTCATGCCATCCTCGGCAACCTTTTTCATATGAGCTTCATAGCGGTCGATAAGGATGATATCGGCACCGCCGTTTCTGAGGTAAGAGGCAAATACACTGCCTGCTGCACCTGAACCGTACATTGCAATTTTCATGATTTTTTTACTCCTTTACTATTATTTGCTTAGTATTGTTTGTCGTAGTTTTGCTGAATACAGCGTATGAGCCGTACAAAGGCTTCGTTTACGGGTGTTATTATCCCATGGAGAGCACCGTATCTTACGATCGCACCGTTTAGAAGATCAATCTCCGTTTGCCTATGGTGGATGAGAACATCCTGAGCCATAGAGGGATAGTAATCGGCAAAGCCGTCTTTAAGACGTGGAAGCTCCGAGAGCATTTCGTCCCAAAGGTCAACACCGGTAACAGCCTTGCACACCTCACAGCCCTCACGCCATACCGATTTAATGAGCTCACAGCCTTCATCGCAGGAGAGAAATTCTCCGACTTTAAGACGAGTGAGACAGGAAAGCGTATTGTAGCCGCTGTTTGATATTGCCTTTTTCCAAACGAAAGGTCTGATATCGGTTTCAAATACCGTTTCGCAACCGCCTTTAATAAAGCAACCTTCAAGATATTTGCCGACCCTTGCGGAAAGAGGAGACTCTGCTACAGCACCGAAACGCATGATAACGCCGCTTTCGGGCTTTGAAACGCATTTTGCAGGCTCCGGAAGCTCTGTCCCTATTGTACCGAAGCCGTAGAGAATTCGCTCGGCAGGCAAATATTTTTGCAGCGTTTCATCATTGCCCAAACCGTTTTGCAGAGAGACCACAACGGTATTTTCACCGATGCAGGGCATAACGGAGGGCATGATGCCGTCTGTTTGAGTTGCCTTTACCATGAGGATAACAATATCCTGAACGCCGATATCCTCGGCGGAGTATGCGGTTTTAAATCCGGTTATAAGCTCATCGCCATCGGGAGAGAGAAAGGTCATGCCCACTTCGGCACACTTGTCCATATGAGCCTTGTACCGGTCAACGAGAGTCAGCTCGGCACCGCCTTTTTTGAGATAACAGGCAAATACACTACCTGCGGCACCGGAGCCGATCATAGCAATTTTCATAGTGCAATATCCTCAACAGGCACCGCCGTTTAAACGGCGGTGCCTTAGTAAACGATTATTCTGCCTTCTTAGCAGCCTGCATCTTCTTGAGCTTGGGGATGCCCCAGACAAATGCGGGAATTACGATAACGAGGATAGCGTAGTAGCCGTCGTAGCCGTATGCGTACTTGACGATGTCGGTAAGACCGAGGAGGGAGATCGCAAAGCAGATAGCAATGACGATCGCACCGACGAAGATACCGCGAACCTTCTCGCTCTTGATAGCAGAGGGGAAGAACTTGCCTTCGAAACGCTGGATCATGGTGTATACCAGAGTTACGCAGGTAGACATAAATGCACAGAAAAGGAGAACGCTGAATGCAATGAGCATCCACTTGATACCGATGAGACCGAGAACGGTCTGGTTGGGGATACCGAGAGCATTCTGGAAGCCCTCAACACCTGCGGTCTGGAGAGCGGAGAGCAGGGGATACCACTTAACGAGCATGTAGGCGGAAGCTGCAAGAGCAAGACCGTTCATGAGCCAGCCGAGGATATGAGCTCTCTTGATACCCTTGAGGGAGAGATCGTGGGAAGCTGCGATCATGGGAGGAATGGATACGCACTGGAAAGCGGCGTAAACGAGAACGCCCTTCCAAATGGACTCACCCATGGAGCTGTTGTATGCTGCTGCGGTAAGATTGTTGTCACCGAGAAGCTGAGTGGAGATAGCATCAAAATCAGCGGTGAGGCCGAATACGACCATGAGTGCGGTAATGATGATAATTGCGACGGAAAGAACGGTGGAAGCTGCCACAACGAGCTTAACACCGAAAATGGTGAGAAGGATCAGGACTGCAACGATGATGAGGTTCATGATGACCTTGGTTGCACCGACATAGGGGATGCCGATGAAGTTTGCAAGAACCTCGCCTGCACCTGCAACTGCGGAAGCCATAGCCGCAAGAACGATGACGATATAGAAGATCTCAAAGAATATCTCCATCCAGGGCTTGGGATAGAGTGCTGCGTATGTATCCTTGTAGTTGGTGTAGCCGCCGACCTTGGCGAACTTGACCATTATGTACATAACGACAGCGAGAATACCCATGGCTATAATGGGGAAGAGAGCAGCGAGTGCACCATACTGAGCAAAATACTGTACCACCTGGTTACCGGAAGCGAAGCCTCCACCGACATGGGTACCGAACCAAACCGATGCAACGGAAAAGCCGGCAGCCCAAGTGCTCTTGAGAGCCTTGTTGTCATTCATTTTGAATTTCCTCCTGTTTTTGTTTTTCTTCACTATATAACATCCCCAAAAATTTGGGGCAATGTTCACTCAAATTGATAATAAATAAACAAATTACCCTGTCGCCAAAAGGAAGTGTACAAAACAATTCCTTTTAGGACAGGGTAAGTTGGGGAGAGAAAAAACGCCGATTTGCAGCGAGAGGATATCATATTGCCGGTTCTGTAAAGGAACCGCTTTGTATTGTAACTTAATCGTAGTTTAATATACGAACTTTGATTGCGTCAAAAAAAGACCAAAAGCGATACCTTACTATACATTAAAATTAGCAGATATATATACAATTGTTTGGCAAAGCAAGCAATTGTATAAAAAACAGGCACATGATAGTGCCTGCTTTTTTGCTTTAATCTGCTTTTCTGGACTTTGACATAAGCTCATAACGTTCGATACCATCCCTTGAAACATGGAGGTGACGACGTGTGACCGCGGAAGCAAGCTCATCGTCATGAAGCTTCAAAATATCACAAATGAGGGTATGATCGGTGTCGAGAGTCTTAAAAAATCCCTCGGGACGGCTGTAGAGAAGATAGCCTCTGTAACGCCAAATAACATACTTTTTGCTGTTGTAGAGATTGTAAATAAGATCGTTGCCGGAAGCCTTTACGATACCGGAGTGGAAGGCTATCTCCTGATCGAGAAGCTTGCTGTAACCGAAGTTCCTACCGCTTTCATAAGCCTCGGCATACAGTTCCGTAAGCCTGTGAGCGATCTTGTAAAGCTCATTAAGCTGTTCGTCGGTGATGTTGCTTGCAGCTTTAGCTGCTGCGAAGGGTTCTATCATAGCGGTCAGATCGTATATGTCACGGTACTCGTTTTCATCGAATTCCGCAACATAGTAGCGACTGTTTCTGATTTTTATAAAGCCGTGTTCGGCAAGATTCTCAAGTGCGGTTTTGATAGGAGAGCGGCTTATCCCGAGCTCTTGGGATATCGAATTCTCGCTGATCCTCGTACCGGGTTCGAGCTTAAAGCTTATAATGTTTTGGAGGAGCAGCTCATGAACTATGTCACTGAGAGGCAAGAAAGGATTCTCGTTTCTGATCTTGTCGAAATATTTTTTGTTCATATCGATTTAACTCCGTGTCAATTATACACTTTATATAATTATAAGTGTAGACACATCGTATCACAAAAAGATTTTCGGTGCAATATCAGTAAATGGTAAGTTAACGTTAAATTTGTTAAGATATGTTTAAGATTGGGTTAAAATGCGGCAAAGCTTTCAACTTAGCGTTTCGGATCAAAATCCGTTGGAATTTTAAAATGAAAAACGGACTTCAAAAAGGTGAAGTCCGTTTTCTGG
>CAYUQN010000085.1:0-4036 GCA_964446815.1 uncultured Oscillospiraceae bacterium | reverse complement strand
CGTCACCTAAGGAGTTTCCCACCTATGACCTTGTACCGCAGATGAGTGCGGAAGCCGTAGCCGATGCCTGCACAAAGGCGATAGAGAGCGATGAATATTCCCTTATCGTCTGCAACTTCGCAAACTGCGATATGGTAGGACATACCGGTGTTATGGATGCGACGATAAAGGCGGTCGAGACCGTGGATACCTGTATGGGCAGGATCTATGATGCGGTGCAAAAGATGCCCGATACCGTGCTGCTCATAACCGCAGATCACGGCAATGCGGATTGTATGCTCACAAGCGGCAAGGTAAATACCGCACATACCACAAATCCCGTACCCTTTGTCGTGTGCAAAAAGGGGATAGAACTCAACGGCGGCGGTAAGCTTGCGGATATAGCACCGACGGTGCTTGAAGTAATGAACATTGAAAAACCAACCGCCATGAGCGGAAGAAGCCTTATTTCTGAATAAAAAGGAGAGAAAAGCATGAAGCAGTATTTTGAGATCGTTGACGTAATGGCAAGAGAGATACTCGATTCCCGAGGCAACCCCACCGTCGAGGTCGAGGTAACCCTCGATGACGGTACCGTAGGCAGAGCGGCAGTACCCTCCGGTGCATCCACCGGTATGTATGAGGCTTGTGAGCTCCGTGACGGTGACAAGAGCCGTTACCTCGGCAAGGGCGTTACCAAGGCTGTTGAGAACGTAAACGGTGAGATCGCAGAGGCAATGGTGGGACTCAATGTCCTCGATCAGACCGGTATCGACAAGATGCTCATCGAGATCGACGGTACTCCCAACAAGACCCGTCTCGGTGCAAACGCCATCCTCGGCGTTTCCCTCGCCTGTGCAAGAGCGGCAGCGGAAGCCACCGGCCAGAGCCTTTACAATTATATCGGCGGTGTAAATGCCAAGACCTTGCCCTGCCCCATGATGAACGTATTAAACGGCGGTGCTCATGCAACGGGCTCCAACGTTGATATTCAGGAATTCATGATAATGCCCGTAGGTGCCGAGAGCTGGAAAGAGGCTCTGCGTATGTGTGCCGAGGTGTTCCATGCACTCAAGAAGGTGGTTCCCGCATCCGGTGTAGGCGATGAGGGCGGCTACGCTCCCAACCTCGACTCCGATGAGGACGCACTCAAAGCACTTGTCGCCGCAATGGAAAAGGCAGGCTACAAGCCCTATGAGGACTTCATGATAGCAATAGACGGTGCAGTATCCGATTGGTACGACGAGAACGACAAGTGCTACCACCTCCCCAAGAGAGGCACCGTTATGACCAGCGCCGAGATGGTAAATATGTGGGCGGACTTCGTTGAGAAGTACCCCATCATCTCCATTGAGGACGGCATGGGCGAAAACGACTGGGAGGGCTGGCAGCTCATGACCAAGACCCTCGGCCACAAGATCCAGATCGTCGGTGACGACCTCTTTGTCACCAACACCGAGAGGATCAAGAAGGGCATAGAGCTCAAGGCGGCAAACTCCGTTCTAATTAAGCTCAACCAGATCGGCACCCTCACCGAAACCCTTGATGCCATCCAGATGGCACACCGTGCAGGCTGGACAGCGGTAGTATCCCACCGCTCCGGTGAGACCGAGGATACCACGATAGCCGACATCTCCGTAGGCGTAAACGCAGGTCAGATCAAGACCGGTGCCCCCAGCCGTACCGACCGTGTTTGCAAGTACAATCAGCTTCTCCGCATCGAGGAAGAGCTTTTCGACGCAGCCCAGTACCCCGGCAAGAGTGCCTTTTTCTCCGTTAAGTAAATCGAATCGTATTAAAAACCTCTCGGCTCATGAGAACCGAGAGGTTTCTTTTCTGAGGCTGTCAAGAAAATATGCTACGCAAAAAAATAGAGCCGCAGGGTAGCTCGAGGGGTTCAAGCCCCACCTCGAATCGGATCGCCGCCGCAAAAAGTCCCCTTGGACTTTTTCGCAAGCCGAACACCGCTTAGCACAGCTTTTTCATACTTGCCATTTGGACTGTACTGATATAAAATTCATTTGAGGTGATAACATGACCGAAAAGCTTTATTATAAGGACAGCTACATAAGAGACTTTACCGCAAAGGTCATATCCTGCACCGAGGGAAAATCGGGCTATACGGTCGAGCTTTCGCAAACGGCATTTTTCCCCGAGGGTGGAGGACAGGCTGCGGATACCGGATATATCGGAGACGGCAAGGTGCTTGACGTACACGAAAAAGGTGACAGAATATATCATTATGTAAACCAACCGTTGACCGTCGGCACCGAATATCCCTGCACCCTTGACTGGGAGCAGCGCTATCGCAGGATGCAAAATCACAGCGGTGAGCATATAGTGTCTGGTATCGTGCATAGAAAATACGGATACGGCAATGTCGGCTTCCATATGGGGCAGGACTTTGTCACGATAGACTTCGACGGCGATCTTTCAAAGGAGCAGCTTTTCGAGATCGAAAGAGCGGCAAACGAAGCGGTGGCAAGGGATCTTGCGATAAGAACGTATTTCCCCGATCCCAAGGAACTCGGTTCGATAGACTACCGCAGCAAGCTTGAGCTTACGGAAAATGTCCGCCTTGTCGAGATCGAGGGTACGGATCTGTGTGCCTGCTGTGCTCCGCATCTTAAAAGCACCGCAGGAGTCGGAATAGTTAAGATACTCGATTCGGAGCGCCGCAGGAGAGGCGGTGAGGGTGTCAGGATAAGTATGCTTTGCGGCTTTGACGCATATGAATATCTTGCCGAGGTACAGAAGAACAACGATGCCGTGTCGACCCTCCTTTCGGCAAAACGTCTTGAGACCGCACAGGCAACGGAGCGTATTCTAAACGAGCTTGAACGCGGCAAGAGACGTATTGCGGAGCTTGAGACCGCACTGGCACAGATCCTTGCAAGCCTTTATCCTGAGAGCGAGAACGTTTGCGTATTCGAAAACCGACTCGGTGAGGCAGCACGACGGGAGCTTGTAAATGAGCTTGTGAAAAAGAGCAGCGGCATCGTCGGCGTATTTTCGGGTGACGATGAGACGGGCTATACCTATATCATAGGAAGCAAAAGCATCGATCTCAAAAAGAACTCATCACTGATAAATATCGCCCTAGGCGGCAGGGGAGGAGGGCGGCCGGAGATGATAAGCGGCAGAGCTTCCGAAAAAGCCGAAAAGATAGAAAAAAGTTTCAGAGAATTTAAGTTTTAGACAGAAGTGCCCAAACTGTCAAACAGAAAAACGTCATTCTTCGTTAAAAATGTCGGTTTTGTTAACAAAATGCAATTGACAATAAAGTGACATTTTGATAGAATGTACAGGTAATATAGGGTAGAGTATGCCCTGAAGAAGAACACACCAAAATCTTTTATTTATGGGGGGTTATCCGTGAGAGACCTTAAGCACCTGATTTACTTTGAGAATTTGCTTCAGGAAGCCAACAACGAGTTGGTTCAGAAAGCAAAGGCTGATGGACTTCGTGCGATCGGCTACACCTGCTTCTTTATGCCTGAAGTGCTTCTCGACCTGCCCGGCTGCTTCTCCGTTCGCCTGAGAGCACCCAACTGTGCAGACCCCAGCATGGCGACCTATTACATGTCCGCTCGTGTTTGCCACTACGGACGCAGCCTTCTCGAGCGTGCACTCGAAGGCGGTTACAACTTCCTCGATGCCCAGATGGCAACCGAGACCTGCACCGTCACCTGCCGCTTCCAGGAGCACATCAAGCAGAAGAAGCTTGATTCCGTCAAGGATATGCGCATCATCGACAATGATGATTTCTTCTGCGAGTTCAGCGATGTTCCCTTTAAGAACACCGAGAACGATTATGAGTACTACCACGATCAGCTCAAGGCCCACGTCCTCGGCAGTCTGCATGAGAACTTCGGCATTGACGTATCCGACAAGGCACTCAAGACAGCTATCAAGCAGCACAACGAAGTTTGCAAGATCATCAACGAGATCGGCGATATGCGTAAGGCAGCAAATCCCGTTATCACCGGCTATGAGTTCCACGTCATCCAGCTCGTCTCCCTCGTTTGCCCGAAGAAGTACATACTTCCCTATCTGA
>CAYUQN010000084.1:0-4054 GCA_964446815.1 uncultured Oscillospiraceae bacterium | reverse complement strand
TGCGCCAGCATACTTCTGGAAACACCTGTTATCTCGGCAGCAGCATCCAAAGTGAGTTTTTTCTGTTCTCTGATCCGTTTGATATTCACAGACACAATACCGGTCACATCCATAGATGCTTCCTCCCGTTTATAGTTGACAATATATTAAACTGATGGTACAATATATAAGAAAACCAATATGTCGGACTTCTATGTTTCTATCATATCATTTGCGTGAAAGGATGTCAATTATGCTCAACCGGATCTCGTTTCTGACTTAGATAAAAGCAAAGCCGATGACTCTTTTGAGTCATCGGCTTATTTTCATTTTCGACGCTTAAACGGCATCATGCCTCATCTGCTGCTATCTTGAGCAGAGCCTGCTTTAAGCGGAATATCTGGGTAGCGTGACTTACATTGAAGGAGTCAAGCTGCTTGTTGAAATCCTCGATAGCGGCAAGCTGCCTCTCCGAAAGCGGCGAATTGGCGATACAGTGCTCCTTGTACGCACTGAGCTTCAGCTCCTCAGCCTCTCTTGTGGCATCGTCAATGAGACGCTTTGCCTCGTCACTTGCGTTGGAAACGATATTTGCCGCAGTCTGCTTAGCGGAAAGCAGGGCATCTGCTATCTCCGCCCTTGCGGAATCGGCCTCGGCAAGCTCCTTACGCAGTCTTTCGTTTTCATCGATAAGCTCCTTTGCACAGGCAATAAGCTCCTCCAAACAGGCGTTTACCTTGTTGGCGTTGTAATATTTCTGCTTAACGGTATCAAAGGAAATTCCGTCAAGATATTCTTTTGTTAGTGCCATGAACATCATCCTTTCGTGTTAGCTGATATTTTAGCAGATTTGCACAAAAAATGCAACGAAACATTTTTGTAATAACTGTTACTAAATTATTGACAAACTGTGAATTATTTTATAAAATTGTTACAATCGCATAAGTGCGATAACGGATAATATTATAAGGGGAAAAAATTATGAAAAGAACCGCATTGGTAATTTGCAGCATCCTTCTCATAGCAGTTTCTATTTTCGGCATTGTTGCAGCCGGCCTCGGTATTAAGGACGGTCTTGCGATCAAGGCATACAAGGAAGAAGACGCAAAGGCAGCCGACGTTGTAGGTCAGCTCGAGGAAGGTATATATCAGCTTAAGGAAAATGAGCAGACATACCTCGAAGGCATAGAGACTTACAGATCCGGTCTTGTCGACTATGCAAACGGCCAAGCCTCCTATGCAGCAGGCAAGGCACAGATCGACGCAAATACTCAGGCATATAACGAAGGCAAAGAGCTCCTTGCTCAGATCGAGCCCCTTATGCCCTATGTAAATCAGTACGTTGAGTTCCGTGATGGCAATCTTGCAAGCATCCCCGGATTCTCCAATGCTCAGGCATGGTTCGTCGGTGTAGTACGTCCCATCGCCGCAAGATTGGGACTTGAGATCCCCGCCGATGTCACCGACTTCCCCGGCTACATTAAGCAGATGGTAGCCGAAGGTCAGGCTCAGATCAAGCAGTATGAGGACGGTCTCAAGCAGCTTGAGGTCGGCAAGCAGACCCTTGCAGAAGGTGCAGCGGCACTTGAAGCAGGCAAGATGCAGCTTGACGAGTTTGAAGCCGGTATGGTAATGGTCAACGGCTATACCATGATCTGCTTCAAGAACGATCCCGTTTACCGTTTCGGTACCGACGAGATAGCAGTCGACGGTCCCGAGCAGATGCTCGGCTCCGATTATACTTGGGCAAAGTACGATGAGAACGGTGAGCCTGTCCTCCTCCTCAACGGTGAGCCCTACCTCGACCTCGACAAGTGCCTTGAGGTCTGTGCAACCTTCCGCCAGAGCGTTGATAATCACGTTGCAAGTGTTGAGCACGAGCTCTATATGCGTCTCGGTCTGTACATTGCAGTTATACTCACCTGCATCCTCGGCGTTATCGCCGGTATCCGCGGCATCTTCGGCAAGGTTCCCAAGCTCGGTATCGTCGTTGCCGTTGTTGCGGTAGCTTGCAATATCTTCGGCCTCATCACCGGTTATACTCATTACATCTATCCCACCAGAGACGTTGACGCAGCAGGTGAATATGTTGTCGACGCAGCAGGTGAATTTGTCCACACTGCATCCGGCGATCTCCAGCTTGTAGCTATCATAGCTCTTGCTGTCGGTGCAGTCATCTTTGCGGTAGCGGCAGTCGCATATGCAAAGAAGGCAAAGAAAGCTTCTGCTGCCGAAGAAGCTTGCGAAGCAGCATAAAGCATAATAAAATCAATAACCAAAGCTCCGACTTAATAAGCCGGAGCTTTTTATACAATCATTGACAAATATTTGTCGCTATTAAAAATCTCACAAAAACGGGCAATGTGTTTCTTGTGATGGGACTTGTGTTCGGCTTGATAGGCGAAGCCTTGGTCAGCGTTGCATCGATTTGGGATAACTATTCACAGCTTTGCCATATAGCGGCAATTGCCTTGCTCATCGCAATACCGCTGCTGATTTTGCCGTCTGCGATTAATACAATACTTGAAAGAAAGATGAAGAATAATCCGCAAAATGCAACACCGCAGATGTATTATTCAACGGAAGTTAACATGAACAAATATAAGTGAGGATGGAATTATGGTCAATTTCTGCACCAAATGCGGCAGTACGGTCGATGCCGCAACGGGGCTGTGCCCGAGATGCGACCGTGGCAAGCTCGATGACATAGCAGCAAAATCGGCACCGAAAAAGCACAATTTCTGTACCCTATGCGGTGGACTGATCGATGAACAGACCGGCAAATGCCTTAACCCCGATTGCAAAAACGGGCTCAAGCTCAAGAAGGTCAAGGCACCTAAAGCACGTCTGCATATCGATATGAATAAGCCGGCAGGGAAGACAAGACCGATAATGCTGCAGTTTGCGTTTTGCCTGTTCATTACGACGCTTTTGGCGGTGCTAATCCTCGACGTTCGCAATACCGCCGATGAGGATAACATCGAAGCTTTGCTTGATAATATCGCAGCAACCGAGGTCATCGATCAGAGCGGAGTGGTAGAGCGTGATGACCTGAACGATTTCTACGACTGGCTTTACTCCAAGTTTGATCTCAACGTCAACGATTCGAAGCTTGACAGATTTGTCGAGAAGTCAACGGTAAAAAACTACATAGCAGACATAACCGCCGAGTTCTTGGAGGATCTTTTTGACGGGGACAGTGCAGAGCTTACGGTTGAAAAGAGCGATGTTATTCGTTTGATCGAAAAGAACAATAGAGTGATCGACAAAGTATTCGGCAACTCCGTCTACGGTGAAGATAAATATAAGCTTGCAGACGGAATATTTGCCGCTGACGAGAACTTTATACTGAGCTCAAAGAGCATAGAAAAAGAGTCTCCGGTTCTGTATTACGGTATTGTGTGCGCTGTGTCATATGTGTCGATGGGCTTGTTCATGGCACTGAGCTTGCTGATCATCTTCTTCATGTTCAAGAAGAATGTACCGCAAGCGATGCTGTATGTCGGAGTTGACTTCAGCATTATCGGCGGCGTAGGCGTACTCATTGCAATACTTGCAGGTTGGATATCCGGACTCTGGAAGGGCGGCATATGCAACGGCTCATTCATCGGCGTGATGACAGGCAATTTCTTTGCCGTAAACGCCTTGAGCAGCATTATCATTCTTGCCATAGGTGTCCTCCTCATCGTCCTCCTCATCGTCCTCCGCAAACTCCTCAAAAAATCCACCCTCCCCACAGCGTACTGAGTATATTAAAGTGCTTCGGCTTTTGCCGAAGCACAAAATACTTATCCCCATTATTTAAAACTATAATTCAAGCACCGTGCTGATGCACGGTGCTTTATAGCTATAGATATGAAGTGAGTGAAATAATGACTTGCAGTTATAGTGAAAAGCAAAATGCAATGAATCCACCCACGCCCGTAGGCATTTCATACATGAAGCGTTACATCGGATGGATATTTATCCGCAACCTAAAATGTAGACAGAAAAATCACAGTATTATCTGTATTTTCACCTAAACATATTGCAATATAGGCACAGTGTGATATAATTAGTACGAATACTAACGGAA
>CAYUQN010000083.1:0-4138 GCA_964446815.1 uncultured Oscillospiraceae bacterium | reverse complement strand
GACAGCTTGAGTGCTGCTCCGGCGACCTTGCCGATCTCAAGGTAAAAAGCTGCGACATCGAAGCATGGTCACCCCGTCAGCAGAAGTATTTTGAGGTCTGCTCCTGCTCCAATCTCGGTGACGCACAGGCAAGAAGGCTGAAGATGCGTGTAAAGGGTGAGGACGGAAAAATGTATCTGCCCCATACCCTCAACAACACCGTTGCAGCACCTCCCCGTATGCTGATAGCGTTCCTCGAAAATCATTTGCAGGCTGACGGAAGCGTCACCATCCCCGAGGTGCTCCGTCCTTACATGGGCGGCAAGGAGCTGCTCATCCCCAACAAAAAGTAAAAAGGAAGGGTAAAAAAATGAAAAAGTTTTTAGCTGAATTTAAAGCATTTGCTCTCCGCGGCAACGTCATGGATCTCGCAGTCGGCGTTATCATCGGCGGAGCCTTCACCGCGATCGTTACCTCTCTGATCAACAATCTGATAAACCCGATAATCGGCTGCTTTACCGCCGAGGGCTTTGCCGGTCTGTCGTTTACGATAGGAGAGGCACAGCTCATGTACGGTCAGTTCATCATGGACGTGATAAACTTCATCATCATGGCGTTTGTCGTGTTCCTGCTTGTCAAGGTGGTCAATAAGCTGAGCAGCATCGGCAAGAAGAAGGAAGCTCCCAAGCCCGAGGAGCCCAAAAAGCCCACCACCGATGAGCTGCTCACCGACATCCTCGCAGAGCTCAAAAAGCAGAACGGCAACGAGTGAGCATACATAGGCAGGATATAGGTTAACGGAACAAAGGCTGATAGTATAAAACGGAGATCGCAATGGCGACCTCCGTTTTTTGCTTGCCCTCTCGATCGTCGGCAAATGCCCCCTCGCCTGCTAAGCTCACCTGTCACGCAAGGAGGGCGGCGTAGGTGAGGATGCCGATGTTCTCGGCGTATATGCGGTCAAAGTCACTCAGCGGCAGCGGATTTCTGCCACGCCCTACCTCGATCGTGTACCCCGGTCTGTCAAACGCCTCGATAAACCAATCCTTGTACCCGGCAAAGCCCGATGCAAACGGTGTCTCCTCTACCGAATACCCCGATACCGCCGAGAATATGTCCGCTATCTCCTTCGACCTCGGCGGCTCATGATCGGTGAATTTCCGGTATATCACCCTGCCCTGTGAGTGATACGCCAGAACCATAGACGGCGACACCGACAGCGTAAAGTCGTACATCGCCCTGCTTTCGGGGGCTGTGAGCGGTGCCGTGCCGACATAGTCCGAGGGTGCAGGCGATATGAAGCCGAGGGCAAATTTGTTGTCCCGTGCGATCTCCCAATCGGCAGGGTACTGGAGATTGAGGTCTACACCCTCGATGTTCGCCTTCCAGCCGTCGGGGAAGGGGATATCGGGGTATCTCATGGCGATACGCCTTGCTTTCTCAAAGTATTCACCATCGCTCAGGGCTCCGGTAACAAGGTCGATGCCGTCGGGGTCGACAGCCGGAACAAAGTGCAGCGTCGAACGCAGTAAAAGCTCCTGTGCCGATTGACCGAAGATGTTGCCACCGCTTTGGTATGCCGCGCAAAGCTGCTCTATGTACTTCATCAGCAGCGGCGTTGTGAGCCACTCGTTGGCGTGGTGGGTTGCGTTGTAGATGACGCGTCCCGATCCGGTGCCGAGGCTGAGGCTGTAGAGCGGCTTTGACATCACGCTGCTTCCGATGCTACCGGTTTTGAGAAACGGGTATCGCAGGGAAAGCCCCCTGACGCAGTAGCCGACAAGGCTGCTGCACCAGTCGATATCGGTAGGAACAACGGCAAAGGGCAGGGGAACGTTCAGCCTTTGTCCGATGCCGAGGTGCTCGGGATCGAGCTCGGGGTTTGCGGCGATGATGTCAGGCAAGGAGGCACCGAAAAGTCTTGCTACAGACCATAGGGTATCGCCTTGCCTAACTCTGTGGACGTAGGTTCCGGTGAACCACGGAGTCAGTGCGGTCAAGGTCGCTTTGCCTGCTATGCCGTCGGCGGATAGGCCGTTTTCGGCTTGGAATCGCATGACGGCGTTTCTCGTTGCGTCACCGAAAACGCCGTCTGTATCGAGTGTAGTACCGAGGGCTCGGTTTAGTGCAAGCTGCAATAGCTGCACCTCTGAGCCTGTGCTTTTGAGCTTTAAAAGTTTCATCCCTTGTCCTTTCGTCAAATAGTCACACCTCATTCTATGCCGAGTTCAAGGGAATAATGCATCCGCTCGTACGGGTGCTGTATAAAACGCCCTCTCAGTCACCTGCGGTGACGGCTCTCCCATAGGGAGAGCCAAGGATGGGGCATGGCGGTCGATTTTACTTCCTACGGTGTTTTGCAAATCACATGAAACACTGTCAATTATCCACTGTTGTTTTGCCAAATATTGGTGTGGTGCGAAAAGCACCGAAAATGCGTGCAAAGGTAAATCGCTTAAATTTCACCTGCTTTATTTTTTGCAGTCGGACACATACTTATTACGAGAAAACGGGGGTGAAAATTTTTGATTTTTAAAAGAATATCGGCAACTATCGCGGCGGCTGTGCTGACAGTCTCAATCGGCATCGCCGCCTACGCCGACTCCCTTGCTGTGGGCGGTGAGGCAGTCGGTATCGACATCGAGGTTCGGGGCGTTATCGTCGCGGGGACTTCATCCGTTGAGGTCGCAGGAGAAAGCCGTTCTCCGGCAGAGGATGCGGGCTTCAAAAAGGGCGACATTATCGTTGAGCTCGACGGCAAGGACATCGGCGGAGCAGACGATTTCAATGCCGCTGTGGCGGAGCTCGACGGCAGTGAGATCGCCGTCACCGTCATCCGAGGCGGTGAGGAAAGATCGCTCTCCGTCACACCTGCAAAATGCGACGACGGAACGGTGAAGCTCGGCTTGTGGCTCCGTGACGGTATCAGCGGCATCGGCACCGTGACGTTTTTCGACCCCGAGACAGGACTTTACGGTGCCTTGGGGCACGGAGTCGGTGACGGTGACTGCAACTCGCTTCTTCCGCTCTCCGACGGCAGCATTTACGATGCCCGTATCCTCGACGTAAAGAGGGGCGAAAAGGGCTCTCCCGGTGAGCTTTGCGGTGAGGGTGACGAGGCAAAGGTACTGGGCGACATTCGAATAAACTGCGGCTGCGGAATATTCGGTGAAGCAAGCTCCATCGGCGGTGAGGTCATGGAGACCGCCGAGGCAAGGACGGGTGCCGCAACCATACGCTCTACGGTGTCGGGTGAGGGGATCGGTGAGTATTCGGTCGAGATCGTGAGGATATTTGAGCGTGACGGCTGCACTTGCTTTCAGCTCAAGGTCACCGATGAGCTGCTGCTCGGTCTCACAGGCGGCATCGTTCAGGGAATGAGCGGATCGCCTGTGATCCAAAACGGCTGTCTTGTCGGAGCGGTGACGCACGTTTTCGTCAATGATCCGACCTCCGGCTACGGTCTGAGTATTGAGAATATGCTAAAGGCTGCGGCGAGTTAAAACAGTTGACAGGGGAAGAAATTCTCCTGTCATTTTTCTTTTTTATATGCTATGATATGAAAAAGCGTCTAAACTTACTCTAAACTAACGGTAGAGAGCACTAAACTACAGGTCGGTTGAGTCTTTTTGTGGTCAGCGATATAGTAAAGCCATAAAATCCAAGCAGTGAAAGGAAATATAAATTATGAAAAAGACACTTGGAACAATGATCGCAGAACTGAGAAAGCAGCACGGCATGACCCAGTTGGAACTGGCAGAGAAAATGGGTGTTACCGATAAAGCCGTATCCAAATGGGAACGCGACTTGTCTTTCCCGGATATTAACTCCCTTCCGAATCTTGCGGAGATTTTAGGAGTATCCGTTGAAGAATTAATGCAGATAAAAAAAGAGGCAGCTGTGCCTGTAGGCAAAGCATCTGAAATCATGGGTATCATACCGAAGGCAGTTGCCATGGCAATGGGCATTGCCGTGACTGTCCTGACAATACTCAATGAATCGGATGTGAAGTCCGGCATGGTCATGTTAGGCATCGGTCTTGCCTGCGTGGGTATTTCTTTAATAAGTGATAAAAAGTAATATACATAAACAGCCATGTATTCAAGTGCATGGCTGTTTTTATGCCTAAAAATTATTGTCCATAATGACAATTACTCGT
>CAYUQN010000082.1:0-4171 GCA_964446815.1 uncultured Oscillospiraceae bacterium | reverse complement strand
TGCCGCTGTAGCTTACAAAGCTGTCTTCATAATATACGCTCGTTGCGGGGATGATCTTTACATTGGAGTAAAGGTTCTTGCCTGCTGCGGTGACTGCATAGTATACGGTGTCTGCCTCGGAGAGCATCTTATTGGGCTTGTAGGTGATCTCTTGTCCGCTTGCGGTTGCAACACCGGACTTGAGGGTAACGGCGTTCATGCTGAGGCTGCTTCCGGACTTGAGCTCGTTTGCACTGATGCCTGCTACGGGGTATCCGACGTTAACGGATACGGGGAGGCCGAAGTCGATGATGACGTTCTTCTGCTCGGCAGGCTTAACATAGTAGGAGTTGATCGCGTTAACTGTGGTGATACCGCCGGAGAGGGTTCCGCTGAGGGCGGTATTGCCGTTGTAGGTCAGAGTGTAGTAGTCCTTGGGAGTTTCGGTGACGGTGTAGGTCGAGCCCTTTGCAAGCTGTTCGATAACCACACGGTAGCCGTCCTTGAACTTACCGAGCTGAGCGGAGCTGAGGGTAATGGTCTGACCTGCTGCGGTGACCTGGACGAAGCCGGACTTAACAAGCTTATTATCCGCACTGTATACGTTGTAGATGATCTCGTCAAAGTCGAGGCTTGCGACCTTGATAGTGACGTTCATGCTGAATTCGTCACCGGTGGGTGCGGTGAATGCGGAGCCTGCTGCGGTCACGACATTCTTCTTGAGAATGAGGGTCGTGGTGTTGGTATTCCAAACCGCGGAGAAGTGAATATCCTCATTGAGGGTGAGTCCGGTAATGTACTTTCCTGCGTTATCGGGATCAATGAACTGACCCTTATCGTAATCGTACTTATAGAACTTACCGTTGCTTGCCTGGTATCCGATGAAGCTTATCTCCTGACCGTAGCCGTCGGTGACGGTGATGCCGGAGGGATATGCAGGGATACCGGAAACGAACTGACCCTGCTTTGCGTTGCCGCCGTTGGGCATCTTGCCTTCGATGAGGTACTCATCTCTGTCAAGACCAACGTCATAGGAATAGGTTACCGTGGTCTTGCTCTTGAGGTAGCAGTCGATGTGCCAGCCTACGGAAGTGCCGTGCTGAAGCTTTACAACGTAGGGGATGAGCTCGTACTCATCCGCTCTGGACGCTGCGATACCCTTATCGGCAAGGAACAGAGTTTTTACGAGATCCCACTCTGCATCGGTCATGTTGATAAAGTCTCTGGGATCGTACTGAACACCGCCGACGGTGGAGAGGGCAAGACCCCAAGTGCCGCCGTCGTTATTCGACTTCATGAATGCAGGTGATGCAAAAATGTCGCTCTTAACAATGTTCTTACCGTTCGACATGAAGATGTCGGTACCGGTGACCTTGTAGTTTACACCGCGAATGGTGAGGTTAGGAGTTGCATTATTGGTATTGGGTGTCATGAAACGCCAGCCGTAGCCCTCTGCGATCTGAGGCTCGGTGGGGTACTCGCCGTCTATCTGTGCAATGCAGGTGAGATATACGGGGTACTTGGTGTTGTTGATAACCGCATCGTTGGTATTATCGTAGCTCCACTGTGCGTAGAGAGTTTTAGGTCCGGTGAGATTCGAGAGTTTACCGGTATTTGCGGCAAAGTCGATTTCACCTGTTATGCCCGTTGTCCAACCGATAATATCGGAGTTTACGTGGTTAACACCTGTTGCACCGGTGCCGCCTTTCTTTGCGTTTGCGTAGAACACAGTGTTGGAAACAACCGTGCCTGCGGCTGTATTGCCGTCGGCTCTGATCGTCATGGTATAGGTGTAGCATTCTTCATGCTTGTCTACTCCGTTATTGTGGAGGAAGTCATTGGAACAGAAGGTCACGTCATAGCCCCAAATCGCATAAAGGGTAATGTTCGAGGTGGGGGTGATGGACGCCTTGTTTGCATATACTATGTCGCCATTGGGGGAGGTGCTCCAGCCCATGAACTTTGCGGAGGTTCCGGGCCCCGTGAATGCGTTTGCACTGAGAGTGGTGCTCTTGCCCTTTTCCACACGCTGAGTTGCCATGGAGCCGGTACCGCCATTTGCATTATAGGTAATGGTGCAAGACGGGCGAACGGTTACCGTCGTAGAATTATAGAGGCAGTAACGAGTTCCTGCAGGAGTTGTCCAGTAGTAGTAGCAGGTTATTGTTGCGGTACCTTCGGAATTGTAGGTAACATAGCCCGTAGTGGGATCAACGCTTGCGACCGAGGGATCGCTGGAAACCCACTTGTACTCTTGGCTGCCGTTGTAACGGTAATTGGTGGAACGTCTTGCTATGAGCTGCTCACCGCCTAAGCCTGCAACACCGCCCTTTGCCTGATCTATGGTAAGGGATACATTGATGGTGCTCTGAGTATAGAGGGTCAACCACTGATCGGCAGAGAACAGATTGTCGACATTGTGGTGCTGATACCATTCGCCGTTCGATTTGACATTCATTCTCTTTGCACTTTCCGCATAATTATATGTCAAATAAACTGCATAGTTTGACGGTCTTTCACCGCCGGCAGAAGAAGAATCTTCTATGCCTGCATTGTAGAACGGATACCAATTAAAGGTTGGAGCCGCCAAAGTAGGCTTATGTATATCGGATGTATTTCTTGTCTGTATTCGTTTTTCGTCGTCGTCGGCATTGCCGTTCCACGGGTAGTACCAACACAGTGCACCGCTGTTATTTACATTCTTCCATCGCGTGCCGGTGTCCCCCATTGTTCCTGTTGGATACCATATCGAAGTATTTGGAATCGTTGACGAAGGCTCAATGTAGTAAGGATATGAGGAGTCAAGCGGAACTTGAATGTCATAGTATGAGCTTGTAACGTTACTCTTAAGACCTCCCGTGGTAAGTATGGGGCCGTTCGCTCTTACTTTACCGGTGTTTTTCATGACATCGGTTGTAGACACGGTCATTTCCGATGTCGTAAGTGCACGAGAGATAACGTAATGGGTATCTTTTGCTATATTCGACTTAACGGCATCCGAATTAGTAATTTTAACAGCCACCCAAGCACTTACGGTAAGGCTATTGCCCATATTGTCACCAAGATTGTCAAGAACGGTTATTGCCTTGCTTGTCTTGAGGGTGTAGGTATTGCCGCTCTCAGTCCATGTGAAAGCACAGGTAATAGTTGCGGTTCCGTTCTTCAGACCCTTAACAACACCGCTGGTGCTTACGGTCGCTACGGAAGTATCGCTGGAAGACCAAGATGCGGAGCGGTTGGAACCATAGGCGTAGCCGACATATGCAGACGGCAGAGAGGTGCCTGTCGTGGTATGCTTTACACCACCGAGGTCATCAACAAGGTTAAACTTGAGCTGCTGAGTGCCTTGATCTTTGAGAAGCTGAGCGGAGCCTTCTATCTCGATCGAAAGGTTTAGATTCTGCTTATGAAATACATAGGTATTTGTTGCTTTGCTGCTGAGACTACCTGCTTTGTTAATTGCAGTCCAATAGCCTTCATCGGTATAGAAGGAGAAAACCTTATCATTGGCATCGCCCAAATACATGAGCTTTGTCTCGCCTGTATTCCCATTGACGGTCTGAAGGTCTTTGAAGGAATACCAACCGGTAGTAGAACCATCGTGCTTGGGCTTGGAGGTAACACCGCTTATGCGGTACTTATCCTGTACGCCACTTACAGCACCGGTATAGTGCCATGCAAGATAACGACCGTTTGCTTGATTCACCCAATATAAGTCATCAGGCTCCGTCAAAGTAAAAAGCTCATTGGAGCTGACGTTGCCGTTTATGTAATAGGGCATACCGATCGTACCCTTAACAACCGACTGATCCCTATATCCGGGGTCGCTGCCGTTAAGGTTAAAAATTCGTACGGTATTGTTATCCTTCTGCCAGCTTATTGCATATGCAGTACCGACATTCAATCCAAATCCAAATGTCGGTGCCCAAACGTTCGGAATAACAAGGCTCTGTCCCGTGGCTTGGGCGTTTATTTCATCGCCGGTGCTCTGTGCAGCTGCTGCCTCATACGAGGTCACAGGTATTATCGTGAAAAGCGAAAATACCATGAGTAAGCACAAGAACATTGACAATGCCCTCTTCACATTTCTCATAAGTAAAACTCCTTCCCCATGTGAATCGCTTTGCCTATTCCGATCATACCGTTCTTAATGAGTCGAAACAGGGCAACACTTGACGATAGGCTTTAAGTT
>CAYUQN010000081.1:0-4190 GCA_964446815.1 uncultured Oscillospiraceae bacterium | reverse complement strand
AGCGAGGATTTTAATAATACCCCCCGATTTTTCGGAGAAAAGGAGAGACTCATGAAAACAGCACGTATTTCAAAACGGCTAATTTCTCTGCTGCTTGTTATCATGCTGCTTTGCAGCCTGACGCTTCCCGTCTTGGCCGACAACAGCAATACAGGTAGTGGACTGACATGGGAAAAGGTCGATAACGACGCAGTTAAGACCTCCCCCATCAATCAAGCCGACGACGACTCCGATGATCCCGAATATGCCGATACGGACGTAGTCCGCGTCTCCATAGTTCTGGATAAGGCGAGCACCGTCGCAGCAGGCTATTCCACCTCTCACATAGCCTCCAATGCACAGGCGATGAGCTACCGCGCATCCCTTAAGGCACAGCAGGACGCAATGGCGAACACCATTTCCGCCACTGTCCTCGGCGGTGAGAAGCTTGATGTCAAGTGGAACCTCACCCTTGCGGCAAACATCATTTCCGCAAACGTACCTTACGGCACGATAGATCAGATCAAGGCTCTCGACGGCGTAAAGAATGTCGTTATTGAGACTCGTTATGAGCCCCAGGGTGCAAGCACCGGCTCTGCCGATCCCAATATGGCGACCTCCACCGTTATGACCGGCTCCGCCACTGCATGGGCAAACGGCTACACCGGTGCAGGCAGCAGGGTCGCTATCATTGACACCGGTCTCGATACCGATCACCAGTCCTTTGCAAACGACGCTTACCTCTACTCTCTTGAGAAGAACGCAGAGGAACTCGGCATTGACTATGACGTATATGTCAAGAGCCTGAACCTGCTCACTCAGGCTGAAGTCGCGGCACACTGGAACGAGCTTAACTTTGCAAGCGTTTACAGCGGCGACGTTGCAAACACCAACTTCAGCGAGAAGGTTCCTTACGGTGCAAACTATGTCGATGAAGGCATAGAGATCACCCACGATAAGGACAATCAGGGCGAGCACGGCTCCCACGTTGCGGGTATCGCAGCAGCTAACAGCTACATTCCTGCCGAGAACGACACCTTCGTTCCCGCACTTGACAGTGTCATGACTCAGGGTGTTGCTCCCGATGCACAGCTCCTCATCATGAAGGTATTCGGTGTAAACGGCGGTGCTTTCGACTCCGACTACATGGCCGCTATCGAGGACGCTATCGTTCTTGACGCAGACGTTGTAAACCTCTCCCTCGGCTCCGGCAATGCCGGCTTTGCAACCAGCACCGATTACCAGGATATCATGGACGACCTCGCAAACAGCGATACCGTCGTTTCCATCTCCGCAGGTAACTCCGGTATGTACGGCGATGGCAATCTGCCCATCTACGGCTACCTTTACAGTGACGGTGCAAACTTTGCTACCAACGGCTCCCCCGGCTCCTTCACCAATGCTTTCACCGTTGCTTCCGTTGATAACGACGGCTTCACCGGCAGCTACTTCAAGCACGGTGATATGTCCGTATTCTACACCGAAAGCGATTACAGCAACGATCCCATCAGCTCCCTCGCAGGTGAGCAGGAGTACATATTCGTTGACTCTATAGGCTCCGAAGAGGACTTTGCGGCAGTCAGCGACGTACTCGAAGGCAAGGTCGCATTCTGCTGGCGTGGCACTACCTCCTTCTATGAGAAGGCAGAGGCCGCAGTTGCAAACGGTGCGATCGCAACCATCGTCTGCAATAACCAGGCAGGCACCATCAACATGGACCTGTCCGACTACACCAAGACCGCACCCTGCATCTCCATCCTTCAGAGCGATGCAAAGGCGATCATGGCAGCATCCACTCCCGTAACCGATGATGACGGCAACGTCCTGTACTACACCGGCAAGATCACCATTGAAGAAGGCATCGGCAGCACCTACTACGGCTCTGAGTACTACACCATGAGTGAGTTCTCGAGCTGGGGCGTTCCCGGTTCCCTCGAGCTCAAGCCCGAGATCACCGCACCCGGCGGAAGCATCTACTCCGTCAACGGCGCTATCGCAGGCGGCAAGGCATACGAGGTCATGTCCGGTACCTCCATGGCTGCTCCTCAGATCGCAGGTATGAGCGCACTTGTTGCTCAGTACATCCGTGAGAATCACCTTGATGAGAAGACCGGCCTTAGCCCCCGTCAGCTCACTCAGAGCCTTCTCATGTCCACCGCAACTCCTCTCATTGAGGCAGACAGCGAGTGCTACTACTCCGTAATGAAGCAGGGCGCAGGCCTTGCAAATGTCGATGCAGCCATCAATGCAGATTCCTACATCATGATGGGCAGCGACGCTACCAAGTCCGCCGCAGACGGTAAGATCAAGGCAGAGCTCGGTGACGATCCCGATCGTACCGGCAGCTACAGCTTCAGCTTCACCGTTAACAATATGACCGACAGCGCAAAGAGCTACGACATCAGCTCCAGCTTCTTCACTCAGGACATATTCTCATACTCCGGCATTACCCTTCTCGACACCTGGACTATTCCCCTCAACTTCAATGCAAGCTACACCGTAAACGGTGCGGCAGTCACCCCCGCAAATGTTGAGGCACTTGCGGCATATGACTTCGACGGCAACGGCAGCATCACCACCGCCGACGGTCAGGCACTCTTAAACTACATTGTCGGCGTTTCGGAAAGCATCGAAAATCTCGACGCAGCAGACATTGACGGCGACGGCGATGTTGATACCCACGACGCATACGAGTTCTTCAAGGTGCTGAACACCGGCAGCGTTGTCGTTCCGGCATACGCAAGTGTTACCGTGACCGTTTCCGTACAGCTTCTCAACATTGCCGATTACGACGACAACGGCGCATACGTTGAAGGCTACGTATTCCTCGACGAGCTGACCAGTGCAGACGGTGCACTCGGTGAGTCTCACTCCATCCCCGTACTCGGCTACTACGGCGGCTGGGACGAGCCCTCCATGTTCGACGTCGGCAGCTTCCTTGAGTACTACTACGGCATCGAAGACAGGCCTCCCTATGTCTACACCAGCGCAGGCGATGCTACCCTCTACAACCAGGCTTACATCGTAAACTACGCAGGCGACAGTGCAAGCTACTACTTCGGCGGCAACCCCGTTGCAGACGAAGAGACCTATATGCCCGAGCGTAATGCGATCAACGGCGAAAACGGAGACAAGATCGGAAAGGTCACCTTCACCGCTGTCCGTAACGCAGGTGCATCCCGCTTCACCATCACCGACTCCGAAGGCAACTACTACATGGACGAAGAGCTCGGCATGGTAAGCGCAGCATACTACTACACCAACGGCTCAAGCTGGCAGGGCACCAAGTCCAGCCTCTCCGTAGGCTTTGCTCCCACCGGTATCCCCGAAGGAACTCAGCTCAATATGGCTCTCACCCTCGCACCCGAATACTTCGTCAAGGCAGACGGCAGTGTTGATTGGGACAGCCTGCATGAGAACGCAAGCTTCTCCATGCCCGTGACCATCGACAATACCGCTCCCGAGATCAGCGATATCGCTCTTGTCAAGAGCTTCAAGACCGGTGAGACCACCATCGATGTCACCGCAAGTGACAACCAGTACATTGCAGGCGTATTCCTCTATGACTCCACGGGCAAGCTCCTTGACGGCTACGGCTCCGATGAGGATGCCGAGGCAGGCCAGACCTCCGTTTACAAGTTCAGCCTCAAAGATGTCGACAAGTACCTCATCCAGGTATACGACTACGCAGCAAACTGCTCCACCTATAAGATCAACCTCGATAGCGCAGACGCAGCAGGCGAGATCGCAGTTGCACTTGATAAGGACAGCATGAAGCTCATCAAGGGCACTACCGGCAAGCTCACCGTAAACGTAACTCCTTGGGGCACTCCCGATGAGACCGTCACCTGGGCATCCGACAATGAAGCCGTTGCAACCGTCAACAAGTACGGTGTCGTCACCGGTGTCGGTGCAGGTACCTGCAACATCACCGCAACCTCCGTCGCAGATCCCACCAAGTCCGCAAGCTGTGCGGTAACCGTTGAGACCGTTAAGCTCACTGTTTCCGGCGCTCTCCAGGATAAGGACGGCAATCCGCTGCTCTTCACCTGGGACATGGAGAATGATGCGACCTGGACAAGCTACGCCTCCCTCCAGAGCGACATTAATGCATTCGTATACGACTGGTACGCAAACGACGGCCGGTATGCATACCAGATGAACACCGACGGTTACCTCTACACCATCGATGTCAACACCGGTGATACCGT
>CAYUQN010000080.1:0-4214 GCA_964446815.1 uncultured Oscillospiraceae bacterium | reverse complement strand
CACTTCCAACGACGGAGGTACATTCGGCAGTGCACATGACCGCAGGATGTGGCAGACGGAATCCCAATACACCGCCATGGGAGGAGAGAGCTGCTATATGGGCAGCACCGACTGCTATCCCTGCGACAATGCGGAGCATATGCTCGAAATTTACCACTATTCTTATCTGAGCAATGTAGCTCAGGTCACGGCCGTATGGAAAGAGGGCGAATGCAATGACGATCTCGTAAGCCGCATAGGACACCGCATCGCACTCGACAGCGCGGCTTTCAGAGGGACATTTGCAGCAGGCAATAAATTCAAAATCCAGCTTGCGGTGACCAACCACGGATTCGCATCGCTCATCAATGAGCGCAAGCTTGAGTTTGTACTACAAAATGCAAATGACGCCAAGGAAAAATATGTATTCATAAGCGAACAGGACCCCCGCGAATGGAAGGGCGGACAACACTATCTCCACGAAGAGACCCTCTCCCTCCCCGAAGGAATAAAAGCCGGACAGAAATACAATATCTACCTCGCTCTGCCAGATATAGCACCCACATTGCATGATAATCCTGCATATAGCGTAAGGCTCGCCAACAAAGGTGTATGGGATGCGGCACAAGGTTATAATTTCATGGCAAGCATAATAGCCGAATGATTATGAAAACGACAAGATACATCACTCTTTTCACCCTCTGCATCGCAGCCATCTGCTCCTGTACGGACATAGATACCACCGAGGAGGAATTTTTCAAGAAAAACGAGGTTGCTTTCGAGCCTGTCACCGACGACTCGGATGTAGACACACCGACCATCGACACAAATCCCGAGACGGGAACCTGCATCAAACTCGACGGAGATTTCTCCGACTGGGATCAGGAAGGTGTCATCTCTTCTTCAGCCGTGCTCGAAGGAACGGACGCCATAAAGGAGGCAAAGGCATGCTTGAGTTCCAAATACCTCTATGTCTATTACAAGTCAGACAAACGCTCGGCGTTAAACAATGTCCGCGTAGTGATAGACTGCGATGACAACACAGAGACAGGAGACTCGTACGGGCCTTTCCCTGAGACAGGATTCTCAATGATGTTCAATATCACCTCTCCGGATGCACCGGTCGGAGCACCGGCATATTCGATGATTCTCGGAGGAGATTCACTGATCGACGATCTCACTGATTTTTCCAATGGCAAAGCCGTCATCAACGGAGACAGCATAGAAGTGGAGATGTCATTCGACCGCAAGAAAATCGAATCCGTAGAAGCTTTCAGCGGCAAGGGGTTGAGAGTTCAGGTATATGCTCTCGACTTCAGTTGGGGATTATCCTCAGTAATTCCTTCAGATGCGCCACTTTACATAACCATTTAGTAACAAATAACAATGAAACACGCAACGCTTTGGGCATTTTCACTCGTACTATGCTCCGCATGCGGGTATTCGAAAGAAAATGCACCTACGCCTGACATAGAGCCGGAGCCTGGGGTCGTCAATATCTGGGCGAGGGTTTCAGATGGAGACAAACATACCAATCCGGGGGATTACAATACTCTGAAACTTTCAAGCAGTTTCGGAGTTATCAACGAAACCCGCACATGGAACGGTAGCGTATGGAAGAATGACTATGCTATGAGCCGCATAGACATACTGACATACGAAGACAGTTTCTCCGAAGTATCTCTCACAACAAGCGACTTCGTGAACGAGGAGGGGTCCATCCTCTCCAAGGACAATATCACCGCCACATACCTTGCTGCAATCAACAGCAAATCAGAAGCATATCCCGAGATTGACTATCAGATTTACGATGTCATCACACGTAAGACCGTAATGGACTTGGATGCCGGACATGTATATTCGGCATGGGTAGACATTTATGTGCCTGATTCCACACCCAAAGGCATTTACAAGGGAACGCTTGCGCTGCAGTCCCACGACTCGGTGCTTGCGGAGTTCGAGTATGAATTGGAAGTGATTGACATGACCCTTACCAACCCCGAAGAATGGACTACATTTCTGGATTTGTGGGAATACCCCTATGCTTCCAACCGCTACTATTCCGGCAAGGACAATACGGAGTATTTCAAATACCAGACGCCCGAAAGACAGGACACCAATCCGTTCTCGTTATGGAACATACGCCTCGACCCCAAGTATCAGGCAGGACTTGAGAGCGAATTGGAACTCTATCACAAGGCGGGCGGCAATGCCATCACCGTCGAACTCGTGGAAGACCCCCACAACAGCCGTCTCCCATGCCCTACACCATCCATGGTCAAATGGACGCGCAAGAAGGACGGAAGTTTCACTTGGGATTACACAGACATGGACTATTGGGTCGAGCTTAATATCAAGCACGGCATCAACCGCCAAATCGATATGTTCTACCATTCGGGCGTAGGCTGGGGATTTGTCTACTACGATGAGGCTACAGGCAAGGTTTGCTGCGATTACAGCGGCCAGCCCGGTTCCGAGATTTGGAAGGAAGTCACACATGATTTCTTTACCGACCTGGTCAAGCACCTCGACGAGAAAGGCTGGTTCGACATAGCGCTTATTTACTTGGACGAGCGCCTCTACCCCGTGACATACGAGATGGTGGTGGCAGGAGAAGGCGTCACCAACAAGGAAGGCAAGACTCTCAAAGTTGGCGGGGCCCTCAATTCTCCTGAAATAGAGCCTTTGTACGACAGATTGTACGACATTTCCCTTTGGGAGAACCTCAAAATCCCGGGGCTTGCAGAACTCGCCGAAAGCCGCAAGGCCAAGGGCTTGCAGACAACTCTGTACACATGCGGTTCAGGCAAAATGTCTTCCGTCAACAATCCGGCACAGGCTGCTTTCGCCGTGTACGAAGCCAACAAGAAAAAGATGGACGGCGTGATGCGCTGGGCGTTCAACAAATATGACGAAGACCCGCTCTACGGCACACTCCACACCACATGCTACCCCGGAGACTGCTATCTCATCTACCCTGACGAGAAGGACTCGCCCGAGATGAAGGCACAAAGTTCACCTCGCTTCGAAAAACTCTGTGAAGGCATGCGCACAAGCGAGAAACTGCACCTCATCAAGAATAACCATCCGTCATACGCTGCTGCAGTAGAAGATATTATCAATTCTCTCAAAATAGGCACAGACGATGTGGAGGAAGCAAAGTCAATGCGCGAAAAGGTGCGGCGACTCAGCGTAGCCGTCCAGAACGGGGAAAGCGCACAGACACTTTAGCTGTGCTGGATTCCCGTCCAGTTCCTATTGCAAGTGACCTAAAAGGAGGACGGAAGTCCAGCCCCAGACAACATCAATTCAAACAGCGCCCAAGTATTATTGAAATAACTTTTTTCAGACAATGAAACGACTTTTGGTTTTGTTTGCATGCGGAATTGCCGCCCTTGGCTCAGTTTCCTGCAACAATTCAGTAAAGCCTCAATTTCACGAGAAGAACGGGGCCCATATACTTTCCAACAAGGAACTTGACCGCTATACAAAGAGGATTGCGAATGCGCCATTGGCGGAAAAAGAAGCTCTTATAGATATGGGCTATAGCATAGCCGATTCACTTGCTGCAGCGGACCGGTCAGGAGAGACCCTGCGGCTCTTCGCCGATGGACTGGCATCCTATTTCCTTGCCCGCGACTCCCGTTATAAGGATTCAGATACATACAAACTCATACTACTGAGAGAAGAACAATGCGAATCACTCACGCCTGGAGATAGGAAACTTCTTGATACCAAGAGAAATATTTTGTTAAAGAATTCCACTGGAACGGCTATCTCACCCATAAGGGTGGAGAACTTCGCTACCGGAGAAGTCCTGCCGCTCACTGATGTAGTGGACCGCACAACCCTGCTTTTTGTTTACGGGGCTTCATGCAAGGAGTGCACAAAGATGACGGCAGAACTCAAGTCTTCGTCTGTGCTAAAAGCCGCTCAAGAAGATGGATCTCTCAAACTTGTTTCGCTTTATGCGGGTGAAGAAAGCGCAGAAGGCATAACCAAGACGGCTACGGAACTTAAGGGTTGGACCAATTGTGCGGATTACGACTGCTCCCTGCTCACAGCAGGAGCATTCGGGCCTCTGCCTCTCCCCTGCATCTATCTGCTTTCAGAGAATGGAATCATACTTCTCAATGCCGGACATTCAGTCAAAGAAGCCGAGGAAGTCCTTTCCGAGCCTATTCCATCCACTGTCAGCATCGATTTGTTCGAGGGAGAAAGATTCTGGGGAGGAA
>CAYUQN010000079.1:0-4700 GCA_964446815.1 uncultured Oscillospiraceae bacterium | reverse complement strand
TTTCGGAAGTATTCTTCTTATTCTTGACGGTATTGTAGTTTCTCTGCTTGCACTCGTTGCATCTCAACGTGATTTTGACTCTGTTGTCAGCCATACTTTTTCGGCACCTCCTATATTATTTACCCACGTTACGGTGTGGGCATTTGCCTCCCTGTATGAGACTCGAGTTTTTTCGAAAATTTGTGCACGAAAAAAGAACCTCTCGTCCGACAGGTAATGATAAATATACCATACCCACCGCCGAAGGTCAAGTATTTTTCGCTGAAAAATCAGCATATTTTTTCCTATAGAAGGTGGTGGGTTTAAGATTTTCGTTAATATTACGTCATATTATTCGACAGTCAAACACAAAATGCCGCTTTGTTCATAAATTGCTATTGAAGAAAAGCGCAAATGATAGTAAAATGACAGTCAGCGATCAATAAACCGCTGCCCCGTTATTCGGGGAGAAATGGAGCATTATGCGAATTGCAGTGATTTTATTGCGTTGGGTACTCAGCTTCATATACTTCTTCATGAAGCTCTTCCCCACCGACAACAACAAGATCGTGTTTTTGAGCCGTCAATCGGACTCCCCCTCCGAGGATTTCATGAGCCTCTCCAAAAGGATCGCCGAGCTTTACCCCAATGCCAAAACGGTCATGATAACCAAAAGGGCGGATAACAACTTTAAAAGTATGCTGTCATTTGCCGATGCTACTTTGCGCAGCATGGCTCAGCTTGCCACCGCAAGGGTCTGTGTCCTTGATTCCTATTGGCCTGCCGTCTCCGTGCTGAAGCACAAAAAGCAGCTTGCGGTCATCCAGATGTGGCACGCCATGGGCAAGATCAAGAAATCGGGCTATCAGTCTCTCGGCAAGAAGTTCGGCCGGAGCCACATGATAGCGGAGGAAATGCGTATGCACCGCAACTATGACGTTGTTATAGCCGGTGGCAAGGCGTTTAATCCCTACTACTGTGCCTCATTTGATATTGAGGAGGACATTCTCTACAACGTAGGTCTGCCGAGGATGGACGATCTGCGTGAGAATGTGGACGGCTCAAGAGAGCTTTTCTATTCTACATATCCTCAGTACAAGGGCAAAAGGATAGTGCTCTACGCACCGACCTTCCGCAAGGGCAAGGTGCTGAATCCTCAGCCGCTCATCCGTGCCTTTGAAAAGGATGAGGATACGGTGCTTGTCGTGAAGATGCACCCGAATCAGGTCAAGAGCCAATCGAGAACAAACGCAGAGGGCTGTGATGATCTGCCCACCTCCGTTGTGCTCTCGGTCGCAGACTGCGTTATAACCGACTACTCCGCCATAACCATCGAGGCTGCGGTACTGGATAAGCCGGTGTACTTCTACCTCTTTGACTATGAGGATTATCTCAGCCACAACGGTCTGAACGTCATATTACCCGACGAGCTCCCCAAATGCGTATACACCTCGGCAAAGGCCTTGGCAAAGGCGATACGCAACGGGGTATACGACCGCAGGGGCTATGAGGAATTCCGTGAAAAGTATCTGCCCGATATGAGCGGCAGAGCAACGGATAAAATAGCCGATCTTATTATAAGCTGTATGGAGAACGATAAGCATGATGCAATTCGCAAGAGCCTGTCTGGCATGGCTGATGATGGCAGCACGCTGGGTAGTGAGAGTGCTGTTTGCACACGATCACTTTAAGACCCCGATTTATAAACGCATATGGTATGCCGTCTTCGGCGGATATATGCCCGATCAAATATCGCTGTACGACTTTGCTCACAACGACAAGAAGCAGTATCTTTCGGAGTTTGACTGGATAAGGTCAAGGCGTATCAACGAGCCCTACAATGCCCTTTTGGACAACAAGGTCGTTTTTGCTCAGCTCGTGCGTAACTATTGCAGCACTCCCGAACCCATTGCGGTCAAAAAGGGCAAGCGTATCTCGGGTATGAACGGCTACCGCATTGAGAGCATCGATGAGGTCATTGAGCTTTTGCGTACCGAGGGTGCCTTTGTCGTAAAGCCGGTACACAGCGGTAAGGGCGAGGGTGTCAGGATCGCAAAATACACAGACGGTGTTATCAGCCTCAACGGCAAGGAGTGCACCGAGGAAGATCTCAAAAAGGCGCTGGATGACAAAGCGGACTGGTTCGTATCTCCCCTTGCTCATCAAGCCGATTACCTGAACGAGATATATGCCCCCTCCGCCAATACGATACGCATGATCGTACTGCGAGATACCCCCGAAAAGGAGTTTGATCTTGCATTTGCGGTGCAGCGTATAGGTGCAGGCTGGACCGGAACGGTGGATAACGGCTCAAAAGGCGGTCTCATCGCCAACGTGAACATCATTACCGGTGAGCTCAGTGAGGCTCGTACTCTGCATGATCTGTCGGTGTACAATGTCCACCCCGACAGCGGCAAGCCTATCAAGGGCGTTGTCATTCCCAATTGGGATGAGCTCAAGAGCTCGGTGCTCGAAGTCTCGTCGCATTTCCCCTATCTCGATATCATAGCGTGGGATATCCTTCCCACTCCCGACGGCTTCACCGTTATCGAGGCAAACACCTCGTCCGGTGTCAACATCATCCAGCTTTGGGGCCCTCAGCGTTACGGAAGGCTGGGCAAGTTCTACCGTGATCACGGTATTATAAAATGATATGAAGTATGTAATTATGGCAGACGGCAAGGGAAGCCGTTGGAACCGCTACCTCGGTCATTCGAAGCATGAGATACGCATAGACGGTGAAACGCTGATAGAGCGCAGCGTGAGGCTTATCCGCGAAAATGACAAGGCTGCGCAGATCACTGTGACCTCGCACGATCCGTCTCTGTCCACCGCAGGAGCACTGCGGTATGAGCCCAAGAACAATGTGCTTGAGATCGACCGCTTCACCGTCGAGCTTATCGATGATGACCTGTGCTTTTTGTACGGCGATGTCCTGTACTCGGAGGCGGCAATGCACCGCATATGCTCCGATGAGGGCAACGATCCGATCATGTTCTTCGGCAACGAAAAAAGCGTTTGTGCCGTTCTGATACGCAGCGGAAAGGAGTTTTTACGCTGCTTTGAGGCGGTGCGGAATATGTTCCTTGAGGGGAAAATATCCGAGTGCAAGGGCTGGCAGGTGTATCGCTACTACGCCGGTATTCCGCTTGACAGCAGGGAGATAGGCAGGGCCTTTGTCTCCGTCCCCGACAGCACCCGTGACTTCAACTCCCCCGAGGACTATAACGGCTACCTCAAGGAAACAAAGCCTTGAATAGGCACTGCCGATAAGAATTAAAAATATACAGACAATGTTCCGCGGAAAGCCGGAGCATTGTCTGTTTTTTGTGCATACCCGAATTGTATTGCAGCGACCTATATTGGGGTGGCAAAAGTTTCGGAGCGGTAGAGCTATATCGTCGGCACTAACGTCAACTGCCATGCCCAACACTTGACTCTTTCTTTGCGAGAGCTGTCAGCCGACAGTCTGCCCGAGAGAGCATTATGCTTTGCATTTTTGTTTGAGAGCCGAGATCTTATAGCACGAATCTTCCCAAGTCGAAGCAGTCCTTGACGACCTGAACGAAGCGCTCCGTAGCAGGAGAGGCAACGCCGCCCTTTCTGACCGCAATGCCGATGTCACGGTACTGTGCAAGGTCAAACTCCTTGAGCACGATGTCGAAGGGCATACGCTCCGTTACAAGCTCGCTCAGGACGCTTACGCCGAGCCCACTCTCCACCATTGCCATGATCGAATAATCGTCGTCAACGTCGCAGATGATGTTCAGCGGTGCATTGAGTGCCTCACCGAGCTTGAGCAGCTCCCTCGAGTTCTCGTTGTTCGCATCGTCACGGAGCTTTATGAAGCGTTCTTCGATCAAGCGACACAGCGGATACTTATCCGCCTCTGCAAGCTCATGCTCCGGAGGAAGCACCGCCAGCATTCGGTCACGGTGCAAAAATGTGAAGTCGAGCTCATCGGAGCAGGGCGAGGTTATGAAGCCGCAGTCGATCTCACCGGAGCGTATCGCCGCTTCGGTGTCGGAATACTCCATATTCTCAAGACGAAAATCAATGTGCGGATACTGCTTTTGGAAGGTCTTGAGTATCTTCGGTAGCCATTGCGTCGACACGCTTGAGCATGAGCCGATGCGGATGAATCCCGTTTCGAGACCCTTTATCGCATTTGCCCTGTCCTGCATTTCACGGTACTTTTCACACAATGCCCTAATCGTCGGGAGCATCTCGATGCCGTCGGACGACAGGGAGAGCCCTGCCCTGCTTCGCTTTATTAGGTTGAGACCCCACTCGGCTTCGAGATCCGCCACCATGCGACTCACCGCCGACTGCGTATAGCCCAATTCCTGAGCCGCTCCGGAAATACTGCCAAGCTCAACTACCCTTAAAAATGCGTAATATTTATGTATTGCCATAGTTTTGCCTTCATTCCGAAAACTCATGCTTAATATGATTTATATTCGCTTGTTTTCTGTACGGCTTTAGTATATATTAAAGTCACAAATAATGCAAGACAAAGTTTTGACAAGCTTGCTTGCGTTCCATTCTTCCTCTTTTGATATTGCCGAACATCGGCACAATACCGCCCGAGACCGACTACGGCGGCATTAAGCAAAAAGCACTTCCGAAAAGGAAGTGCTTTTTTTCAACTCATAACTAAACAAGTATAAAAAAGGAACGCCGAAGCGTTCCTTTTTATTCTAAGCTAAACCTACGATCAG
>CAYUQN010000078.1:0-4761 GCA_964446815.1 uncultured Oscillospiraceae bacterium | reverse complement strand
GTTGTAGTTGCCTGATGGTTCTTGGTATGGTATAATAGATCATCGGAAAAAGTGTGCCGCTTCAATAAGAAATGGCACACTTTTTCTTTAAAAAATCGAAAGCTGCTCGCACTGAAATTCTTCATCCGCCTCGCAAAGAGAGCCCAAAAGTACGTCGATCGCCTCAAATTGCTTCTCCGTTATTGTAAGTGCTCTTATAGCTCCGTTATCCGGAACATGACGGGCAAGCCGCTCCTTGTGCTTTTTCACGGCATCCATGCCGTTGCATATTCTTACATATACGGAGTATTGCATCATCACATATCCGTCATCAAGCAAAAAGTTCCTGAACCGAGTTGCGTCACGCCGCTCGGCTTTTGTTTTTACGGGAAGATCGAAGAACACTATTATTCGCATAAATTTATTCATAGCTGTGCTGCTTAGGCTCACAAAGCTGCGGCGGTATAAGTTCATTGCGATTATTTGTGTATGAGCGTGATAAGCTTTGAACCATTCGTTCCATTGCATATGACACAGTGTAATGCCGCCCATCGGACAGCACATCAAGATTCAGGCAGTTAAACAAGCTCCTCTTTATTTCCGGTGTAAGCACGGCATCGGAAGTGCAGCTCATGCTTACTATCATATCAACTATCGGTCTGAACGGCTCCATCATATCGTCCGCAAGATTAAATGAATTAAGTGTGCTGCAATGATGTAAGCCCACGGCAGGTAAAAAGCCATATAAAGCAATGTATCGTGCCATGCAGCCTCTCAGTATTGCATAAGCGTAATTCAGTGCCGCATTGCGACCGTCATCTGTGCTGCGAGTAAAACCGTCTCCGAACAATGCGGGAAAATATTTTGCGGCAGCGACAGCCTCCGTGTTTTCCGTGTCTCCCGATTTTACTCTGTCCGCCAACATTATGAGATTGTTTGCTTCCGCCTCTTTGCCGAAGTATTCAAGGCAAAACGCTTGATTGCGGATCTTTGAAACGACTATACTTTTCCAGAGCTGCTTTCGCAGCGGTTCGGACATATCAAGCTGCAATTTTATGACCGAAAGCTGTCTGCTGTGCCGAGAAAACGGCTCAAGCACCGCACAGGGCATATGCTTTTCATCACATACAAAAACGGCACAGCCGCACTGCCCCAAACGGGACAGTGCGGCTGTCGTTATACTTGATTGCCTGCTCTCTATCAAAAGGGCGGAAATATCCTCGATCGCAGCGTGATGCTCACGGTCGGTTTTAATTATAAGCTGATCGTGCTTTACGGACAGCGATGCAGGACTTTCGATTATGATATTTCTGTATGGCATTTCGTTTTCCCCTTAAAGCCCTGTCGTTTTTCCTTACCTACCTTGTGATGTTCACCGAGCACATCGACAGTGTACTTTTCTATGGACACAAGCGTTTTGATACCCAAGCTTCTGCATTTATATGCAGAATCATGCGTTTCCCCTGTAATTGAAGCAGTTGATATATCTGCACTATTAAAGTACAGTTTCGCAGTGGATTGCTTGATTTTTTCAGGTCGGCTACTTCCTTTAAGCTGATTATTCAGCTTAAGAATTGATTTGCTTGTCACTTCAACAAGGTCGTTTTTGTAGAGTGAAAACAGAAAGTCCTCGTCCTTCATCTCTTTCCATTCGGAATACAGTCTGCCCCTAGTACACGCCTTATTCGGAAGTTCGGGTTTCAGCGTATCCGGCACATAGATCGGAACAAAATAGTAACCGTCACCCTCAACACGGAAAACATCTATTCTCACCATATCCCCGTTGTTTGCTATACCTTTTCCGCCGTGTACGGGAACGGTGATCGTGCTCTTTTCCTGAATCCAAACTTTTTTCACAACAGAGCCTCTGCTGCCGTCTGCGTTCGGTTTATAAAGCGGCTCGGCAAATGCTTTCTCGGCGTCACCGTCGAACTGCCTGAGTCTGTCACACAGGGCATTATATAGTAGCGGATCGTTCTCGGGCTTGTAATAGCCTTTTATCTCTCCATCTTTAAACTTCAGCTTTTTAAGCTCCGTCCTGCTTACCGTGAACCCCTCACCTGCCTTCGGGCTTCGCACAGTCGCCTCATGTGCCTCTCCTCTGACTTTTCTCATCGGCATTCTGGAGACGAATATCGGTCTGACATTTTCAGAAATCTCCGTGTCAAGATAAAACGGCAGCTTGATGTCTTCTACCAGCTTTTCGGGATCTTCTCCCATTCTTGCTTCAAGCTCTTTCCAAAAATTGTCCCATGGATACGGAATATTTGGACTTACACTGCGATTGATTTCTCTTTCCTTGCAATATTCACTTATTCGCCGGATAAATCCATCTGTCGTACAGGCTATTACAACAGCGTCGGCGGCATGGTGTTTATCACCGTTGGCGCGGTTTTTCTCAATGCCCCAACGTTTACGCAGATAAGCCGTTACGCCTCCGTTCACGGCGGTAACACGTTTTTTCCTGCCGTTTGTCGAGGGTGCAAACTCAAGCTGATCGTTTATCAAATTGTACATAAAGCGAGAAACATGACGGGTGTCCTGCAAGGTTCTTTCCCTGAAACCGCTTATGTCAGCCTCCGTAACCTGCTTTTTCAGCAGCTTTTGTTGCTTTTTGAGATTTCGGACGCTTGCCTTTGTTCTGACGATAAAGTCTTCCCTTGCTTCTCCGGTGAGGTATTCAAGCGGCAGTCTGTTGCCCTTTTCTCTGTTCTCTTTTGTAAGAACCAGTACCTTGTTGTTATACGAATTGTCAAAGCTTATGCTGTACGGTATAATGTGATCCACTTCGGCATAACCGGAATCAAACAGTCTGTTTAGCTCCATCGGCTTTCCCGAGTATGCGGAAAGCCCGTTTTGCTCCTCATAAAGCTTGAATTTGACAAGATCCTCACCGCTTGGACTTTTCTTCCCGAATTCTTTGCGAAGGCGTTCCATGATTCTGTCGTTATACTTGCTGTTTTCTTTAAACTCGCTTTCTGTTTTTTGACGTTCATCATAGCTCTTTGCCATATCACGGGCAAGCTCGATGTTCACAAATGTGGGGCTTCTGTACTTGCGAATTATCGCATTTATTACTTTGACCGTTTGTGATGCCGCCCGCAGTGCTATTGGGCTCGTAATGCTTTCTTTGTCTTTATCCTCGAGCTTCAAAAACTTTGCCCGCTTAGTTTGATCATGACCGTTGAAATCATATCCCACTGCCTCGCAAGCATTGCTGTAGACCATGCCCTTTTCCAAATACGGCAGCAGCTTTTCACAGGCAAGAACCGACAAATGACCTCTCTTTGATGACAGTGCTATAGTTTTTGCTATCTTAATATCGCAGTCTTCAAGACCCTCATTTCTGAGATATTTTTCTATCTTTTCTTCGCTGCCGTAAACGAGTGCCTCACCGATGGCGTTCTTGTGCTCAAGCGGTAAAAGGGCATAGCGACCTTTTGCCGTTTTTTCAAACGCCTTTTTAATTTCGTGATACGCTATAAGATGATTAAACTTCTCTTTTTTCTCACATTCATCCACCGGCTTGTCTACCGAGTAGCGGACATATTTGAATCTCTCATCGTCACCGAGTTTCAGCTCCTTACGCAAGTCCTTGTATGTCAAAGCGGCTTTTTTATGTGCAAGATTAAACAGTGCTTGTCTTTCGCTATCGCTTAGTGAACGCTCGTCTCCATCACACATGATACGTATGTGGTTGATATTCTGCCAAAGATTAAAAAGCTCAAAAGAATAGCAGGCTTTCGATGCACGAAGCTCACCGTTTTTTCCCTCTAAGGTACATTTGCCGGGTTCTTTAAGCCCACCGTATGTAGTACCTTTTACCGGACCTTCGTCATAGGAGCGTTGACTTGAAAGTATATCCCAATACTTTTTCTCTATATCCTCCGTAGCGAACGGCATTTTGAAGCAGCGTTGTGCCTCGAAGATAAGCTTGACCTCATCCTCTATCATTTTCCTGTCCACATCCGCTATATGTTCGTTGCTTTTGTTGCGTTTATGCTCCGAAAAGAGTTCATCCTTCAGCATCATTTCCGCAACGCTACGATATCTGCGCTGTGCTGTGCGCTCTTTATTATCTTTGACCGCTTTCAGCAGCTTGCCGTCTTTTCCGGTCTTTGACTGATCTTTTCTGTTTGATTTAAAGCCTCTACGCTGTGAAATATGGATCAGTATCCTTGCAAATTGCTCAGCGGAAACAGGCTCATCCAAAGCCTTTACTCTCAAGGCGTAAATGTCCTCCAACTTGCCGTCAAACAAATGCTCAAGCTGCTGCTCGTTGATTATATTTTCGCTTATGATCAGGCTGCGAATACGCTCCTTGCGATGGCGGCGACGGCGAATATTCCGCCGCATACCTCTTGCCTCTCTCCTCGCCTGTGCAAGTGATTTTCCTTTATCGCCTTCGGCTTTCTCAAATGTTCTGACACCTAAGTCAATTATTCCGCACGGCTTTTCCTGTGCATCCAGTGCAAGCACCGCCCAACCCACAGATGCAATGCCTATATCAAGCCCCATAGCATAGTTGTACATATTGCGTACCTCCGCATATCTTTTCTGTTTTTATACTAACATATCTTGCTTTTTTTGGCAATGCCATTTATGGGACACCAAAAAAGATGACGCCCTCTAAAAGAGAGCGTCAGTGCTTTTCGGCTTAAAGCCTTATTGTAGTTGCATTGATGGTTCTTGGTATGGTATAAGAACTTCAATTGCTGTGTTCAATATATCATACCGTGTTAAAATTTGCAAGCTGTTTTTTTATGCCTTGCGGACGGAGTC
>CAYUQN010000077.1:0-4801 GCA_964446815.1 uncultured Oscillospiraceae bacterium | reverse complement strand
AAGTAGGTACGGTTTTTCCGTACCTACTTTTACTATAGTCGGATTTCTCATATTTCGCTGTAGAATTTGCTACAGTGACTTTTTCGTAATTAATTATTGTTCACAAGTAATACTTGATTTGTTCATAATTCAATGGTAAACTACGGCTTATTGTAAACCGTAGTTTACTTTTTGGAGGTATCATGAACAACGAAGAATTACAGGAGCTTGTCCTGAAGCTTCTTCCGATGTGGCAATATCGCCTTGCAAAGCCCTTTAAGGCTCTGCTTCACGACGGTATAAATCCGAACATCTATCACTGTATGCAGCTCATATCCGCTAACGGTGAGCCTATGTCCATGGGTGAGCTTAGCTCCGCCATGCACATGACAAAGCAACAGATGACAAAGACGGTCAATCGCCTCATCGAGCTTGAGCTCGGGCTCAGAGTCGGTGACAGTGCCGACAGGCGAATAGTTCGCATTTCGCTGACCGATAAGGCTCACGATTACATGAGCGTTTTTACCGCTCAGCAGACAAATTACTACAACAGGCTGTTTTCCGATATGGAGCCTGCCGACAGACAAAGACTCGCTCAATCCCTCACCGTGCTTTACGAGATCTTTGAAAAAATGCCCTGCCTGTGTGCAGAGAAGGAGGAGACCGAATGCTCAAAAGACTTTCACAATGCATAAGAGAGTATAAAAAGCCGAGTATACTCACCCTGATTTTCATAGTTTTAGAGGTCGTTATCGAGGTGCTTATACCGTTTATAACGGCACAGCTCATAAACCTCATAAAGGCCGGTGCCGAGATGTCGACCGTTATACAATACGGCGGTCTGCTCGTCGTGATGGCTGTGCTCAGTCTCGGCTGTGGCTCCGCTGCCGGATACTTCTGTGCCAAGGCATCCTCCGGCTTCGGTAAGAATCTGCGTGAGGATATATACTTCCGTGTGCAGGATTTCTCCTTCGAGAACATAGACAAGTTCTCGACAGCATCCTTGGTCACACGTCTCACCACCGACGTCGGCAACGTTCAGATGGCATACATGATGATAATCCGTACTGCGATACGCAGCCCCATGATGCTCATATTCTCGGTCGTTATGGCCTTTGTCATGGGCGGCACCCTGTCACTGACCTTTGTTGTCATCATCCCCGTTTTGGTGTTCGGCCTCCTGCTTATCGCAAAGAACGCCATGCCGGCATTCCGCAGGGTATTTAAAAAGTACGACCGCCTGAATGAGTCCATTGAAGAAAACGTCCGTGGAATGAGAGTCGTCAAGAGCTTTGCCCGTGAGGAGCATGAGAAGGAAAAGTTCGATGTTGCCGCAAAGGATATCTGCTCCGACTTCACAAAGGCCGAGCGTATCGTTGCGCTCAACACTCCGCTTATGAATATCTGTATGTACTTCAACATGGTATTCGTCCTTCTTGTCGGCTCTAGGCTTGCGATCGAAAGCGGCGGCAAATATATCGACGTCGGTCAGATCTCCGCCATGATAACCTACGGCGTACAAATACTCATGTCGCTCATGATGCTGTCCGCAATTTATGTCATGCTCACCATGAGTGCGGAATCGGCAAAGAGGATCTATGAAGTGCTTGTCGAGGTTCCGAGCATAAGCTCCGATGAAAACGCCGTCACCGAGGTAAAGGACGGAAGCATAAGCTTTGAGAACGTGTCCTTCAAATACTCCGAAAAGGCGGAGAAATACGCCCTGTCCGATGTCGATATCAGCATACCCTCCGGTGCAACGGTCGGTATAATCGGCGGTACGGGCTCCGGCAAGAGCACCTTCGTCCAGCTCATACCGAGGCTGTACGATGTCAGTGTAGGCTCCGTCAAGATCGGCGGTGTCGACATACGCAACTATGACATTGAGGTCTTGCGTTCCTCCGTTGCAATGGTGCTGCAAAAGAATCTGCTGTTTTCCGGTACGATAAAGGATAACCTCCGTTGGGGCAATGAAAACGCCACCGATGAGGAGATAGCCGAGGCCTGCCATTTGGCACAGGCGGATGAGTTCGTATCCTCCTTCCCCGACGGCTACGACACCTTTATTGAGCAGGGCGGCACCAATGTATCCGGCGGTCAGAAGCAGCGTCTTTGCATTGCAAGAGCTCTGCTTAAAAAGCCCAAGATACTCATACTCGACGACTCGACAAGTGCCGTCGACACCCATACCGATGCTCTCATAAGAGCAGGCTTTAAAAGCTATATCCCCGAGACGACAAAGCTCATTGTCGCTCAACGTATATCCTCGGTGCAGGATGCGGATATGATAATCGTCATGGAAAACGGTCATATAGCCGATTGCGGCAATCACGAAGAGCTGCTTACTCGCAGTGAGATATACCGTGAGGTTTATGAGCAGCAGAACAAGGGAGGTGAGGAGAATGAATAAAAGACCCAAAGCCAAAAAGGGCACCTTAGGCCGTGTCTTAAAGCTTCTCCACAGCTATTATCCCAAGCTTCTCCCCCTCGTTGTGGGCTGTATAATCTTCTCCGCACTCGTTGCCGCAATTCCCGATATCCTCATACAGAAGATTGTCGCCATCATCGAAAAGTGGCAGGTCACCCAAGACTGGGCTGCTGCCTCCGAGGAGGTATGGCCGGTAATAATCTTCCTCATAATCATGTATGTTTTGAGCATCATCGCCATCACCGCCTACACTCAGCTCATGGCGGTCATGACACAGGGCTTCATGTATAAGCTCAGAGGAACGCTGTTCAACGGTATGCAAAACCTCCCCATAAAGTATTTCGATACCAACCGTCACGGCGATATCATGAGCTACTACACCAACGATATCGACACCCTGCGTCAGCTCGTTTCTCAGACGATACCCACGTTTTTGAGGGCAGGTGCGGTGGTCATCGGCGTTCTGTGCGTCATGCTGTACTACAGCGTATGGCTCACGCTGATCCTGCTTCTCGGCGTTGTGGCAATGATCTTCGTAACTAAGACAGTCGGCGGCGGCAGTGCAAAATACTTCATCCGTCAGCAGCGTTCAATGGGCAAGACCGAGGGCTTTGTGCAGGAGATGATGACGGGTCAGAAGGTCATAAAGGTATTTTGCCGTGAGGAGCAGAGCAAGGAGGACTTCAAGAAGGTCAACGATCAGCTCTTTGAGGACAGCTTCCGTGCTAATGCATACGCAAACTGCCTCGGCCCGATAAACAACAACATCGGCAATATCCTGTACGTTATCATCGCCGTAGCAGGCGGAATGTTCATTCTCGGTGATGTGTACAATCTCAGCATATCCGGACTTGCGTTCTCCATCAGCGTCGTTGTTCCCTTCCTCAACATGGCACGTCAGTTCTCCGGCAACGTAAACAATCTTTCTCAGCAGGTAAACTCCATCGTCATGGCAATGGCAGGTGCGGATCGCATCTTCGATCTCATGGATCAGGCAAAGGAAGCCGATGACGGCTATGTCACCCTTGTAAACGCCGAGATATCCCCCGACGGCAGCATCACCGAAACGAACCACCATACCGGTCATTGGGCATGGAAGTACCCCCACAAGAGCGGCGGTATAGAGTACAAGGAGCTGAAGGGTGATGTCGTTTTAAAGAACGTCGACTTTGGCTACGAGGAGGGCAAGGAGGTTCTCCACGATATCAGCGTTTACGCCGAGCCCGGTCAGAAGGTCGCCTTTGTCGGTGCTACCGGTGCAGGCAAGACCACGATAACGAATCTAATAAACCGCTTCTACGATATCGCAGACGGCAAGATACGCTACGACGGTATAAACGTGAACAAGATCCGCAAAGCCGATCTCCGCAGATCCCTTGGATTGGTTTTGCAGGATACCAACCTTTTCACCGGAACGGTCATGGAAAACATCCGCTACGGCAAATTGGATGCCACGGATGAGGAATGTCGCAATGCAGCACGGCTTGCCGGTGCGGATGACTTCATACGCCGTCTGCCCGATGGCTACGATACGATGCTGTCCAATAACGGCTCCAATCTCTCGCAGGGTCAGCGTCAGCTCATATCCATCGCAAGAGCGGCGGTTGCCGATCCTCCGGTCATGATACTCGACGAGGCGACAAGCTCCATCGATACGAGGACCGAGGCGATAGTCCAAAAGGGCATGGATTCGCTGATGAAGGGCAGGACGGTATTCGTCATCGCCCACCGTCTGAGCACGGTCATGGACTCCGATGTCATAATGGTGCTTGACCACGGCCGCATAATCGAGCGTGGCAATCATGAAAAGCTCATAGCCGAAAAGGGCACATATTACAGGCTCTACACCGGTGCCTTTGAGCTCGAATAAGATCAACACGAAAAAAGGCTTCAGCCGTTTGGCTGAAGCCTTTTTATATAACTCTTATTTAGCTTTCTTTTCGCTGTGCTGACGGTGCTTTTCGAACAGGAAGCCGATGAACATGACCACCGCAAAGAACGCAAGGAAGCCGATGCACTGCTGCCAGCCGTAGCCGACCCAGATAGCATAGCAGAAGAACAGGCAGCACAGAACGCCCAGTGCCGGAAGCACAAAACGCTTAACGGGGTGCAGCTCCTTTGCCTTGACCATGAGACCGATCATCATGGGAATGTACATGACATACAGGCAGATGATGCATATCTCATCGGGCTCCCATGCAAACCACTGTGAAGAGTGAACAGCGCCGAACAGTCCGGGGCCGCCCATCCACATCATGACCGTCCATGCGTACCAGAAGCCTGCCAGCATCATGCCGACAACGGAGGACTTGATGGCGAAGTTGTTCTGCTCGTCGATATTGCCGAAGAACTCGGGCTTGGGGCCCATGCCTCTTGCGGTGACGGAGTAGAGGC